>JAUVBB010000532.1 GCA_030591445.1 Deltaproteobacteria bacterium | reverse complement strand
GGTGGCACACAAGGCTTATCACCCGCTTCAGCGGTTGGAACCCCTTGCCCATCAATAACAAAAAACAACCCGGCATCGCACTCTTCTGGTGTGCCTCCGCATGAATTTTCTGGGCAATTTTCACAGGTAAGGTCATAACAGCTTGTACTTCTAATGCCATCTCCACAGAGCATCCAGGAGTATTCCCAGATGACATATTTTTCGTCAAAGAGCTCCCAGGTGTCCTCCCACAGTGTCTCTTCGCCAATCACTGATATTTCTCCACCGGCATGACCGCGGACACCAATCGTTGCTTCGAGTTTGTTCTTATCGCCAATCCAGGCATCAAAACGTATGTACGGTTGGACATCAAAATTGGGCCCACCACAACGTAGAAAATTGAGCGCATATTTCGCTTTCAGATAGGTCTCTATTCCACCATGGGCCCCCCATGAAAACTCCGCCAGGCCAGCATCAGCAGTAAACGTGGATTCACCTAAAGGATACCAAGTGGCCGTCTCCCAATGGGGGATTTTCGTCTTTATTCTAGCGGGTGCATTTTCCCAGGTCTCGTCTTCCCAGTCCCGACTGTAGGCAATGCCCCCATAAGCGCTCCCGCCGGTTTGAAACCAAGGGACCACTTCTATATGTCCATCAAGGCCCAAAGTAGCTCCGATGAGGGCATAAAATTCAAGCTCCAATCCGGGCCCAATGCTAACTCTGGCAACATAATCATCTACCCCGGTGGTCAGATAGGCGATTAATTTTAATAAATCAAGCTCAGCAGAAGCCTCAACACTCGCTTCAACCAGCGCACGTAATTGAAGAAGCATATCCATCTCAATTTCGGCATACATAGCAACATGCTGTAGCTTAAATCCCTTTATTTTGATTTTGGTATAAAGATAAGGGACAAATGATAAACTCGAAATAGGGTCAAGCTCTACCCCAATATCGAGCTGCCCAGAAATGCCCAGAGAAACACCTGGAACCGGCTCGGTATCTCCTTCAAACCCGTTTTCATCGGTTAACTCATGATAGGTACTATTGTACAATCCGATGGCTCGCCTTGCCCGTATGTCCTGTTTCATTTCATCGGGAAAATGGGCGGCCAGATTAACGGGCCGATTGTATTCAACCTCAAGAGTTTCAAAAACATCGGTAAGTGCACATGGTTCCGTTTTTATGATTAGATCTTCATTGTCAATATTGACTTCGGTAATGCGGCCCATTATCCCCAGCTCCCAGCTTAGAATATATTCACCGGGCTTTTTTTCGGCCAATGCTTGATAGCCTTTCAGGGGCAGAACAACATCTCTATCATTTTCTATAATGGGGGCATTGTCAGCAACTGCCGAACCATCTTGAGGAGCAATAATGGCTACATTTTCACCGACAACAGCCTCTTTAATAGAGCAGACACAATTTCCATAGCCCGTACGTTCGGCCAGACAATATTGATATCCACCACCATACTCACAATCACATTCTTGCCGATCAAATTCGTCGCAAATGAATTCTTTTTCGTCGTTTCCATCACCGCTGCAGCTTATGCCACCAATCAAAAAAGGGATGAACAAAACAACCAGATAGAAGCTGTATTGGTTTAAGGTTTTTTTGGCTTTCCACTCGGTATACTCAGGCATTTGCTACTCCTCTGGTGTCAAAGCTCTCAGAACAAAGTGATATCTAGACGTTCCATGGTTTTCGCGATCTAGGATATTTTGGGCTAAAAATCAGGCAGCTTTGCATCGAACCTTCACCTCGGCAAATTCGTCGGGCTCAGAACTTGTCAGCACGAAATGCCGATCAGCCAGCAAAACCGTGGAGAACCATACTTGTACAATAATGTCTAGTATAACACAAGCCCCAGTACAACGACTCAACCGGACAAACCCCGCCAGGGATTTAGGTGCCAGGCACTTAGTTTCAGGCATTCTAGGGCACTTTTCAAGGGCGTTTCAAGGCATGTCAAGCCGTTTGACGATCAGGGCGATGTGATGCTCTATTGTGGCTAGGCTTGAACGGAAGTAGCTTTTGATCCGGAGGGTAGTCGGGATGTTGCGTTTTGTTATTATTGCCATGGTTATGATCGTCGCGGGTTGCTGCCCACATAAAAATACGCGCCCTGGCGAGAGCCACGACATACGGATGTCCGCCGAAAGAGGCAGGGACGATTTCCTTGAGCAGTACGCCTCCACCTTTCGCTTTCGGCTGGGCAGGCCGGAGTCCATTGCGGTTACCCCTGGCGGAGATGCGGTCTTGTTTCTGCGCTCCCCGGCGCGGGACTTCAAGCGTGATCTGTACGAGTTCGACATCGCGACCGGTCGGGAGCGCGTGCTGCTGACCGCTGAGCAGCTCCTGCAAGGGGTCGTGGAGAATTTTTCCGATCAGGAGAAGGCCCGCAGGGAGCGGATGCGGTTGCTCACCCGGGGCATCTCGCGCTACGAGCTATCCCGGGACGGTAGCAAAATCCTGGTGTCGCTATCCGGGCGACTGTTTATGGTCGAGCGCAAGAGTGGACAGATGAAAGAGCTCGAGAGCCGGGCCGGCTACCCGATCGATCCACGGATTTCCCCGGGTGGGATGCAGGTGGGCGTGGTGCGTGACGGGGATCTGTACGTGATTGACCTGGCCAAGGGCTCCGAGCGCCGGTTGACCACTCGGGAGGGCGACAAAATATCCAACGGTCTGTCCGAATTCGCCGCCCAAGAGGAAATGAGCCGTTTCCGGGGCTTCTGGTGGTCACCGGACAGCAAATATATTGCCTACCAGCGCACCGATGACACGGCGCTGGAGACCATGCACATAATGGATCCCCTGCATCCGGAAAAAGCCCCCAAGACCTGGTCCTACCCCCGGGCGGGCAAGAACAACTCCGACGTTCGGCTGGGCCTGATCCCCGCACTTGGCGGGGAGACCGTCTGGGTGAATTGGGACCGGAAGGCCTATCCCTATCTGGCCACGGTCAAATGGCCCGAGAACGCGCCGCTGACTCTGGTGGTTCAGAACCGCGAGCAGACCGAGGAGTTGGTCCTCGCGGTCGATGCCTCGACCGGCCATACCCGCAATCTTCTCATCGAGAAGGATCCCGCCTGGTTGAACATCGACCAGGACATGCCCTGTTGGCTCAAGAGCGGAAAGGGTTTCCTGTGGAGCAGCGAGCGGAACGGTGCCTGGCAACTTGAGCTTCGCGATCGCAACGGCCGACTGCTTGGCGAAGTTACCAAAAAGAACCTCGGCTACCGGCGCCTGGTGGGGTTGGACGAGCAGGCCGACGTGGCTCTGGTGTTGGCCGGCTCCGATCCCACCGAGCGGCACCTCTACCGGGTCCGCCTGGATCCGAAAAAAGGTCCGCCCGAACGGCTCAGCCGCGAACCCGGCTGGCACGATGCGGTCTGGGGAGTCAAGCCGGGAGTGTATGTGCATACCCGGCAAACCCTGGCCGGCAAGTACCAGAGCCTGGTGAAAAGAAACGACGGCACGTTTATCGGCGAGCTTGCCTACGTATCGGAAAAGCCCCCCTTCATGCCCCGGCTGCAATTTCTGGAGGTGCAGGCGGCCGAGCGTACTTACAAAGTTGCGCTGGTGAGACCGCGCGACTTCGATCCCCGGCGCAAGTATCCGGTCTTTGTCTCGGTGTATGCCGGCCCCGGCCACAACCGGGTCACTGCCGCGCCGTACCGCTATCTTATCAACCAGTGGTTCGCCGAACACGGCTTCGTGGTGGTTTGCCTGGATGGGCGGGGAACCCAGGGCAGGGGCCGCGAGTGGGAACGCGCCATCAAGGGAGACTTCATCGGCGTTGCGCTCAACGATCAAGTGGAGGGCCTGCAGGCCCTGGGCAAGATGCTGCCAGAGTTGGATCTCGATCGGGTGGGCATTTTCGGCTGGTCGTTCGGTGGCTATTTCTCCGCCATGGCGGTAATGCTGCGCCCTGACGTCTATCAGGTGGGTGTGGCCGTGGCCCCGGTGACCGATTGGCTCTACTACGACACCCATTATACCGAGCGCTACCTGGGGCTGCCGAGCGAGTCCCCCGAAGCCTACCGGAAAAGCTCGATCCTGGAGATAGCCGATCGCCTGGCCCGCCCCCTGCTGTTAATCCACGGCACCTCGGACGACAACGTCTATTTCACTC
>JAUVBB010000229.1 GCA_030591445.1 Deltaproteobacteria bacterium | reverse complement strand
TGATGACCGAGAGGATCTCTATCAGAAAAACCCCGTGAATGATGGCCGAAACAAATTCGTTCTTGGTCAGTACCGCCATGGTGCCCAGGGCCGCGCCCATCGACAAAGAGCCCACATCGCCCATGAACACGGAAGCCGGATAGGTGTTGTACCAGAGGAAGCTGATGCCGGCGCCCATCATGGCGGCGCAAAAAACCGTCAGTTCCTCGGCGCCGTCAATGTGCGGGATACGCAAATAATCGGCCAGAACAAAGGTTTTGAACAACACGGCGCCAGCCGCATAGGCCAGCACCAAGAAAGTGAAGGAGGAAGTGATCACCGGTCCGATGGCCAGCCCGTCCAGGCCGTCGGTCATGTTGACCGCATTGGCCGTGCCCACGATAACCACCGTTGCCAGCAGAACATAGGCCCAGCCAATATCCGGATTGAACAGGGTAAAATTGACGATGGGAAAAGAGACGCGGGTATCGAAGCCGCCCCAAAAAATCAGGGCCGAGATCATGGCGCCGGTAAATCCGAACTGCGCAAGCAGTCTGATCTTGCCCGACAAACCCTTGGAGTCATGGTAGCGCAACTTGCGGTAGTCATCGACAAAGCCCACCAAACCGAATTGGGTGGTCAGACCCATCAGCACCCAAACCTTGGCGTCGGTTAGATCCGCCCACAACAAGCAACTGACCATGATGGAAAAAAGCAACAGGGCTCCACCCATGGTGGGTGTGCCCGATTTGACCTGGTGGGTCTCGGGCGTGTCTTCGCGCACATTGGAATGACCTTGCTGAACCGACTTGAGCCAACGAATGAAAGGCGGATACAACAACAAACCGGCGATCAAGGCCGTGGCCCCGGCGGCGATGGCACGAAAGGAAGGATAGCGAACCACGTTGATCCACTGATCATGCTGGTACAATAAATAATAGAGCATTTACTCGCCCTCCTGCCCTGGCGGCCAATCCATGCCATGCTCTGACGCCAAACGCCGAGCCACTTCTTCCAGGCGCATCGCCCGCGATCCTTTCAACAACACCCAAGCGCCAGCGGCCACTTTTTCTCGCGCCCAGGCGACGGCCTCATCCAGATCTTCACTGCTTGCAATGTCAGTCATGCCTTCCTTGGCGGCAGCCCGGGTCAAATCCTGGGCCCAACGACCAAAGGCGCACAAGCCACGTAAACCAGAGCGGCCGGCGGCGTGGCCCACTTGTCGATGCAGTTCTTGGCTGGCGGCGCCCAGTTCGCGCATATCTCCCAGCAGGGCATAGGCCGAACCGCTGCCCGCCAGGTCGACCACCGTTTGCATTGCAGCCACGGTCGAACGCGGGTTGGCGTTGTAACAATCCACCAACAAATGCCCGGGGCCCATGGCCAGCGGCTCCATCCGCAAGGCGGGCAGATCGGCTTGCTCTAGTCGCTCGGCGATACGTTCTGGCTCAACGCCCTCGACCCAACCCACCGCCGCGGCGGCAGCAGCATTGAGGGCATTGTGCCGGCCGGGCCGAGAGAGCCGAAAGTGAATCGGCGCCCCGTCGATGGCCAAAGAAACTTCCAGGCCTTGGCCCGCAGCCTGGCATTGCTCAATGCGGACATCGGCCGTGGGCAAGCGACCAAAGAATACTTTTTTGGCCGGACCCTGGCCGGCAAACTTGACCACCAAAGGATCATCGGCGTTGAGGACGACGGTGCCCGTGGCCGGCAAGGATTGGGCCAGCTCGGCCTTGGCCTGTGCCACCGCCTCGAGACTGCCCAGACCTTCGAGGTGCACGGGATGAGCGTTGAGGATGACCCCCAGCTGCGGACCGGCAATCTGCGCCAGGCGAGCGATCTCACCCGGCGCATTCATGCCCATCTCCAGCACCGCGTGCTTGTGTTCGGCACGCAGCGAGAGCAAAGCCCGGGGCATGCCGATTAGATTGTTGAAATTACCCCGATTGAAAAGCACGGTTGGAGCCCCGCCCAAGACCGACGCTACCATCTGCTTGGTTGAGGTCTTGCCATTGGAACCAGTGATGCCGACCACCCGGGCATCAAAGCGCCGGCGGTGCCATGCCGCCAGGTCACCCAGGGCGACCAACACGTCCTTGACCAGCACCACGGCTGCCGATCCAATCGCCCCCAAACGACCGTCTTGATGGGCAGCGCGCTCGGCCATCACAATGCCCGCTCCGCCCTCGACCGCCTGGGCGGCAAAACGAGCGCCGTCAAAATTCTCACCGGTCAAAGCAATAAAAATTGCCCCGGACGCTGCTTGGCGGCTGTCGGTACTGACCTTGGTGCAAACGGCCGCCGGATCGCCCGCCACCACCGTACCGCCGGTGGCCTTGGCTACCTGGGCCGCCGTGGCCAAAACGTCCTGCTGGGTCTGGCCGACGGTCATGTTGGCACCTGCTGCGGCCAAAGCGCCAAGGCCGCTTGTACTTGTTCAGCATCGTCAAAATGGCTGCGCTGCGCGCCGATGATTTGATAGTTTTCATGCCCCTTGCCGGCCACCAAAACCACGTCGTCGGCCTGAGCCAGAGTCACGGCCCTAGCAATGGCCTGGGCCCGATCAGAGATCACGGCATATTGTTTGCCCGGGCTTTGGGCCAGGACTTCTGGATCGACAGCTTCGAAAGATTCCTGGGTCAAACCAGGAACAATTTGGGCAAGGATGGCATCAGGATCTTCGTGGCGGGGGTTGTCGGAGGTAACCACGGCCAAATCCGCGTGCCGCGCGACCGCCTGGCCCATCAGGGGGCGTTTGCCCTGATCCCGATCACCGCCGCAGCCGAAGACCACCCACAGCCGACCCTTGGTCAAGGGCCGCAAAGCCGAACAAACGTGAACCAGAGCATTGTCGGTGTGGGCATAATCGACAAACACCGTTGGCTGTCCGGCCGTAGACACCCGCTGCAGACGACCGGGAACCAGCAGACAAGAAGCAATGCCCTCGACGATGGTCTCGGCGCTCAGGCCCAGGGCCACGGCCGCCGCCACCGCCGCCAGGCAATTTTGTAAATTGTGTTTGCCCGGCAAACGGCCGACCAAATCGAGTTCGCCGGCCGGGCTGGCAACCCGGGCCTGGAAACCACCCAGGCTGTAGCGGGGCTCGGCAAGGGGTCGTACGTCGGCCTGGGGGTCAAAACCAAAGCTCAGCACCGGGCCATGGAAATCAGCAACCATCTGCTGCCAGCGAGGATCATCGCGGTTGACCACCGCGGTCTTGGCGGCAGCATGACTCTGTGCCAACTCACGGGAAAACAACAAGGCCTTGGCGGCCGCGTAGCGATCCATGTCTCCGTGGTAGTCGAGATGATCGCGACTGAGATTGGTGAAAATGGCCACCTGGAAATGACAGGCGAGGGTCCGCTGCAGGTCCAGCGCGTGCGAAGAGACCTCCATGGCCACTTGGCTGACACCGGCCGCACGCATCTGGGCCAGTAAACGCTGAAGATCGGGCGCCTCGGGAGTGGTGTGGGCAAGCTCTTGGCTCTGGCCGGCGTAGCGCACCCCGGTGGTACCGATAACCCCCGGGTTCAAACCAGCGGCCTGGGCCATTGATTCCCACAGATAAGTCAGCGTGGTCTTGCCATTGGTGCCGGTAATGCCCAGCAACTCCATGTGCGCGGAAGGATGATCCCAGAACTTGGCCGCCAGCCGCGCTAGTGCCGAACGAGTCTCGGCCACCCGAATCATGGCCGCCGAACCGGTATCGATTTTGGCCTGCGAGCACACCACCGCGACCGCGCCACGCTCCACCGCCTGGGCCACGAAACGGTGGCCATCGGCCTCTAGACCGGCCATGGCCACAAAAATGTCCCCAGGGCCCACTTGGCGGGAATCGTATTGCACGCCCGCGACCGCTCGCGAAAGATCCCCTTCGGTCTGCAGAACCGCCAGGTCCTTTAGCATTTCCTGTATGGTGTGGCCGGCGCGTGTCATCTTTGCCACGCTCCCTTGCCAATACACCCGCGATCAGGGCGAGCCACCAAGAATTTATAAGCCTTTTTCACCGTTTCTTCTTCCTGTTGCTGACTACTGCAATTTCGGTTCCAGCGGCGTTTGGAGATTTTTCCAAGCCCAGCTTGACCAAGGTAGTTCGCGCCACCGGGCTACCAGGTGGCGGTTGTTGGCTCTTGACCCTTCCGGAGCCGGAAACCACTACTTCCAGGCCGGCGGGGGCCAGTCGGCCCAATGCCTGGCGAACCGACAAACCGCGCAAATCGGGCAGCCTTTCTAAGGCAAGCACAATGCGCGGCGAGGGGTTTGCTTGTCCGGACAATTCGGCCAAAACGGATTCTTCCTGCTTGGGCGGGACATTCTGGACCGGCGCCGGAACCATGGCTTCGGCCCGAGGCAACTCTTCTTCGGCAAACACGCCCAGATAGCGCAAGGCGCCATCGGCGATGCGGGCAAATGCCGGCGCCGCCACCACCCCCCCGTAGGGGCTGGATGTCGGCTCGTCGACTACCACCAACACCACCACCCGTGGCCGATCGGCGGGGACAAAACCAACGAAGGACGCCACCCGCCGGTCCTTGGAGTAACCGCCGGTGATGGAATCGACTTTCTGGGCCGTTCCTGTTTTACCGGCCACCTTAAGCCCGGCAATGGCCGCACCGGTACCGGTCCCACCCGGTTCGGTTACCTTCACCATCATATGGGTCAGTAAGCGGGCCACCGCCGGCGACACCACTCGACCGGCCGGCTCGGGTTCAAAACGCTCTACCAATTCGTTGGCCGGACCCCGGATTTCCTTGATGACCAGTGGGCGCATCCAGACGCCGCCATTGGCGATGGAACCCATGGCTACCGTCAACTGCAGGGGCGTTATGCTAATGCCCTGGCCAAAGGAGATGGTCGCCAGCCCCACATCCGACCAACGCTCGGCTTTGCGCAAGCGACAGCGACTCTCCCCGGGCAAATCAATGCCGGTCTTGCGCCCAAAACCAAATTGGCGCAGGCCTTGGTACAAGGCCTGCTTACCCAAACGGGCCCCGATCTTGGCAATGCCGATGTTGCTTGAGTTCATCAGAATTTCGGCCGGGGTCAATTCCTCGAAGCCGCCCCGATGGGAGTCATGGATGGTGTGGGCGCCGATAACAAAACTACCGCGTTGGCAATCGATGCGATCTTCGGGCTGCAACACGCCGGCGCTGAGTGCGGCCGCCATGGTGAAAATTTTCAGGGTGGATCCGGGCTCGTAGCAATCGGTCACTGCCCGGTTGCGAAAACGAGCAGCGGTAAACTTCCAAAAAGTGTTGGGATTGAAGGTCGGCACATTGGCCATGGCCAGGATTTCGCCGGAGTGTGGTTCAAGCACGATGGCGGTAGCGGCCTTGGCTCCGGTGCTACTTACTGTCTCTTCCAGCACGGTCTCGGCGATTTCCTGAATGGTTCGATCCAGGGTGAGCACCAGGCCACCACCACGCACCAAAGCCGGCAATTCGACCCCTTCGGAAAATAGCAGTTGACCGCGGGCATCGCGCAGTCCTTGGGCCAACACGGTCGAGCCCCGAAGCTCGCCATCGAACATCAACTCGACGCCTTCGAGTCCCCGACCGTCACCGGCAAAACCAATCACCGAACTGGCCAGATCGCGAGAAGGATAAAAACGCCGGCTCTCGGCGGTGAAATGCACCCCCGGCAGGGAAAGATCGCGTACCTGCTGGGCAAGCTCCGTGGACAGACGCCGCTTTACCCAGGTGAAATGTTTTCGTGAGCTCAGCTTGCGTACCAAGCGCTTTGGATCCAGGCCCAGGACTTGGGCCAGCTTTTTTCCCGCCAACCGCGGATCGGTCAGCTGGCCGGGCATGGCAAACACCGATTCGGTCATCACACTGACGGCCATGGGCGCGCCTTGCCGATCTTCGATGGGACCACGCATGGGCTCTAATGTAATTTCCTTCAGATACTGACCCTGGGAAAGCTCGCGCAGCCAGGAGGACTGATTCACCTGCAGGTTCCAGACGCGGTACAAAACCACCGCGGTACAGACCAACAAAAAACCGGTGGCCAGCAAAACTCTTATTCGCATCCAGCGTGTGTGTCTGCGATCCGGCATATCAGTTCAGAGGCTCCTTGTCGGCCGACGAGCCCGCGGCCAGACGCTCTGGGCCATGCTCGCCGGGCATCGAACGAAGAATCTGGCTCGGCTTGGGCTCGGCCAAACCCAGCTGCTGTTTGGCCAGACGGCGCAAGCGGCGCGGGTCTCGCAAGGTTGCTACTTCAAGTTGCAGCTTGCGGGTCTCGGCGGTGAGCTTCTCATTGACCTGGGCGGCCTTGGACAACTGGTAACCCAACTGCACAACCGCCAGCTGCGCGCGCACATGCACCACCGCCGCGACCGCGTAAACCACAATCATAACCGTCATGGCCGTCCAGGCCGGTGTCCAACCCGAAACCCGGCGTTGCGGCCGAATCTTGGGAGTTTTGCCTTTGCATTTTTTTCCTTGCATCAACCAGTCCTCACGCCGCCAAACGTTCGGCCACTCGCAAACGCGCGCTACGCGCACGGGGATTGGCGGCAATTTCCGCAGGGGTCGCCGTCTGCGAACGACGAGGTTGCATCAGCATTTCGGGCCGATGATCGCAGCGGCAAACCGGCAACTTCGGTGGACACACACAGCCTTGGGCCAATGCCTGGAAGCGTTTTTTTATCAGACGATCTTCCAAGCTATGAAAAGACAAGAATACCACCCGACCGCCAACCTTCAGGGGGGCGGGCAAATCCGCCAACAAGGCAGACAGCTCGTCGAGTTCGCGATTGACCATCATGCGTAGGGCCATGAACACGCGCGTAGCCGGGTGAATCTTGCTGCGCCGGGATCTCTCGGATGCAAAGCCAGCCAACTGCGCCGTGTCTTCGATACGACCTTCGCCAAAGGCCGATAAAATCCGGCGGGCAATGCCACGGGCACCCACCACCTCGCCCAATTGGCGCAGAGTCTTGGTCAGCTCAGGCTCGCTAAGCTCGGCCAAATGTTCAGCCAGGCTTCGGTCGTGCTCGGGATCCATCCGCATGTCCAGCGGGCCCGCCGATTGAAAACTGAAACCCCGATCGGCCCGGTCTAGCTGTAGAGACGAGACCCCGAGATCAGCCAACATGCCATCGACCTGCGACCAACCTACGCGTTCGAGATGAAGGGAGAGATCGGAAAAACGCCCCTGGACGATCTGGCAACGATCACCAAAGGCCGCCAGGTTCTGCCGCGCCTGGGCCACCGCGGCGGGATCGCGATCGACACCGAGCAGCTGTCCGTCCGGAGCCGAGCTTTCGAGCACCCGCCGGGCATGCCCACCCATGCCCAGAGTCAGGTCCACATAGCGTCCCCCCGGCCGAGGCTGGAGATAGCGAAGTACCTGATCGGGCATGACGGGTTGGTGTAGAAGATCCGACACCCTGGCTTCCCTCCTGTTTTTCCAGCCTTAGCGGCCGGGCCCAAATCAGACGCGCATCCGATTCGGCTTGCTGGTATCGCTAGAGCCCCAGATCCCCCAAGGCCCCACCAAGGTCAGCCACCTGACCCCGGGATGCATCGAACATCTGTTCCCAGTTGCTCTTCGACCAGATCTCGATGGTGTCGGTCACGCCGGCCCAAATGACTTCGCGTTCTAGACCGGCGAATTGGCGCAAGACCGGCGGAATCAAAACCCGACCGTTCTTGTCAATGGCACACTCGGTGGCCCCGGAGACAAACACCCGCTTGAACTGCATGACCTTCGGATCAAAGCGAGGCAAGGCGCGCACCTTCTCCTCGATAATTCGCCACTCGGCCAGCGGATAGGCGATCAAGCAAGGATCGACAAAGGAAGTGATGATGAGCCGATCTTCCTTATAGCTCGAAGAGACAATCTCCCGAAACTTGGAAGGAAGGCTCACCCGGCCTTTGCTATCGATCGTATGTTCGTATCGCCCAGTAAACATGTCTTTGGCACCCTGATGTCTGACTAAACACTCCGTACCGAATTAAGGCACGTCATACCACTATTTCCCACTTCGTTGAATAGTGATCCAGCAATCGCTCTATGTCAACAATTTATCAGGTTTTTATCAGAAAAAGCGTCTCGATCACGGCCAGAATACCAAATGTTGTGTAGTATTATTAGACACCACATCATATGGAGATTCAAGCAACGCAGGGCAGCAATAAATCATGTATCACACTGTTTTAGAAAACTTTTACCAAAAAATAAAATCCAGCCAGAAGGGTACAATAATAAAGTGTCCAAAAAACATACAGTATTTTAGGACAAAGCAAGAGAAACTGCAGGTAATACTTGATATTAACTCCATAAACATATGTATTTACTGTCATTTTAGCATTAGACGATTTTCTTTGCCTTCGAGCTGTTGGAAATCCCAGGAACTATAGCATCGAAGTCGCGGATATTGGGGCGATCTTTCGTTTTTATTGATTGCCGCCACTTTCGGTCGTATTGTTCTGCTCATGGAAGAAGAGGCAGGCGAGAATCAGGAAATTAAATTCGTGGACCTGACCCCACCGGATTGGAAGAACCGGTGGCGAGTTGATCCCCTGGCCTTTGCCATTTTCTTAGGCTGCCTGCTAGTCTGGTTGATAATTTTCGCTTTGACCGTGTTTCATTGAAACGCGCAACGAGGACAGAGATCATGGCCCAACAATCCAAAATCACGCCCCGCGACAAAGACTACAATCAATGGTATCTCGACGTTATTCAGCAAGCAGAGTTGGCCGATCATGCGCCGGTCAAGGGCTGCATGGTAATTCGGCCGAACGGCTATGCCTTATGGGAAGGCATTCAGCGAGTTCTGGATGACATGTTCAAAGAGACCGGGCACGTCAACGCCTACTTCCCCCTCCTTATCCCGGAAGAGTTCATGAAACGGGAGGCCGAGCATGTCGAGGGCTTTGCGCCGGAATGTGCGGTGGTCACCCACGGCGGCGGCAGCAAGCTGGAAGAGCCCTTGTATATTCGGCCGACCTCGGAAACCATCATCTGGAGCATGTACAAGAAATGGATCAACTCCCATCGGGATCTGCCCTTACTGATCAACCAGTGGGCCAATGTCGTGCGCTGGGAAATGCGTACCCGCTTATTCTTGCGCACCACTGAATTCCTCTGGCAAGAGGGCCACACCGCCCATGCCACCGAGGAAGAGGCCGAGGCCGAAACCCGGCAGATGCTGGAAGTCTACCGGCGCCTGGCCGAGGACACTCTGGCCATCCCGGTCATCCAGGGCTACAAGACCGAGCGCGAAAAGTTTGCCGGCGCCAAACGTACCTATACCATCGAAGCCATGATGCAAGACCACAAGGCCTTGCAGGCCGGCACCTCGCACAACCTGGGTCAAAACTTTGCCCGCGCATTCGATGTGACCTTCCAGGACGAAGAAGGCAAGCAACAGTTGGTATGGGCCACCAGTTGGGGCGTATCCACCCGCATGATCGGAGCCTTGATCATGACCCACTCCGACGATCGCGGTCTGGTACTACCGCCTCGAATTGCCGCGCGCAAGGTAGTGGTGGTACCCATCATGGGCAAGAAAGGCGGCGCTGACATCCGGCCCGAAGCCCAGCAGCTGGCCGACGAACTCGGTCTGGGTCGCGCGGTCCATGTCGACGATCGGCCCAATGTCAGCCCCGGCCAAAAGTTTCACCAATGGGAACAACGGGGCGTGCCCATCCGCATCGAACTGGGTCCCCGCGATGTCGAAAGCGGCCAGGCGGTGGTGGTGCGCAGGGACACCGGCGAGAAACTCTTTGTCGCCCGCGCCGAGCTGAAAGAAAAAGTCGCCCAGGTGCTCGATGACATCCAAGCCAATCTCTTTGCCCGGGCCAAAGCCCTGCGGGAAGAACACAGTTTCTCGATCGACGACAAAGAGACTTTTTTGAAAAAACTGGAAGAGCCCGGCGGTTTTCTCCATGCCCATTGGTGCGGCCAGACCGAATGCGAGGCCAATATTCAAAAAACAACCAAGGCCACCATTCGCTGCATTCCCTTGGACGCCAAAGAAGAAAAAGGCGTCTGTCCCTTCTGCGGAGGCGAATCGAAGCAACGGGTGATCTTTGCCAAAGCCTATTGACGCCGCCAACAATAAACTTTTTCCGCTGGCCACTCAGGTCATTGCTACCCTCGGTGAACAAGGCCGCACTCTTGCCTTGGCCGAAAGCTGCACCGGCGGTCTCATCGCCAAAACCCTGACCGACATTGCGGGCGCCTCGGCCGTTTTTGTACTCTCGGCGGTCACCTACGCCAACGAAATGAAAACCCGGGTTCTCTCGGTTCCACCCGCGCTGCTCGTCGATCACGGCGCCGTCTCCGCGCCCTGCGTCCGCGCCATGGCCGAAGGCGTGCGCGCACTTGCCGGCGCCGACCTGGCCCTGGCCGTCTCCGGCATTGCCGGCCCCGAAGGCGGCAGCCCCGACAAACCCGTCGGCACCGTCTGGCTGGCCGTAAGCAGTGCCCAGGGCACGGCTTCCCATGGCCATACTTTCTCCGGCCCCGACCGCGACACCATCCGGCAGCAAGCCACCCAAGCCGCCCTGAAACTCATTCTTTTGGAGGGGAATAGATGGACTTTCCATGGAAACAATCCTGGCTGACCAAGAGCAGAAGCCAAGCTGAAAAACCAAGCCCTTCTGGATCATGGGCGCGGTACCGAAAAATCCTGCTCGTCAATCCGCCCATGGAGAAATTTGGCGCCGAGTTCATGATGGATGACGTGCCGATTCGGCTGGAATACTTAGCGGCCTACATCAGGAAGCATGTCGAGTGGGTGGACGTGGTTGATCTCACCCGAGAAACACAACCCTTGATTTATTTCCTCAAGAAGCTAAATCCAGATCTGGTGGGCATTAGCGCAAACTATATGTCGGTGCATGGCAACGCACTGGAACATGCGGGAATCGCCAGGCGATTCGGGGCCGATGTTGTGGTCGGAGGCTATCAGGCAACCGCTTTGGCCGCGGTGTTTGCCGCCCATCCGGATGTTGATTATGTGGTCCGGGGCGAAGGCGAAGAGACCCTGCTGGAACTGATCCAGAACCAGCCCCTTGCGCAGATTACCGGCCTTTCCTACCAACAAGACGGGCAAGTCATCAACAACGGAGATCGGGCCCTGATTGCCGATCTGGACTCCATCCCCTTCCCCGAGCGAGACCGCCGACATTGTACCTACAACTCGCCCTTCATGGATCTGGAGAGTGACCTGTCGACGGCCTACGACATCATCATCACCTCGCGCGGCTGCTGGGGAAAATGTAAATTCTGC
>JAUVBB010000609.1 GCA_030591445.1 Deltaproteobacteria bacterium | reverse complement strand
CTGGAGAACGATACCATCATCGCGCTTAGAGCCGGCACCGACGACGGGGTGGGCATCGCGCTCATTGCCGGCACCGGCGCCAACGCCATCGGCCGCCGCCCAGACGGCCGCCAACTGCAAGTGGGCGGCATCGGCCCTTGGTCGGGCGACCATGGCTCGGCCGGGCAACTGGGCCAGGCCGCCATCCAGGCCGCCATCATGGGCGTCGATGGCCGGGGGGCGGCAAGCCTTCTTGGCGACCGCATTTGCCGCCTGCTTGATCTACGCCAAATAGAAGACATCATCGAGTTCGAATTCGCCGACACCACGCGACCACCGCTCGACCTGGGTCGTTTGGCGCCCCTGGTTTTTGCCGCCGCGGCCGAGGGCGATTCGCTTGCCTTACAGATATTGACCGAGGCAGGCACCCATATTGCCCAGTCGGTGAAGGTTCTTTTCACGCGCCTGTTTCCCGAACCCAAACCAGTCACCGTGGTTTTCGGCGGCTCGGTCTTCCAACACGGCGCGCATACCCAGATGATCGACACCATCACCACCCTTTGCCAAGAAATGAGACCAGACACCCGCTTCGTGCGTCTGGCCGTTGCACCGGTACTGGGCGCTCTATTGTTTGCCTACGATGATGCCGGTCGATCGCTGAGCACGCAGCAACAGGCCCAGCTACGCGACCGCATCGAGCACCTGCTTGCCGACGACGGCGAAGGGAGAAAATAATGATGCCCTGGAAGCCGGCCGTGCTTATGCTCCTTGTGCTCTGCCCTTGCGGATGCCTGGGTCCGGTGCCGGCACCAGCTCCCGTACCCAGGCCCGCGGCCGGCTATTGGTTCGATGCCTTCCAGACCCGACGGGCAGCTTTAGCCAATCCCGAATTTCTGGCCGGCGCGGCCAAGATCAAAATCACGCCCAGCAAGCCCGGGGTGCGTATCGCCGGCCATGGCCATTACCGCAAACGTAGCCAGGGTGTGCTAGACGACCTGTACGCGCGGGTCTTGTATTTGGATGCCGGTGCCGAGGCCGTGGTACTGGTCTCGCTCGACTTCATCGGCTGGATGTATCCCCGGGTTGAGCGAATCCGAGCCCGGGTGAGCAAGGCCTATGGCCACCGCATCCTGGTCACTTCCACCCACAATCATGCCGGCCCCGACACCGAGGGCATCTTTGGACCGGCGCTGTTAGGTCTACTGCCCGTGCGCAGCGGAATCGATCCTCAGTACCTCGACTGGGTGGAACGGCGAGTGGCAAAGGCCATCATGCAGGCCGTGGCCCGGGCCCGACCGGCGCGGCTATTTCTGGGCCAATTTGAGGCCCCGCAGGGGCTGGCCCGCAATTTGCGCGACCCTGAAGATCTGCCCCGCCAAGTCACCGTACTACGCGCGGCCGGCAGCGACGGCTTCACCATCGGCACCGTGGTCAATTATGCCAATCACGCCGAAGCGCTCCAGGACAAAAACCGGCTACTGAGCGCCGAATTTCCCGGCGTCCTTTGTCGCCAAGTCGACCTGGCCTTAGGCGGCGTAACTCTGTTTGTCTCCGGCCCCGCCGGGGGCATGATCGAGCCCGCCAATGACCCGGACGACAGCAGAGCCAAACGCATCGCCTTTTGTCGGCACCTGGGCGGCACCCTCGCCGAAGGCGTCATCAGCCAAGCCATCGGCGGCATGGAAGAGATAGCCAAGCCCAGCCTGCGCCTTTACCACCAACGACTCGAACTTCCTTTTGACAAACAAGGCCTGGTCGCCCAAGCCCTCAACTTCCACCTGCTCGAACCCCGGCCCTTTATCCAAGGCCGCTTGATCACCGAACTGGCCCTGGTCGATTTCGGCCCCCTGCAACTACTCACCATTCCCGGCGAACCCACCCCCGCCGCCGGTCGCCTCTTCGCCGCCCAGATGAAAGGACCCTACCGCATCATCGCCACCCTGGGACTTGACCACCTGGCCTACATCCTCACCGACCAGCAATTCGAAGATCCCCGCTTCGAATACGAACGCTGGGCCAACCTGGGCCGCCAAACTTTTCAGCTTATTTTCACCGTGGTTGAATCCTTGACCGATCAAGCACGGTCTAAACAAACTAGAGACTGAGCCGCAGCCTCGCAATCGGCCTCTGCTTGACCGTT
>JAUVBB010000108.1 GCA_030591445.1 Deltaproteobacteria bacterium | reverse complement strand
GAGCTGGCGGTAGCCGGATACCGGCCACCAAACACCTGCAGGTGCGGGTGCACAATGGAGGCGCCGGCCGGAAACAAGTAGTTGGCATTGATGGTAAACCAGCTGTTGGCGGCATCGGCGGCATGGACCGAGCGGGTGAATCGGACCGAGGCAGCCAAGCCATCGGCCAACAGATCAGGGGGGAAGTCATCCAGACGCCGCATATGCTTACTGCCCAGCACCACCACAGCATGAACCGCGCTGAGCGGGAAAAGGTTGGGAATCAGGGTGGCATCTCCGGTTTGCAGCCAACCACCTTCTAGCCACTCATCCAAATAACGGGGGGTGGTACTGGCCAGATTTTCCGGGCAGAAAAAACAGTTTTCCCGGCTTTGGGCGGCCAAATCAGCCAGCAGTTTTTCATCGGTGGGTCCGAAAAAAAAGGCGCCTTTGCCCTTGAGCCCATCACTGCCCAGAGCCCAGCGACCGGTGAGGGGATCTCGCCGGCGTTCAATGACGTGTTCGACCTCTTCCATGTTGAGGAGAGGACTGCGGAAGCGAACTTTTTCAGTTACCTTTTCGAAAACCAGTTCCATCAGATGGCCTCCCTGTTGCATCTTTCATATCACCCGCCTTCGCGGGAAGCCAGACTCTAGCGTCTCTACGGCTGGGAATCCATTTTGAAATCATGTACTATTTGCAGATGCAAATCAGATGGGTCTGGTTATTGTGGGCAATGATGGTGCTGACCGGTTCGGTCAGGGCAGAGGCGGACAGCGAACAGGTCGAAGAGTTCGTGATTACGGCCAAGCGTGAACAAGAGCATACATTCGAGGTGGATCGGAGTTTGCATCTGGTCTCTTCGGAAAATCTCATCGAGAGCCAGGGACAGTCATTACCGGAGTCTTTGCAGGAAAGCTGTGGGGTGTTTGTACAGCAGACCAACCGGGGTGGCGGGGCGCCTATTCTTCGGGGCATGATTGGCCCGCAAAATTTGATATTGAT
This sequence comes from Deltaproteobacteria bacterium, assembly GCA_030591445.1. GTDB lineage: Bacteria > Myxococcota > B64-G9 > B64-G9 > B64-G9 > JAUVBB01. The sequence continues at coordinate 16,487 of JAUVBB010000108.1, read as the reverse complement.
CGATGGCATTCGTTTCAACAACAGCAGCTTTCGCACCGGACCGAATCAGTATTTGGCTCTGATCGACCCATCTTCGGTTGATCGGGTGGAGATCTTGTTGGGACCGGGTTCGGTGATGTATGGCTCGGACGCCTTGGGCGGGGTGGTGCAGGTGTTCCCGGTTGCCTGGCCCGAGAAAATGGGCGCCGGCCTGCGTGGCGGTAGTCGTTTTGCTTCCCCTGATCTGTCAACCCGGGTATGGGCCGATGGCTATTGGCAGAACCAAGATGCCCAATTGATGGTGGGCGGGGCCTTTGGCAATTTTGAATCTTTGCGGGCAGGGCAAGGGCGCGAGCAAGCGATAAGCGACTACCAGAATGGCGCTTGGCGCGCGCGCGCGCGCTATTTCTTGAGCGAACACAGTCAACTGGGTCTGACCTATCTAGGTGCCAGGGTTCGCCACGCCGGCCGCGCGGATCGATTGTACGAGGGACGTTATCGCTTCTACGACAATGACGACGATTTTGCCTACTTGGATTGGAATAGCCAGTTCGAGGGTCATTTGCGCCAAGTTCGAATGGCCGTATCTTTTCATCGCAGTCACGAGAGGGTGGATGGATATCGCTGCCTTATGGATCAAGACCCCTCCGCTATCGATGCCGTAGCTTGCCTGGCGGCCGGGGATTTGGGTAAGGAACAGATGCCCCTGGCACCCTTGCATCAACAGCAAATCACCGCTGACACGGTATTGAGCCCAGGCGCCTTGGCGATGGTCAAGTTTGGCTTTCTGGATCAGCGTCTCCGTTTGACGACCGGTGTCGAGGCTTACTACGACCAGGTCGAATCGGACAAACAGCAGCGTAGCGGTGACGGGGAACTCGCTTGGCAATGGCAAGATTCAGACCGGGGAAATTTTTCCGATGGCTCTAGCTATCGTTCCCTGGGTTGGTATGCCTTGCTGGATGCCGTCATCGCGGCCGGCAAAACACAAGTGTTGATTCTGGGTGGCGGCGCCCGGCTATCGAATTTTGCGGCCGCGGCCGACGATGTGCCGGGCATAGGCGAGGTTAGCTATGCTCACAGTGGCATTGTGACCATGGCCGGCATTCGCTATCTGTACCAGGATCAGGCAATGGCTTATGCCAATTTCTCCCAGGGTTTTCGCGCGCCCAATTTACAAGAGACGACTGTTCTGGGTGATACCGGCAGCAAGTTTGAAGTGCCCAATGCAGATCTTTCCCCCGAGCAAAGCAACACCCTGGAGATCGGGGCCCGTTTGAATTTGCAGTCGATCCAAGCCTTTCTTTCGGCCCATGTCAGTTTTCTAAAAGACGTGATCGATGAAAGAATCCTTACGGAAAACGAATGGCGGGCAATGGGCCTTGATTTGGTGGGGATAGGCGACAAGCCGGTGGTGCAAAGAGTCAATAATCTTTCGGGTTTGTACTGGGGCATGGAGGCCAGCCTGTCTGCCGGTCCCTGGGCAAATCTGCGTCCCTGGCTGCGGGTGGCTTGGATTCGGGGCGAGATTGATTCCGCCGATGGTTTGACTTATCCGGCCCGGCGGATACCGCCCTGGATGGGGACATTGGGTTTGCGCTATCAAAACCCAACTGAAGAGTTCTATGTCGAACTGTTTAGCCGCTTTGCCGGGCCCCAAGAAAAACTGCATCCGGCCGACGAGCAGGATTTGCGCATATGCGAAGACCCGGCCAATCGGGGCGATAGCTACGCTGACTCGGGTCAGAGATGTCCGGGAACCCCGGGCTGGATTACCTTGAACCTGAGAGGCGGTGTGCGTTGCGGCAAGGCATTGCGCCTGGAAATCTCGGCGACCAACCTAACCGACAAACTATATCGGATGCACGGCTCGGGGGTCGAAGCCCCGGGCATCGGCGTATCTCTTTCCCTGATGGCTAGCTACTGAAGCTTCAAGGATGTTCGGCCCTGGTCAGGGCACCGATTTCGTCCAATGATAAGTTCTGGCTTCGTTTCGAGAGAGCCATGAGATCTGCTAGGCTGGTGCGGCTTCGTTTGCCGCTATCTAGGGAGATGTGTTCCTGGAAGATCCAGGAAAAGAGGGGATAGTGTTTCTCCATAGCGGGCAAGAGCTTGGAGACCCCGGGGCGCAAGTGTTCGAGCTCTGCCACCGAAGCCGACTTCATGTGGTGCGCATTGCCGGCCTTGAGCCGAACGTGCAAGACCGAGAACTCTGCCTGCGCGTCGCCCAGATGTTTGGGTAAAGCCAGTTCGAATTGCCAGTTTCGATACTCTTGAGGACGCAGGCGATTGTCGGCCAGGCGCCGGGCCGGCCGGGAGGATTTGAGATTGCCCCAGTCCCAAGTCTGGCCAATTCGCAGGCGCGCTTGGGCAACCAGCTTGCCGGACCGGCTGCGGATAGAAGCGATAAGGAGTAAGAAGCGCTCGGGATCGGCGGTAGGCAACCAGTGGCCGGCATGGGCATTGCCGTAATGTACTTTGAAGCGGGCAGTGCCTTTTGATTTCGTGGCCTCGACGCTAAGCTCTTTTACCTCCAGGGCCGGCCGAAAGCCACGTTCTGGAAGCCGGTCATAGGCCGCGAAGCTTTTGGGCACGCCACCGCCGGCCCAATAATGGTGGCGTTGGGGCTTGTGCTTCGGGTCGGAGTGAGCGCCGGTCATATGGCAGTCGATGCAATTGGCTTTGCCCGCCCAGGGACCAGACGCCAACTCCTCGGCGGTCTCGAACCAACAGAAGAAAGTGGGCGTCAACCGGGCTGGTCCCGGCGAGTGGCAACGTTTACAGACCTGGCCCAGACTTTTGGCATCGACCCGCAGTGGGTGGGCCGCGTCCGGATTTGCGCGGGGCGCTACCACCACGGACCGGCCCTGGGCATCGAGCCGCAGGTGACAAGTGGCGCAGGTGACGGCTTCTTGCTGCATACGCGGGTCAAATCCCGGGTTGACGACCTTCTCCAGGAAGCGCAAGTCGTGGCCGCGATCTTCGAGCCGGGTTTTGGGCCCGATCATCACGGATCTCTGATTCTGCACCGGAATATGACAGTTGAGACAGAGCCACTTGGGGGAGTCAGGTTTGGCCAGTTCCGCCAAGTACTGCAAGTCATGCAAAGCCGCCGCATGGGTGCTCTGCTGCCATTCGGCGTAGACCTCCTCGTGGCACTCTCCACAATCGCCGGCCCGGATGCCCAGACTTTCACCATCTTCGTCGAGCAGAGGCGGTAACTGACTAAAAACAGTTAGAAAAGGCCAGTCACCCAGCCGCTCGGCTATGCCTACCATTCGTGCTTCTGCCGATACAGCTGCCTCCGAGTGACAACAAGAAAGGAGCACGGACGCAACCAAGAACCAAGAACGATTTGGACGGTCGAACAATGAATTCCTCCTACTGACAAAAATCGATAACTCGGCTATCATACCCGCATTATGAAAGCCATCGAAAAAGCCTACTGTGCAGTTTTGTTGTCCCTGTCGCTTTGCTGGGGGCTTGCCTGTCAGGCAGATACCGAACCCTTGGATGGGCCACCGGTGGCGGAGATTCTCGAATCACTCCATGGTCTAGGCGCGGAGGAATTTTTTGCCGAATCCTTCAAGCAGATTCTTTTGCGCAGTCCCGAGAGCATTACCGAAATGGGGTTGGCAGAAACCTACGGCCTCGGCAATGATCAACTAGACAACTTGTCCGACACTTATCTGCGCGACAGTGAACAGCTGGAATCCGGAATCTTGGATTTGCTGCGCGACTACGACCGCAACTCTTTGACCGAGGCCGAGCAACTGACCTACGACATCTATGAATGGAAGCTGGATGACTGGGTGAGGGGACATGCTTTTCGGTACTACGACTACCCGGTCAATCACATGACCTTCGGAGTACAGAACTGGACCCTGGTTTTTTTTAGCGACATTCACCCGGTCCGGAACCAACAAGAGGCCGAGGGCTATGTTAGCCGGTTGTGGCAAGTCGATGATAAATTCGACCAAGTGATGGCGGGCCTGCGTCTACGAGAAGACATGGGGGTCGTGCCACCCAGATTGATCATTCAGTGGACCTTGTATGGCGTCAACAATATTGCCAATGCCCCGGCGCGAGACCTTCCTTTATACACCGCCTTCGAGGAAAAGCTCGCGGCCCTAAGCAGCCTGGATGCCCAGATGCGGACCCGCTTGTTGGCAGAAGCCTTAGACGCCATCGAGGGGGCGGTTTTGCCGGCTTACCAAGATCTGGCCGACTTTCTGCAACGCCAAGAAAACCTGGCTCCAACCGATGAAGGCGTATGGCAGTTTGATCAGGGCGATGCCTATTACGCGCACATGTTGCGTTGGCGGACCACCACGGATCTGAGCGCGGACGCGATTCACCAATTGGGCCTAGAAGAGGTTGCGCGCATACGCGCCGAGATGCAGCTTCTTTTCGACCAACTTGGCTATCCGTCTGATTTGACCCTGGCTGCCTATTTTACCAAGGTGATCGAGGACGGCGGTTCAGTGGCGGGCAGCGAAGTGCTGGACGAATACCGCTCCCTGATTGAGACCGCCAGCGCCAATTTGGAGGCTGCTTTCGATATTCAGCCCCAGACCCAGGTCGAGGTGGTGGGCGACGCCTCTGGAGGCTTCTACGTGCGCGGATCGTTGGACGGATCTCGAACCGGCGCTTTCTATGCCAATGATAGCGGCGCTCCAGAGCCCCGCTACGGTATGCCCACGCTGGCCTATCATGAGGCAGTGCCCGGACATCACTTTCAGATCACTATCGCCCAAGAACAAGATGTTCCCTTGCTAAGGAAGGTTCTTTCGTTTACCGCCTTTGCTGAGGGCTGGGCTCTGTACGCCGAAAGGTTGGCCTTTGAGCTGGGTTGGTATCAGGATGATCCCTACGGAGATTTGGGCCGACTGCAAGCTGAGATTTTTCGCGCAGCCCGTCTGGTGGTGGATACCGGCATCCACGCCAAGAAATGGACTTATGATCAAGCACTGCGGTATATGCGCGACAACACGGGCTTTGATGCCGAAGTGGTCAATTTGGAGTGGGAAGTGGCTCGCTATATGGTCATGCCCGCCCAGGCCACCGCCTACAAGATTGGCATGTTGCGACTACTGCAAATACGCCAAACAAACCAAGAACAATTAGGTGCCCAATATAATCTGGTGGATTTTCACCGCCCGATACTGGTAAACGGTGCCATGCCGCTTGATTTGTTGGCGCAACTATTGGCAGGAGGTTAAGCATGTACGAAGTGACGGTTACGATGGTGGTATCGGCGTCTCACCATTTGCGTGGTTATCAGGGAAGTTGTGAGAATGTGCACGGGCACAATTACAAGATCCAGGCGACTGTGGGCGCTGAAGAGTTGGATGAGACTGGATTGGCACTGGATTTTCGCCAGTTACGTACTTATCTCGCTAAGGTAGCCGGCAAATACGATCACAGCGATCTAAATCAGCATCCAGAGTTTGCCGAGATTAACCCATCCAGCGAGAACATGGCTCGAATCATCTATCATGGTTTGGACGGCTGCCTGCGGGATCATAGCGAGCAAGTGCTGCGGGTGAGCGTCTGGGAGTCGGAGGGGTCCTTTGTCACCTATCATGAAGGACGAGGCTAAGCAGCTGCGGATTTGCGAGCTGTTTCGTTCCATTGCCGGTGAGACGACCCATGCCGGCTTACCGGCAACTTTCGTTCGACTCGCCGGCTGCAATTTGCGTTGCCGCTGGTGCGATACCCAAAAGGCCTGGGCGGAAGGAAGGCCGGTAGGCATGGAGCACTTGCTGGGCCAAGTGCTGGCTCTTCCTGACCGGCTGGTGGTGGTAACCGGTGGTGAGCCATTGCTGCAAACCGACTGTGCCGAGTTCTGTCGCCAACTGCTGGCGGCTGGCAAGAGCGTGCTCCTCGAGACCAACGGCAGTATCGATATCGGCTGCCTGCCGACCGGGGTTCGGGTGATATTAGACATGAAACCGCCTGGCTCGGGGGAACATGCGCAGATGGATTTCGATAATCTTGGCCGACTAGACGCGGAAGATGAGCTCAAGTTCGTAATTGCGGACCGCGAAGATTTTGACTGGGCCGTGCACTTGCTCAAAGATCGGGCCGTGCCCGTCGATGGCCGGGTGTTGTTCTCTCCGGTCATGGGAAAAATTGAACCCCGTCTGCTCGCCCAATGGATCATGGCGCAAAATTTGCCGCTTCGACTGCAGATACAGCTACACAAGGTTCTGTGGCCAGACGGAGATGAAGGGATTGGGATCTTGACGTAGGAAGGTAGACCTTGGTAATAACAAAGAGTTCCAGTTGGTTTCAGTGAGGAGCCAGAATTGAAAAAATCGGGTAGAGTGACTTGGGTGGTGCTGGTGCTCGGCATCTTGGTCGGGGCTTCGGTGATGGCGGGAAACGTGTTTCTCAACGGCACGCCCATCGACGGGGTGACCAACCAGAAATTTAAGAAAGTGAATGTCACCATTGATGCCCGTGGTGATGTGTACATCGAGGCCAAGGGCTATGCGGTACAGAGCAACGACGGCTCTGCCTTGCCCTCGAGCCAACCGGCTGCCGCCATCAATACCCCTAGTCGTCGTTATTGGCTGGTGGCCCAGGAGAGTGAAAGAGGCATGGCGCAGTATGAAGTGGATATCTACATCAACTCGGTCTGGTTTCGGCGCATTCGCTCGGGTGAGGACCAATTGGTGGAAGACATCACCCGCAACCTAAGAACCGGCGCCAATGTTTTGCATTTTTCCGCGCAGAAGAAGATACCCGGAAAACGGAAAAGTTTTGCCATCCAAAAGACCCTGAGCATCATCATTGGCGAGGGCAATATGGGTGGCAACAACGTGATGATCGAGAATCCCTTGATTCAATATGCACGCAATGCCAACGAGACCAAGAATTTCAGCGACGATTTTACCATCAACGTCCGATAGGCCTTACAGGAGCGACTTGCCGTGTACGATGCCCATCCTGAAATGAAAGCGATCAGCGTCGGTCGGGAGCAAGTCATCTCCCTTATCAAGTCGATCAATTCACCGATTGTGGCCGCCGCCGGCAAGCAGCCCGAACCAGCCAAGGCCTATATCATTGGCTGTGCCAATCCCTCCGGAATGTTTACCATTTTTATTTATCTTCATCTGGTACAAAGCAAAGAATGCGTCATCTATTTGCCGGAACAGACTGAAGTAGCCAGAGACTCGTTCCATGCTACCGAACTCGAAGCTCTGCAGTTTGTGGAGAGCATGGGATTCATGGTTGATAATCTCAATTATCATGCCATGTCGCCCGAACAGCGTTCTTCCTTGTTAAAAAGTCTGCCCGTTTTTCACCAAGACTTGGAGAAATTTGCCCGGCAGCACGAGATGGAAGAATCAGGGGTATCGGCTGTGGAAATGGGGTCGATGGACGAGTCGATTCTTGAACTCGATGATGTGGCCGAAGTGGCAGCCGAGGTGGTGGACAACCAGGAGAAAGTCGTATCCCAGGAAGGTCTGGTCAAACTGGCCAGGTTCTTGTCATCTTTTTGAAACATATTGCTTTGATGGGTAGAGGTGCACGGACATGTTAAGGCGTAAGTCGGTGGGTAGAATTCTTTTGGCGGGAAGCCTTGTCTGTTTTGGGTTGTTGTCATGCGTGAGCGGTCCCTCGGCCAAGGAACGCAAAATGGCCGAAATCGAATACGACATGGGAGTCAACAGCCTAAAGGCCGGAAATGTGAAAGACGCTCTGCATAACTTCAAGAAATCCGAGCAGCTCTATCCAGAGTTTCCCAAGGTTCACAATGGTCTCGGACTGGCCTATTATTTTTTGAGAAGTTTCGAGAAGGCAATCTATCACTTCGATTTGGCACTAAAATACAAACCAGATTACAGCGAAGTTCTCAATAGCAAGGCCAGAATATATATTGATCAAGGCCGGTTCCGCCAAGCCATCCCCTTGCTGCGTAAGGCGCTAGAAGATGTCTTTCTGCGAGAACGCTTCCATGCCGAAAGTAACTTAGGCTGGTGCTTGTTCAACACCGGACAAACAGAAGATGGATTCCGGCATGTTCAAAACGCGATTGCCCAAAACGAGAAGTACTGTGTCGGTTACCAATACTTGGGCAGAATGTATCAGAAGCAAAAAAAGTTCACGGAAGCGGTTCGGGAATTGACCCAGTTGGTGGAACTCTGTCCGAGCAATCCGGAGAGCTACCTTGATCTCGGCAAGGTTTTGCTCATGGCCGGCAACGAAGAACGTGGTTGCCGAATATTGAGCGACTGTCTGGAATACTCGCGCATGAGTGTCGTTGGCCGAGAGTGTTCACGCCTTTTTGGTTTGAGTTGCGCCAAATCCACCAGCAGCCCCTGACCAAGGAATGAGCTACCATGCCCCGTTTCGTTCGTACCGAGGCAATTGTCTTGTCCCGGCGCGATCTGGGCGAATCTGATCGCATCATCCAATTTTTATCGAGAGAACGTGGTAAATTCAGTGCGGTAGCCCCGGCGGCGCGCAAAAGCCGGCGTCGTTTTGGTGGCTGCCTGGAACTGTTCTGCTATACGCGCTTACGCGTGGTCGACAAGGGACCGAACCGCTTGCAACGGCTTGAGGAAGCAGTCCTGATCGACGGCCACGATAAGATCAAGACCGATCTGGTGGCCATCGGGCACGCGGGCTATGTCTCCGAGTTGATAGCGGCGTTTTTGGGCGAAGAAGACGAGGCCGAATCTTCCTTTGATTTGTTGTCTGCCACCTTGCATTGTCTGGATCAGGGGCCCTTGAGCACGGTTTCGCTGCGTTTGTTAGAACTCTCGGTATTGTCCCTGGCCGGTTTTGCTCCCCATCTAGGCTCTTGTCTGGCCTGCGGTACCGAATCTCTCGCCGGTGAGGGCATGTGGGCCTACGACCATTCCCGGGGCGGAATACTTTGTACCAGTTGTGCTTCCGGTCACGAAAACCAAAACATACCGGTCGAAGTTCAGTGCTTTTTTCGATCATTGCGTCAGCAGGGTTCGGAAGGTACTTCAGTAGACCCGCAATGCATGCACCTGGCCCGTAGTTTGCTGGCCAAGATTATTGACTCGTACCTGGGCAAACCGCTTAAGTCTAGAGAATTTCTAAGAAAACTAGCCGGAGTCTGAGCGCGGACCTGCTTCAATCGTAACGGTAGAAGCCTTCGCCGCTTTTGCGACCGGTCTTGCCGGCGCGGACCATCTGGCGCAGCAAAGCCGGTGGGCGGAATTGCTCGCCCAACTCTCGATGCAGGTGTTCCATGATGGCCAGGCGGACGTCCAGGCCCACCAAATCGGTCAAACGCAGCGGGCCCATGGGATGGCGGTAGCCCAACTCCATGGCCCGGTCAATCTCGGCTGGGCTCGACACCCCTTGTTCCACCATCCGGATGGCTTCCGCGCCCAGCGCAATGCCCAGGCGGCTGGTCGCAAATCCGGGCCAATCCTTGACGACGATGGCTTCCTTGCCCAACTGCTCGGCAAAGGCGCGGGCTTTATCGACGGTAGCATCGACGCAACGCAGTCCGCGTACGATTTCCAATAATTTCATGGCCGGCACTGGGTTAAAGAAGTGCAAGCCGACAACTTGTTCCGGTCGCCCGGTGGCCGCGGCGATTTCAGTAACGCTGAGCGAAGATGTATTGGTAGCCAACAGAGCTGTTGCCGGGCTGTGTTTGTCGATGGCCTCAAAACATTCGATTTTCAGTTCCATGCGCTCGGGGATAGCTTCTACCACCACATCCGCATCAGTGACGGATTCGGAAAGATCGATTGTCGGCTGGATGCGACCAAGAATCTCTTCGCTTTCGGCCGTAGACATGCGTCCTTTGTCGATTCGACGTTTGAGATTCCCTCGGATTTTCTCCATGGCGCGGGTCAAAAACTCTTCGCTCAAGTCGTACATGCGCACGTCCATTCCTGTTTGCGCAGCCACCTGGGCAATGCCATGTCCCATGGTTCCCGAACCGATTACCGCCAGTCGTTCCAGCTTGCCGTTTTTCATGGTTTTCCTCCTGTTTCGCCACAGCGTACAGTGAAGCCTGACAGATTGCAAAAAGGCTGGGACGACCTTGACAATGCCCAGTGTGAATGCTAGCTTATCGCGATTTTTCAAATTGTTAGAGGCAAAACACCGTGAACTTTCAGGACCTAATTCTTAAGTTGCAAGGCTACTGGGCTGCGAAGGGTTGTCTCATCCAACAGCCTTACGATCTGGAGACCGGCGCGGGTACTTTTCACCAAGCTACTTTCTTGCGTTGCTTGGGGCAGGAACCTTGGTCGGTGGCCTATGTACAGCCTTGCCGGCGGCCCACCGATGGGCGCTATGGCGAGAATCCCAATCGCTTGCAGCACTACTATCAGTTCCAAGTGATTCTCAAGCCATCACCGCTTGAGGTCCAGAACCTGTATCTGGATTCCCTGGAGGCCATCGGCATCAAGACCGCCGAACATGATATCCGTTTCGTGGAAGATGACTGGGAATCTCCCACCTTGGGCGCCGCCGGGCTGGGTTGGGAGGTCTGGATAGACGGTATGGAAGTCACCCAGTTTACTTACTTCCAGCAGGCGGGAGGAATCGAACTCAAGCCCATCACGGTAGAACTTACCTACGGCCTTGAGCGGATTGCCATGATGCAGCAGGACGTCTCCAGTGTCTACCAACTGCAATGGAACGACAAGGTAACCTACGGACAAGTACATCACCAGAGCGAGGTGGAATTCTCTCGATACAATTTCGAAGTGGCAGATACGGACATGCTCGGACGTCTTTTTGAAATGTATGAGACCGAGTGTCTGCGTTTGGCGCAAGGACGGGCCGGCGTGGATGGCTGCCAAGCCTTGCCGGCCTACGACTTCTGTTTGAAAAGTTCCCATGTCTTCAATCTTCTCGATGCCCGCGGAGCCATTAGCGTAACCGAGCGTCAAGCCTATATTGGTCGCGTGCGGGCATTGGCCAAGGCCTGTGCCGAAGGTTATCTCGCTGAGCGGGAGAGGCTGGGTTGGCCTTTGCTTGCTAGCCCTTGACCCGGGACAACATGGACCTCGGAAACATTTTCAAAGGCGAACTGATTGGCTTGCTCGTTGCCGGGGTGGCCATGTTGACCGTGGCCCGTTTCATGAAGAAAGGCCGTTTAGAAGACGAACTTGCCGGCGGCGTAGAGAAAATTCTTTGGGCGGCTGGGGTATTGGTAACGGTGTCTGCCTTGATTGTTAGTTTCTCAAAAGGTTGCATGCCCGAAACGCCGGACCAAGATGAGCCGCAAAAGCTGCGCGATTTTAAGCAGACCTCAAGTGGTTGCGGCCCCAAAGATAAGAAACTGAAAGACTTCGAAAAATAGGAAGTGAATTATGGATCTTTTGTGGGAAGTCGGCTGCGAGGAAATTCCGGCTCGGTTCATACCGACGGCGATGGCCGATCTGAAAAATGGCTTTCTGGACCAATTAGAGAAGCAGAGGCTTAACCCGGAGCAACAGGTTTTGGTGCAAGTGCGGGCCACGCCACGAAGACTGGTCTTGCAGGCCTCCGGGCTTGCCGAGCGCCAGGCGGATTTGGCAGAAGAGGTGCTGGGCCCCAAGGTCGAAGCTGCTTATGATGCCGAGGGCAAGGCCACTCGGGCATGCCAAGGTTTTGCCAAGAGCAAGGGCATCGATCCTGAGCAATTGGAGGTTTTCGAAACCGCCAAGGGCAAGGTCGTTGGCTTGCATCGGCAGATTGCCGGTGAGCCGACCGAAAAGATTTTGGCCGCGTTGCTGCCCGAACTGATTGGTGGGTTGCATTTTCCGAAAACCATGCGTTGGGGGCAAGGCGAGACCGCCTTTGCTCGTCCGGTGCACTGGATTTTGGCTTTGTTGGACGGCAAAGTGCTGGCCCATGAGTTTGCCGGCATTCGCGCTGGCCAGCACTCGAGCGGGCATCGCTTTGTCACCCGAGAACCCTTCCTGGTAGAATCTAGCGACAGTTTTGAAAGCCAATTGGCTGCCCATGGCGTGATCTTAGATCCGGAAAAACGCCGATCACAGTTGATGGAGCAGTCCCGTTCATTGGCCAAGGAAGCCGGCGGCCGCCTGGTGGAAGACGAGGACCTTACGGAAGAAGTTAGCTATCTTACCGAACAGCCCTTGCCGCTCTTGGGCAGATTCGACCCTAAGTTTCTTGCCTTGCCTCGCGAAGTGCTGGTCACGGCGATGCGCAAACACCAGCGCTACTTTTCGGTCGAGAATGCAGATGGCGGCTTGTTGAACGTATTTGTGGCCATTGGCAATACGCCGGTGCCAGATCCGAAGATCGTTTGCCGAGGCTATGAACGAGTGTTGACGGCACGGCTAAACGACGCTGAGTTTTTCTATACCGTAGATCAAAAAGTACTACCGGCGGCGCGGGTAGACGATCTGGGCGATATGATTTTCCAGGCTGCGCTTGGTTCCTATCTGGAGAAAACCAATCGCAATGTTCGCATGGCCGGTTGGTTGGCCGATCGCCTGTGCCCGGCGGGGCGCGAACCGGATTCCTTTCGAAAAGTGGTTGAAAGGGCCGGCTTGCTGGCCAAGACCGACTTGCTAACCGAAATGGTGGGTGAGTTCCCCGAACTCCAGGGCCTGATGGGCGGTGTATATGCGGCTTTGGCGGGGGAGGACGAGGCTGTGGCTCTGGCCATTGGACAGCAATACCACCCGCGCTTTGCCGATGACCGCATTGCCGAAAGCCACGAAGGCGCGGTGATTTCCTTGGCTGATCGCATGGATACCTTGGCCGGTTGCTTCGGGGTTGGTCTGCGGCCCACCGGCAAAGCCGACCCGTATGCCTTGCGCCGGCAGTGTTTGGGCGTTATCGCCATTGTGTTGGGCAAGAATATTCACGTCTCGCTACGCGAAATGATAGCCGAGGCGGTGGCGGGTGTTGCCGACAAGGTGGAAAGTGCCTTGTTGAAAAAGGCCAAAGACAAAGAACGAAAGCGGGCGGCTCGAAAAAAGCAAACTCCCGCTGAAATCACGGCAGTAGATCCGTTTGAGCAAGGCTTGGTCGGCGACATTCTGGAATTTTTCCAGGGGCGCCTGAAGCAGCGCCTGGCGGAGCATGCGCCGGTAGACGTGGTGGAGGCAGTACTGGCTGCCGGCATGGATGATATGGTCGATACCGTGGCCAGAAGCGAGGCCCTGGTTGGGTTTATGGGCAAGGCCGCTTTTTCTGATCTGGCTATTGCTTTCAAGCGAGTGGCCAATATTATCAAAGATTTCGAGGGAACAAAAGTCGATCCTAAGTTGTTTCAGCAGCCAGAAGAGGAGCACTTGCATCAAGTCTATCTTGACGTGGCGCCGAAATTCGAGGATCTTCTGGGCGCAAGAGATTTTGCCAGCGGTTTGGAACTGCTGGCTGGGGCCTTGCGTGGTCCGGTAGACCAGTTCTTCGAAAAGGTATTGGTCAACGACCCCAATGACTTGGCACGACAAAACAACCGAAAGGCTTTGTTGTTTGAAATTGAAAATATGTTCGGGCGTATCGCTGATTTTACCAGGCTGCAGTTGAAAGGCCCAAATTGAGGAGGAAGTCAATGGCCGGGAAAAAATGGGTATACTTTTTTGGGGACGGATCCGCCGAAGGTAAAGGCGACATGAAAAACCTGCTGGGCGGCAAAGGCGCGGGCCTTGCCGAAATGAATCGCCTGGGAATCCCAGTACCAGCCGGTTTTACCATCACCACCGAGGTTTGCACCGTTTTTTATGAAAACGACCAGAATTACCCTGCTGGCCTGCAAAAAGAGGTTGAGGCTCACCTGAAAAAGGTAGAGCGCAGCATGGGCGCCAAATTTGGCGATGCCAAAGACCCCTTGCTCTTGTCCGTTCGTTCCGGGGCCCGGGTGAGTATGCCGGGCATGATGGACACGGTCTTGAATCTGGGTCTTAACGATACCACCGTATTGGGACTGGCGGCCAAGACCGGCAATGCTCGTTTTGCCTACGATTCCTATCGCCGCTTTGTGCAAATGTACGGCGACGTGGTCTTGGACATGAAACCAGAGAACAAAGACGACGAAGATCCTTTCGAGGAAATTCTGGCCGCCAAAAAACGCGAGGCCGGGGTGGACCTGGACAATCAGCTGGATGCCGACGCCTTGCAGGATCTGGTCTACAAGTACAAAGATGCGATTCTAGCCCGTACCGGCAAAGCCTTTCCTGAGTCTCCTTGGGAACAGCTATGGGGCGCGGTCGGGGCGGTATTTGGTTCTTGGAATATCCCCCGCGCGATTGCCTACCGGCAGTTAAACGGTATCCCGGGCAATTGGGGCACGGCGGTCAATGTCCAGTCCATGGCCTATGGCAATATGGGCGAAGACAGCGGCACTGGCGTTTTGTTCTCCCGCGACCCGGCAACCGGCGAGAACAAGCTCTACGGTGAGTTCTTGATGAACGCCCAGGGAGAAGACGTGGTGGCCGGTATTCGTACCCCCCGGCCCATTGCCGAACTGCAACAGGTCATGCCCGAAATTTTTCAGCGGCTTTTGGAAATCACCAAGACCGTCGATACCCATTACCGGGATATGCAGGACATGGAGTTTACCATTCAGAGGAATAAACTCTGGATGTTGCAGACGCGGGCCGGCAAGCGTACCGGATTCGCGGCGGTTCGAATTGCCGTGGACCAAGTGGGCGAGGGACTGATCGACGAAAGGGAAGCACTGCGCAGAATCGAACCAGACTCACTAAATCAGTTTCTGCGTCCGATTTTTGAAACCGAAGACAAGAAGGCAGCGCTGGACTCGGGACGTCTGTTGGCCAAAGGCCTGGCAGCCGGTCCCGGTGCGGCCACTGGTCGGGTCGTGTTCAATGCCGAAGACGCAGTGGCTTGGGTAGCCCGCGGGGAACAGGTGTTATTGACCCGCATAGAGACTTCTCCGGACGATATCCGGGGCATGGACGCGGCGGTTGGCATTTTGACGGCCCGTGGCGGCATGACTTCGCATGCCGCTCTGGTTGCCCGGCAAATGGGCAAGGTTTGCGTAGCCGGTTGTGGCGAGCTGGATATCAGCTACAAAGAGCGGGTATTGCGGGTTGGTGAGACCGTGATTCGCGAAGGCGACTGGGTGTCTCTGGACGGAACCACCGGCGAGGTTATCGAAGGCAAAATAGGCACTATCCCCTCAGAGGTAGTGCGGGTCTTGCTAGATCGTTCCCTGGAACCCGGACAGTCAATGCTCTTTTCGCAGTATGAGAAATTGATGGGCTGGGCGGACCGCTTCCGGAAGCTTGGGGTACGTACCAACGCCGATCAGCCCGATCAATCCGACCAGGCGATTCAGTTCGGAGCCGAAGGCATCGGCCTATGCCGTACCGAACATATGTTTTTCGGTGAAGAGAAAATCGGGCCCATGCGTGAGATGATCCTCGCCCATGACCAATCGGCGCGCGAGATCGCGTTGGGTAAGCTGCTGCCCCTGCAGCGGGCTGATTTTAAGGGTATTTTCGAGGCCATGGAGGAACGGCCGGTTACCATCCGGACCCTGGATCCCCCACTGCATGAGTTTTTGCCTCATGAATCTGGTGATGTGAGGGATTTGGCCCAGAGTATGGGTGTTTCTGAAGACGATCTGAACAAGAAGATTGCCAAACTCCACGAGTTCAATCCCATGTTGGGACACCGCGGTTGTCGTTTGGGAGTGTCTTATCCTGAAATCACGGCTATGCAGGCCCGGGCCATTTTGGAAGCGGCCTCGGAAGTGAAAAAGGAAAAGAACTTCACCCCGCATCCAGAGATCATGATCCCGCTAGTGGGGCACGTCAACGAACTCAAGAACCAGGCGAAAATAGTGCGGGACGTGGCCGCCGAAGTGGAGAAGGATCAGGGCGTAAAGATTCCTTATCTGCTGGGCACCATGATTGAATTGCCGCGGGCCGCGCTCACCGCCGATCAGATTGCCGCCGAGGCCGAGTTCTTCTCATTCGGCACCAATGATTTGACCCAAACCACTTTCGGTTTGAGCCGCGACGATGCCCAGGGCTTCTTGCCAGCCTATATTGAAGCAGAGGTGCTGGAAGATGATCCATTCCAGACCATCGATCAGGACGGAGTTGGACAGCTACTGGTTACCGGCGTCTCCAAGGGCAGAAGCGTTAAGCCCGACCTGAAAGTTGGCATTTGTGGCGAGCATGGTGGCGATCCCAAGACCATTCATTTCTGTCACCAGACCGGACTAAACTATGTGTCTTGTTCTCCTTTCCGCGTGCCCATCGCCCGTTTGGCCGCGGCCCAAGCAGCCATTGAAGCAGCCGACCTGGAAAAGGCTGCCCGGAAAGAAGTAGCCAAGAAGAAAGCAGCCATAAAGAAAGAGGCCAAGAAGAAAGAGGCTAAGAAGAAAGAGGCTGAGAAGAAAGAGGCCAAGAAGAAAGAGGCCAAGAAGAAAGAGGCCAAGAAGAAAGAGGCCAAGAAGAAAGAGGCCAAGAAGAAAGTAGCCAAGAAGAAAGAGGCCAAGAAGAAAGTAGCCAAGAAGAAAGTAGTGAAGAAGAAAGTAGCGAAGAAGAAAGTAGCGAAGAAGAAAG
>JAUVBB010000361.1 GCA_030591445.1 Deltaproteobacteria bacterium | reverse complement strand
GTCGGTGGTGCCGAAAGTGGGGATACCGTCGGAGAGCCAGTAGACCAAGTAATGGGTGCGCAGGGCTTCTACCGGGGTGGCGATGGTGTTTAGATCGTCGACGATGAACTGGTACATCTCATGAATGGCGTCTTCGTAGTTGGTGCCGCCGCCGGCGAAGTCGGAGGTGAGGGATTTGGCGGCGGTGTTCAATACCCCGCTGTTGTCGGTAAAGACCAGGGTTGGCCGGCTGGCGTAATCATTGAAAGTGATGACGCCGAAGTAGACGCTTTCTTTTTCTACGTGGTCAAGGATGGCCTGGGTAAAGGCTTCTACCCGGTGATTGTTTTCGTCGTTCCATTTGTTGGACAAAGAGGTGTCGATTACGAACAGGATCTTGTGAGGCACTTCTTCTTCGATCGAATCCGGCGCGCAAACATCGGCTTCTAGTCGTACTCTCAGTACCTCGGCATCAGGATCGACTTCGATGAAGATGTCGGTGTCCGTACATGCCGAAAGCAGCAAGGCTAAAAGTAGGGGCAGGATTCTCATGAGTTAATTCCTTGTCTAGCCGCAGGCTGGGCAGCTGCCCTCGATCCATTGGCAATGTTCACTGCAGACGTCTTCTTGTTGCGGGCAGCCATCAGGGTTGCACTGTACGGTACGGCTGTCACCCGGGAGGCAGTTTCCGGCTACGTCGGGCACACATTCGCCGGTCATGTACCAGTTACAGCCGATGCAGGTATAGGTGCCATGGCCGGTGCCGCACAGGCTGTTGCAGGAGCGCTGGACGGTATCGCCGGGTACGCAGGCGTCTGCTCTGGGCTTGCACTCCGATTGGACCCATTCACACTCGTCGCTGCAAGAGACTTTGCTGGTTCCGCACATGCCTTGATCGGCGGTGCAGGAAGTGTCATAGCCGTCGCCTTCTTCGCATTCGGGGCAGTCTTCCCGGCCGGTGATAACGGTGGTCCAGCCCAGGCCGTCTTCGCGGCAGGTCTCGGTGGTGGTATAGGTGATTTCACAGCCGCAGTCGGTCTCTTTGACCTTCTTGGTGCCCGGTACGCAACTGGAGGTAACCGCGGTACAGGGGCTACCGTCTACGGGCCACTCGCAGGCATTGGTGCATTTTTTGGTGATGGTGCCGCCTTCGCCTGAATCGAGCATGCAGCCTTCAGAGCTTACTTGGCCCGGGTAGCAGTCGATGGGCGGGCATTGGCTCAGGTACACATAGTTAATCTTGCTGCCGATAGAGGGCTCGCAGGGGGTCGATTCGGTCTGGATTACGCATTCATATTGCAGTTCGCGCTTGCCGCACCTGGGGTGCCGGTAGACGCAATCGACCATCTCGGTGTGGATGCCGGGGGTGCAGCCGGTACAGGTTTTGCCTTCGATCCACTCGCAGCTACCGTCGCAGGAAATGTAGTTGCCCCAGCCTTCGGTGCAGTTTTTGTCGTAGCAGGGTACCTTGCGGAAATCGCCGGGGAAGCAAGAGCCTTGCTCTTTGCAGTCGGAGCGGTTCCAGAAGCAGCCGTCGCAGGTCAGTACTTGGCTGCCGCACTGGCCGCAGGGGTCGATGCGTTTGGCATCGCGTTCACATTCGCTGGGTCGGATGCCACAGCCTTCAAGCATTTCCCACTCGCAGCTGGCGGTGCACTGCCATTTTTCGCCTACGCAGGTGGCCGGGCCGCAGCCGGTTTCTTCCGGGCAGGAGTCGCAGCGCCGGTAGGAGATGTCCTCGGGCTGGCAGACGCCTTCGCCAACACACATTCCGTTGGCATCGAGCACGCCGCAGAAGCCGCAGGGCATCGGCTCTTCGTCTTCTTCGCAAGGATCGCAAGCACCTCGGCGCCAAACGCCGTCAGAGTCGCAAAGGTCGGTGCGATCGATTCCGCAGCCGCAGTTGACTTCACGGATGGTGCCGGGGTCGCAAGTCTGACAACGGGGCCAACCGGCGATGCAGACTTCGGTGCCGATATCACCTTCGGGCGTCTCGCATTCGCCGCCGTCGGTGCCTTCGTCGATTTCTCCGTCGCCGTCATTGTCCTCGCCGTCGCAAACTTCCTCGTCCGGATCGACAGGATCTTCCACAACCGGGTCATCCTTCGGTTCTTCTCCCGGATCATCGTCCTGCTCGCCTTCGAAGTCATCCAACTCATGATCGTCGGTCAGACCTTGGGCTGAGTCAGCGTCGGTCAGCGTGGTGCAAGCCGAGACAATAACTCCTAAGCTGAACAATATCGATATGATAAGAGCGAAAAACCTGGATTTCATCACAACCTCCTTCATGGATGACCACATTTTCCTCTATCTATATGCATCGATCGATCCAAAACCGATGTTGTCTATAAGCTATTGTAATAGTTTAGCAAAAAATTTTGCTAATGGGTTATTTTTTCTTAAAGTGAAACCGATATGCTTCGGTTGCCGGGGAGTGAATGCGGTGTTCTGCGTATTGCTTTGAAATATTAGTGGATTATAATGTAACCGAAAGGTTTCAGCCGCAACCGCCGGCTTTGCGCTTGCCTCCGCCTAAACTTTTGACTTTCTTTTCGAATTTTTCTGGAGGCCCATGGGAGGGCTCGGGATCGGCGGCCGGATGCCGGGAACCTAAGGAGGAGGGTAGGCGGAAGCCCAGCTGGTCGTTTTTACAATTGGCAATGGGTTTTTTTTGGTCGGGTTTGGCGTAGCGCTCAATCCAAGCGTTTATCCCTCCGGCCAGAATATAAAGATTGGCAACTTTTTGCGTACTGAGCAATTTCCAAGCCTGGGTGGCTTGCTCTTCGTCGTTGGAGACGAGCACAATGACCTGTTTTGGCGAAAGTTCTTTGGCCCAGGCGGGCTCGGAAATCTGTTCTAAACTTACTCGTTGGGCGTCGGTGAGATGAAAGAGATTGAAGTCGCTTTCAGAGCGAAGGTCAAAAATACGTACGCCAACCTGGTCTTCATAGCGCAGGGCCAGCAATTCGGCCGGGTCGATCTGGATTTGCCGCGACTGGATTTTCTGGTTCAATTCCGGCTCCAGGCGAGCCAGCCGATCATGCAGATTGGGTTGTCCCAGCACCAATAAGCCGGCGCCGGCGCCCACGGCTGCCAAGACTCCGATGATTTTAGCATTCATCTTAGTTTTCTCCCTTGTTCTTGCGGGCGAAATATTGTTCTACTCTTTCAGCTCCCCAGAACATGGCCAGGGCCATCAGCACCACGGCAAAGACAACCCACTCGGTGCCGAGACCCAGCACCTCGGGTAAGGTCAGCTCACCGAAGTTGCCGGCGGTGTCCCAGAATACGCGCATGGCGTCAATGCTTTCGCCAAACAGAAACATGCCTATCGCCAGCCCGAGCACAAAAAGCATGCCGTCTATTTTCAGGGTGGCCAAAGACACCAGCGCGGTGCCGGGACAATAACCGCCGACCACGAAACCGATGCCAAAGATCAAACCACCCAGAATTCCGGGCCAAAGGTGAGTGGGGTTGATAAACAGGGCGCGAGCGTCGAGCAAACCAAAGAGATTGGCCCAGAAGATGAGCAACATGGCGGTGATGATGGCCGTGAACATGACTTTGAGCACGCGCATGTCCTTGAGATAGAACTGGGCGGCCAGATTCCGGGCGTTGCCGAAGCCGGCGCGCTCTAAGGCGAAACCGAAGGCCACGCCGGTAAGCACGTAGAAAACGTTTTGCCAAACATGTCCGAGGCTGGCGCTGATATCCAATGGGCTCATGATTGATCTCCTTGGCCGACCACGGTCAGTTCCATAGCTTGCGCACGAAATAGGCCATGGCGTAGGCGCCGGCGAACACCGCGAACATAAAGGCCCAACTGCCCGCCGAGAGCACCGCGCCGCCGGACAAGGCTTGCGAAGAGGTACAGCCGCGGGCCAGCCGCACGCCGTAGCCGGTGATGATTCCGCCCAATACGGCGAAAATCCAGCGGGTGCGTACGCTGATGTGCGGGCCTCTGAGGGTTTCGAGTCGTACCCGGCCCGCGAGCAAACCGGAAATCAGTCCGCCGATGATCACGCCCAGGATTTCAAAGACCAGCCAGGTGTCGAGCGGATTGTCGCTGGAACGCAGCAGGCTAACCAGGTAGGAGCTGTTTTCGGTGTGGGCGGGGGTGACCAGGTCGATGGCGGCACCGGCTATCTTGGCCACTCCGCCGGAGGCCCCCAGCCCGTGGCCGAAAAGCACGAAGGAGGCAAAGAGCACCACGCCCAGCATCACGCCGGCCAGGTAGGGATTCATGTAGGGACTGGTCTTGTTCATGAGGAAGTCTCTTCTTTCCCGGGCGCCTCGACGGTGTCATAGCCGGTGACCATCGAGATCAGGTTAGCGAAAAGACTGTGCCCGGTGGTGATCATATAAATGTGCAGAAAGAGAAAAGCCGCAAAGAGCCAGCCGCCGAAACGGTGAATGGGACCCAGGACGCTGAGCCCGCCAAAGGCTTCGAGTAGTTCTGGATAGAATTCAGCAGAGTACTTGAGGCCACCGGTCAGGATCATGATGGGTAGCAAGAGGTTGAGGACCACGAAGTAGGTGATTTTCTGCAGGGGCAAGAGCCGCTTTTCCGGGGTTTTGTCGAAGGGATGGCTTTGGCCCTTGAAAATGCCCAGCATGTAGTAACGGGCGTGTTTGAAGCCCAGAGTGAAGATATCGTTCATATCGGGAAAATAGCGTTGGATTAGGCCGGAAGCTAGATTGTAGAACAGGGCCAAGAATGCGTTTACCAACAAGATTAGCCCGGCCAGGTTGTGCAGGTTGACCGCCGTTTTGAATCCCGAGACCGAAAAGTAGGAGGCATAGCTAATCTCGAAACCGGTCACCAGCAGCACAATCACCGCGGCCGCCTGCAGCCAGTGCCAGAAGCGCTCGTACAAGGAGTAGAACAGAACCTTGACCTTCATTGGCTCACCGCCCTTCGTCTTCGCGTGGTCCATATGCGCAGGCCGCCGTGGATGAAAATGAACAAGAAAGTGCCTAGCAGGACCAAGATGCCGATGATATCCAGCCAGCGGAAATGATCGGTTCCGTGGATGTAGAGTTTTTCCGGATCTAGCCGGGGTTGGAAAAACAGTTTTCCCGCCCCTGGGCTACCGGCCGTGCCGATGATTAGCTCTCCATGCATGCGGGTCTTGGCGTCGGCGACCATGGTGGGCAGAGCGCCACCGGGGGCAAAATCCGCCAATTCGATGCGGGTGTTTACCCGGGAAGAGTCGGAATGGCAGCATTTGCAGCAATTCATGGCATGTTCCCCGGCCGCCACTCCATGACTGAGGGTGTAGGGTTGAATCTCGCCCTGGATACGGGGATTTTTAACCGAGACTGCCCGCAGCCGAGCCGCGATGGCCTCGGTCTTCTGCGCCGAATCCAAGCGCAGTTCGCCGGCACTCAAATCGCCATCGCCGTCGCTGTCGAGTGCGGCCAGCACATCCGGGTGATACTTGCCTTGGTCAGTAAGAAAGGCTTTTCGTAGATCGAAAAGTCGCACCGGCTGCGCGGGTTCGCCTTCCACCCAGAACCACGAGGAGATGATATTGTGCGGTCCTAATTTCAGCGAGCCGTCGTCTTCTTCGTGCAAGAGCAAGACCGGGCGGTAGCCGCTAATCAAAGAGGCCGGATCGTTGATGGTTCCTTCCACGCCGCGGTGCCTGACCAGGGCTTTGCCTTCCTTGGATATCACCGTCCAATCGGTGGTCATGCGGGTAGGGGCCCGCAGTTGAGGGATGTGGCAGGCCTGGCAACTCAACTTCTGGAAATGAACTTTCTTGAAGGGCAAGAAATCGTGGACCGCTTCGGCATCGTGGCAGTCGCCACAGTCGCGCATGGTGCCGTCGAGATGCCTGCTGACTGTGCCCTGGGCGGTATGACCCTTGGCCAGATTGTGATCGGGATTGACCAGGTAATCTTCGGTGGTAGTAAAGCGGGTGTCGAAGCGCAGATGCCGGGGCTTTTTCTTTTCTTCCTTGACCGAATACTTGGGGTTGTTCAGCGAATAGTGGCAGTTGTGGCAAGCAACCATTCTCTCGGCATGTACGTCCCAAGCAGCCGTTAGCTCTGATTTGCCCTCCAGGTTCATGCCCGATTCAGACATGCGTTCGGCCGAGAAAATTTCCCCGGTGGTCTCTACTGCCCAGTTTTCCAGCGAGTTTTCAAAAACCACCCGGTCCGTGCATTGGCAGGCTTTGCCGTGGCACAGGCGGCAATTGCCCGATTGCGGTGCCCCCAGGCGCATGGACTGGGCCGTGACCTGGCCGCGATCATTGAAGGCCTCTGCTCGCCAGCGCATTCCTTCCGGGCCTTTTTCGATGAGATCGGTACCAAGCAAAGTAGCGGTAGAAGCCCAGCGAAACTTTCCTTGGCGAGTCTGGGCCACTCTTTGGGCATTGTTGGGATTGCGCATGTGGCAAAGCAGACAATTGAGTTCCATGCCTCCGGAGCTAGCCCAATCCCAGGCGCGGATTTCGCCCGTGTCCGGATCAAGAAAATGGGTCTCGGGGTCGACCTTTTCGCCCGCGGTGATTTCGGCCAAGGGTCGGTCACCGTAACGGCTCTGCATGGCCGGCCCTCCGCCGACATGGCGGGGACCCATGGTACGAATCCAGTCGGCGGTGCCCATATCCAGTTTGGCGTCTCCCGGCTGCGAGAGCACGCGGTAGGTCAGGGGATTGAAGCGTCCGAACAGGCCGGGGCCCTGATCCCAGGGCCGGCCGCTACCGGCTGACTTGCCCGCCCGGAACTCATCGAGCCCGACCTGGGCATGGTAGTTGTGTTGGGCGATGCTTTCGGCGTCGTGACAAGCACCGCAACTCTTCATCAGGGAGACCGGTTGACCCGAGTCCAGCACGCTTGCGCCCTTTTCATCAAGCAGGCGAATGAGGGGGTGAATGCCCGGGCGCTCTTTGGGCGGCGCGGGTTTGAGGTGCTTGAGCGTGAGGGCCGGAACTTTGCCATGCTCCGAGCCGGGCTCGGCGGCCAAACTTGTTCCGCTGGGGGCCCAAAGCAACCAGGCCAAGCCTACCAAGAACCAAGATTGCGATTTCATTGCTTGCGTTCCTCCGGTTGCGAAAGCAATCTTCTGACTTTACGGCCGCCAGAGCGAGCCGGATCCCCGTCGTAGCCCAGTGATATCCAATCGAGCCGACCGCCTTCGCGGTGGCAGGCGGTGCATTGCAAGGCGCGCTCTTTGGGGGCCACCATGTGGTTTTGGGGCCAAAACATATGCGTTTCGGCAAAGCCCAGCTCACCGCTAAAGGCCAGACCAGAGGCGTTGCCACCTAGCTTGGCCGCCTTTTGCCAATCGAACTCGGTCCAGTATCCACCAGGTCCCACGGTCTTGGGTACCAGCAGGGTACGATACTTGACATCATAAGGCTGTTTGGCCCGGTGGATTTTGAATGGCCAGATTTTGGCCTGGGCCTCGGTGATGTCGCCTAGCGGGCGGTTGATATAGGTGACCGACTCCGGGTCCATGCGATCGCCCTTGAGGTAACGCTGGGAGTTGCCGTTGAACCAGAAGTACTCGGGGATTATCTTGCGCTGGTAGAGAAAGCTGCCCTTGATCTTCAGGTACTCATGTTTGTCGGCGCCTTTGATATCTTGCCCGGCAGTGGACCAGTCCC
>JAUVBB010000036.1 GCA_030591445.1 Deltaproteobacteria bacterium | reverse complement strand
TTTCTCCTCATCGCCAATTTGCTCTTGGCAAAGACGGGCCGACGAATACAGCAGCCAGGAGGCGATGGCTGGCTCGGGCGTGGTGGCGGCTTCTCGCTGCAAGACATCGAGCAGTTTTGCTTCCTGGCCGGTCTCGATATAGAAGAAGCGCAGAGAGCGCAAAGTGACGGTGTGCGTGGGGATAATTTCCAGCGCCCGGGTCAGCGTGTTTTCGGCCGCCGCCAAATCCTTGAGCTCCATCTGCTGAATCCGAGCGCAAGAGAGCAATATTTGCACCGATATCTCCGGATCCTGCAGGCGGGCTAGTATCTGCTCGCGGGTCTCGATGACTGCCGACCAGTTGGCCGCGGAGAGGTAAAGGCGTTCTTGTTGTTTCAGGTGTTCGATACTGGGCGCGGCCGCGGCGGCGGCCAGATAAGACGCTTCGGCTTCTTCCATGTTGCCGAGTTTCTCTTCCTGGATCAGGCCCCGGCGTTGGAAGAGATAGGCCTTCTGGCGGGCGTCGGATAGCACTTCTATTTCCGAGTCGATGATTTTGATCGCCACCTTCCAGTTGCCTACTTGGGAGGCCAGGCGGGAAGCCGCCCGGATATTGGGCAGCAGGTCGGGTTGTAATTGGTACGCCATTTTGTAGCAGTTCCAGGCATTGTGTGGTTGGGCCAGCTTTTCTTCCCACAACTTGCCGGATTCGTAGTAGAGCGGTGCCGCTGCCGGCACATCGCCGACGGCTTTGATTTCTTTTTCGTACTCGGCCAGCAAAGCCTGCCAAATGGGCGTCTGCTGCGGATCAAAGGGCGCCGGCTGACTTCCCGCCCCGCCGGGCACGGGCAAGGCTTGTTGGCTGTCGACCAGAAAACGTTCAACTTGTGGCCTCGGGGCTTGGTCCCCGGCCGGCGGCGGTGCGGTTACGGCTTCCGAGGGGTCGGCCTCTGCCGGAACGGCCGGAGACGCCACCACGCTTGGTTCCACGGGGGGGACGGTGACCGCTTCTGCCTGTGCTTCTGCCTGTGCTTCTGCTTCTGCCTGTGCGCTTTGGCCGCCCTCTTCGGCGGGTGCTGGCGTCGCCGGGGTTTCGGTCGCGGCGGCAGTGTTGGCTTCAGGCTCTGCCTCGGTCGCGCTTGGTTCGGCGGATTCGGCCGATGCCTCGTTTACTGCCGGCGTCTGCGCAGTTTCGGGATCGCCGAAAAAGGAAGATTCCAGCGTGCCGATGCCTTCACTTTCTTTGGGCTGCGGTTGTTGATCGTGGTCGCCGGCAACGGCCTGCTGTTCTTCGCGCTGATCGGAGTTTTCCGGATTGCCCTGGTTTTCGCTCATTGATGCACCCTCCAAGAGACCGTTGGCTCGGAAGTCAAATCCTGTTGACACACTACAGTCGAGTGTAATTTTTGTATCATACTTTGCAGAAGAGATTCAACTCGTTAGGCGTCTTTAGTTTTCGTCCTGGCTTCACCGGGATCGACGGCGTTTGGTTCCGCGAATGGGCTGGGCTTGCCAGGGATCTTCGGGCCAAGCATGTTTGGGATAGCGGGCCCGGAGTTCTTTGCGGACCTGGGGATAAGTCTCGTTCCAGAAACTGGCTAAGTCCGAGGTGACTTGGGCCGGGCGCCCGTTGGGAGCCAACAAGTGTAGCAACACGGCAATCCGGCCGCGGGCGATACGAGGCGTCGCTGACAGGCCAAATAGCTCTTGTAGGCGCACGGCCAGAATCGGCTCTGCGCCGCTTTGATAGTCGAGACGGATGTGGCTACCCGAGGGTACGGTCAGCTGTTTGGGAAACTCGGTATCGAGCCTTTGGCGCAGCCGGTAGTCGAGGTGTTGGTCGATTTCCAAGGCCCAGTCGGTAGCCTCGATTTGCTCCAGTCGGCTTTTACCCGCGCAAATCTCAGGCAGCCAAGCGCGCAGTCCATCGTCGCTGACATCAGGCCAAGGCTCTTTGGGCCAGGTGCGGGCGGCGGTCTGCAGGCGGGCGCGTAGTTGTTGTGCCCGCCGATCGGGTTTGAACACCAGCGCGAATTGGGCAGCCGCTTGCTGGGCCAGCACCGCGGAAAGCTGTTCGGAGCCCACCGACACGCCGCGCTGTTCGGCCAGCAGCAAGTCCAGAAAGAATCGCCGATCTACGCCGATGGCTCGGCCGCTGTCGGTGTCAAAAACGGCGCTTTGCTCGGATCGAAGCAGTTTTGGGAATTGTTGGGCCAACATGCTTTCGTCGATGGCTGAAGCAGAGCGAACCCGCGCGGTGGCATGGGCGCCCCGCGGACCGGCATCCGCTTGCAAAGCCACGAAGAGTTCGGTTCCGCTCAGTCCCGATTCGCGCGCCAGGTGTAGCCCGCGGCCGCCGACCATCACTGCATCGGTGGTCGATTGGGCGCGTTTTCGACAGACCCGGTCGGGGAATCCCGCTAGCACCAAGGCTTGCAACTGCGCCTGGCTCGCGGTTTGGTGAGAGCGGGTATGCTTGGGGCCCAGCAATCGCCGGAGTTGATCCCGCGCGTCCCTAACGGCGTAAGCGGTGCCCAGTTGGATGCCCAGGCGCTCGGCCGAGCGGCCATCACCACGGTTTTGTTCCCATTCGGTAAAACGCTCCATGCGGTCGATGATGTCGGAGTCGGTAGTGCCGACCGTACCAGCCGGGCAAAGATCTCTTTCTGCCAGCAGAGCGGCCAGCAAGGCTCCTTGGGCCCCGAGATCCAGTTCACGGGCTTTTTCTAACAGGCAGCCGAGGCGCGGATGCACCGGCAGTTGGCAGAGACGGTGGCCCTTGGCCTTGAGTTCGAAGCCGTCGGGGCCCAAGGCCCCCAGCCTGCGCAGAAGAGACACGGCACCGGCCAGATGGTCTGCCGACGGTGCTTCCAAAAAGGGGAAGCCCGCGGGATCGCCCGGCTGGAATGACAGTACCGAAAGCAGGGTCGAGGCCAGATCCACCCGGCGAATTTCGGGTAGTTCGCTTTCGGCCAGTCCTTGGTGGTGGTGGGCGGTCCACAGGCGCAGCACTCTTCCTGGTGCCGTGCGGCCGGCCCGGCCGGCGCGCTGATCGGCGCTTTGGCGGCTAATCGAAGTCAATTCCAAACGATCGAGGCCGGTCTTTGGATCGTGGTTCATGCGTTTGTGCAGCCCCGAGTCCAGCACCATGGTTACGCCCGGGACCGTGAGCGAAGTCTCGGCAATATTGGTCGAAAGAACCACCCGTCTTTGCTGGGCCGGTGACAGGGCCCGATCTTGTTCGCGCGCGGGCAGGGCCCCGAACAGCGGTAGCACCTCGGCCCTCACCGAAAGCTGGGCCTGCACTTTGCGAATGTCTGCCGCTCCGGGCAAGAAAACCAACATATCCCCCGCCTCGCCCTCTTCGCGCAAAAGACGGCGGATGCCGCTTAGCACGCGAACCACCAGCGGGCGGGGATCTTCGGCCGGCAAGTACTCGACTTGGACCGGGTGAGGAGCGGTGCCGCCTTGGATCAGCGGGCAACCTCCCAAATAGCCAATCAATTTCTTGGTCTGGAGGGTGGCGGACATGACCAGCAGTTTCAAATCTTTGCGTATCTGGCTCAGTTCGCGGCTGAAGGCCAAGGCCAAATCTCCGGGCACCGAACGCTCGTGAAACTCATCGAAAATGATGCAAGAGATACCCTCTAAAAAAGGATCGGCCAGAAAACGCCGGATCAATATTCCCTCGGTGATGACCAAAATCCGGGTGCGGGCCGAGGTCTTTTTCTCGAAGCGGGTCTGGAAACCGACGGTCTGACCCACGGTTTCGCTAAGTTCTTGGGCCATCCGGCGGGCGACGGCCCGGGCGGCCATGCGTCTGGGCTGCAGCAGGACCACCTGACCCTGGCCGGCCAGGCCCGCCGAAAGCAGGGCGATGGGTACCCGGGTGGATTTGCCGGTCCCTGGTGGTGCCGAAAGTACGGCGGCCGGGCCGGCCGAAAGCGCGGCGATGAGTTCGGGCAGGATCGTTTCAATAGGAAGCTTTGCCGGAGGCATCAGCACTTTGCTCAGCGCCGTCTCCGGCGTGAGATTGGCAGCAGCAACAAAAGCAAGATCCAGCCGGCTAGCGATCGGGGCTTGCCGGCGCTGCAGCCACAGCCGTCAGCAGATGGATTGGCGTTGAGGCAGTCGGCATCGGTTTCTTTGCTGCAGCCGACCGGGCAGCAGAGATCGCCGCTGATACATTCGCTGATCGAGCCATGGTGGCAGTAGGCGCTGCAATCGGCCGCCGTGCCGCTCATCCGGTCGGTGGTGCAGATATTGCCGTCGTCACAGCTGCTGGGACAGCTGCTGGGCGGATCGCAAGTCTCGCCCAGGTCGATGCGGCCGTTGCCGCAGGCAGAGCTGCAATCGGCATCGGTGCGGGCATGGCAATAGGTCGGGCAACAGCCGTCGCCATCTTGACAAAGCTCAATGGCCACGTGGACACAGGCCACGTTGCAATTGTTGCGGCTACCCACCATGGTGTCCTGACTACAGCTATCCCCATCATCGCAGGTGGTCGGGCAGCTGCTGGGCGGATCACAAGTCTCGTCGAAATCGATCACGCCGTCTCCGCAGGAGAGGGAACAATCGTCATCGTTGCCGCTATGGCAACCGGCCGGACAACAGTCGTCGCCGGCGATGCAGGCGGTGATGGTCTCGTAGCTGCAGGCCGCGGTGCACTCTCGTTTGTCCCCGTTGAGAATGCCGCGGGTGCAGGCGTTGCCGTCATCACAGTCGTAGGGACAGCGAATAGATGGGTCGCAGGTCTCGCCGCTTTCGACCACCCAATTGCCGCAACTGGGCTGACAGTCATTGTCTCGCACCGCGTCGCACAAGGAGGGACAGCAGCCGTCGTCATTGAGGCAGGCCGTGATCATGAAATGGCTGCACAGGCTGTTACAATTTTCGGGGCTGCCCGACATGGAGTCTTGGCTGCAGGGGTTATTGTCGTCACAGTCGGTCGGGCAAGTAGCCGCGGGATCGCAGGTCTCACCGGGATCGATGACGCCGTCGTTGCAGGAAGCGGAGCAGTCGTTGTCGGTGGCAAAGGCGCAGCCGGCCGGACAGCAGCCGTCGGCATCGAGGCAGGCCAGGATTTCCGCGTGGGTACAGAGCAGGTTGCATTCGGCGGCAGAACCCTCGGCGCTGTCTTGGGAGCAGGGGTTGCCGTCGTCGCAGGAGCTGGGACAAGTGGCGGGCGGATCGCAGGTCTCGCCGGCCTCGATCACGCCGTTGCCGCAATTTGCGGTACAGTCATTGTCGGTGACGGTATTGCATCCGGGCGGGCAACAGCCATCGTCGGAGACACAGGCGGTAATCGGCAAATACTCACAGGAGACGTTACAGTCCTGGCTGCTGCCGCGCATGATGTCCTGGCTGCACGGATCTTGATCGTCACAAGAACTCGGGCAAGTCGAGGGCGGATCGCAGGTTTCGCCGGACTCCAGAACCCCGTTGCCGCAAACAGAATTGCAGTCACTATCGCTGACCGAGTCGCAGCCGCTGGGACAGCATTGATCGCCGCTGACACAGGCGGTGATGGCATCGAACATACATACGGCATCGCAGTTGGCGGCGCTACCGGCCAGCGAATCTTGGCTGCAGGCGTCGAGATCATCGCAGGTGTTGGGACAGGTGGCGGGGGGATCGCAGGTCTCGCCGACTTCTACCACGCCGTTGCCGCAGTTGGGCAGACAGTCGCCGTCGTTGATCGCATGGCAGCCGGTCGGGCAGCATTGATCGCCGGAGATGCAATCGCTTACCGGGGTGTAGCCGCAAGTGACATTACAATTGGCGGCACTGCCGGTCATGACATCCTGGCTGCAAGGATCGTTATCATTGCAAGATGTGGGGCAGGTAGCCGGTGGATCGCAGGTCTCGCCGGCATCAATCACGCCGTTGTTGCAGGAGGCGGAACAGTCGCTGTCGTTGCCCGAGTCGCAAGCGGCCGGGCAGCAGCCGTCGCCATTGGTACAAGCGCTGATGGCCGGGTTGCTACAAGTTACATTACAGTCAGCGGCTTGCCCACTCATGATATCTTGGGTGCATGGGTCGGCGTCGGCACAGCTGCTCGGGCAAGAGCTGCGCGGGTCACAAGTTTCGCCGGATTCCACCACGCCGTTATCGCAGACCACCGCACAGTCGGAGTCATTGGTATTGTTACAGCCGGCCGGGCAGCAGCCGTCGGCGTGGATGCAAGTATCGATTACCGGATTGGCACAAAGCACATCGCAGTCCGCCGCCGCTCCGGTCATGACATCCTGGGTACAGACATCGCCATCACTACAAGAGCTGGGGCAGCTGGCCGGCGGATCGCAGGTTTCGCCGATTTCCAATACGCCGTTGCCGCAGACCGAAGTGCAGTCGTTATCGTTGGTGCTGTCGCAGCCGGCCGGACAACAACCGTCGGCATGGGTGCAGGTGTCGATCACGGGATTGGTACAGACCACATCGCATTCCGCTGCCTGGCCGCTCAAGACGTCCTCGGTGCAGTCATCGCCATCGCTGCAGGAGCTTGGGCAAGTGGCCGGCGGGTCACAGGTCTCGCCGGCTTCGACGACACTGTTTCCACAAACAGGCGCGCAATCGTTGTCATTGTTGGCATGGCAGATGCCCGGGCAGCAGCCATCATTGTTAATGCACGAAGAGATGACCGGATTGGCGCAGCTTACGTTACAGTCAGCGGCCTGCCCGCTCATGATGTCTTCGGTACAATCGTCGCCGTCATTGCAGCTGGTCGGGCAGGTGGCGGGCGGATCACAGGTCTCGCCGCTCTCGATTGCGGAGTTGCCGCAGACGGCTGCCCCGCAGTCGGGATCGGCCGAGTCATAGAGGCCGTCACCGTCGTTGTCTAGACCCTGGCCATCGCCCGACCAGTCTTCCGAAGTCTGGGCGTCGTTATTGCAGGGAAAGTCAACATTGCTGTCGGGGTTGCCGTAATAAGGCGGGGTGCTGGTTTCCGGATAGGGGCTACCCAAGTTGGCGTGGCACTTGCTGGTGACGCAGTTGACCCCGGCATTTTCGTGCAAGATGACCTGAGAAAAGGACAGGGGCTGGTTGTTGTATAGTCGCCCGTGGCAACCGTTGCAGCCGTAGGGCGGGGAATTTGCGGTACCTTTGGAGCTATCGAGAGTACACAGCCAGGTGCCGTCCACATGGCAGACATCGCAAGCGATATTCATATACTTGCTGTCGGCGTGCACCTCGTGTAGCGAATCAGGCCAAGTACCGCCTTTGGTCGATAGATAGGGATTGGTCCAGTAGTAGTCGCCATGGCAGCTGGCCTGATTGCAACCCTCATCCCAACGCTCCCAAGCCCGGGCCTCGCCGGTCCCCCATACCAGTAGAGCTGCCAAAACAAAAAACCTCAAAAAGCTCCCGCCGCCGACCATCCCGACCTCCTATTGTTCTCGCCAACCCCATAGTACTAAGGGAAAGACAGAAAAAAGGGAAGATCTGGCATAAATATTTCTTATATGGACAGAGACTGGAGCTTCTCGGCTAATTCCCGCAAGTCTTCTTTTTCTAGCTTGAGCTGGAGTTTTTGCTCGGAATCCAGGATCAGGATAGTGCCACCGTATAGCACGTCGCGCATGCCGTGGGCTGAGCCGACAGTTTCGAACAGCTCGTTCATGGCCATCGGATCGGGGGTGTTTTTGATGCCATACAAGGGGAAGGCCAGCTCTTGTTTTTGCATGAAGCTGTCGGCGGCATCTTGGCCGCCGTAGTACAGGCCGGCGAAGGACAGGGAGCGGCTATATTCGTCTTGTATTTCGGCTATTTGCTCCAAGCTGAACTTGCTGATGGGACAGCGGGGAACGACGAAAACCAGCAGCAGATGGTCTTTGTCTCCTTGGAGATCAGCCCAGCCTAGCCGATTGCCGTCTCCGTCTTCGAGGACGATTTTGGGCACCTGGGCCGGTTGGTTCATGTACACGTAACCGCCGAAACCAACGGCTACTGCCAGCAATAGCATCATGATAGATTTCATCTCTCACTCCTCCATTTCGGCCTTAGCTAGCCGGGTTCTGGATCCCATCAACGCAAGAGACGGGCCATCATCGTGATGGTACTATAATATTATGAAAATATAGAATTTTTTTACCAGGCCGGCAGCTGAGCGGGTGGCGATTTGTGCCACAGCTGGCGAAAAGAACCGCTTTTTGCTTGCTGGTGACGGGCTCAGGTCGTGCCCAAATCGCACTTGGGATTGACTCTTTTGCAAGTGCTAATACCGAATAAGCTGTAGGCTGGGCAATAGCCCATCAGGCCGGTGGTGAAGGGGATCAATCCCAAAAACCCCCAGGCGGTCTCGGGGCCCCAAAAAATAAGGGACAAAAGAAACGAACCGACCACTACCCGCAGCACTCTCTCTATCTGATGAATATTCTTCGTAAATTTTTCTTGTATCATGGCCCACCTCCATTGAGAATTGCCTTCCCATTTGCCTCAATGTAGCGCTGTTTTCCCGGCTGTAAAGGCGTTGACGCCAAGTAGGCGCCAGGCTACAATGCCCGCCCGTTCAAGCCGACGGGACAGCGACCAGGAGGAACCCATGTACGGGAAAATCAAAGAGGAACTCCAAAAAGAAATCGACGAAATCCGCAGTGACGGTCTGTACAAAGAAGAGTGGGTGATCACCACCCCCCAGCGGGCGACCATTGCCGTGGAAAGCGGCGCGGAAGTTTTGAACTTCTGCGCCAACAATTACTTGGGCCTTTCGGATCGGCCCGAGCTGATCGAGGCAGCCAAGGCGGGCCTGGACAAGCGCGGCTACGGCATGAGCTCGGTGCGCTTCATCTGTGGCACCCAGGACCAGCACAAAGAACTCGAGAAGCAGATTTCCACGTTTTTCGGCAGCGAAGACACCATTTTGTACTCTTCTTGCTTTGACGCCAACGGCGGTCTGTTCGAGTGTGTCTTGGGCAAGGAAGATGTCATTATCTCCGACCAGCTCAACCATGCCAGCATCATCGACGGCATCCGCTTGTGCAAGGCCGAACGGCGCCGCTATCAAAACGCCGACATGGCCGAGTTGGAAAAGCACCTGCAAGAGACCCAGGACAAGCGCCGGCGAATGATTGCCACCGACGGCGTGTTTTCCATGGACGGCATTTTGGCGCCCTTGGATCAGATTTGTGATTTGGCTGAGAAATACGATGCCCTGGTCATGGTAGATGACTCTCATGCCACCGGTTTCATGGGTAAGCACGGCCGTGGCACCCCGGAACACTTCGGGGTCCAGGATCGCATTGATGTACTCACCTCGACCTTGGGCAAAGCCATGGGCGGGGCTTCGGGCGGCTTTACCACCGGCAAGAAAGAGATCATCGAGTATCTGCGCCAGCGCTCTCGTCCCTATCTTTTCTCCAATTCGCTGGCGCCGGTGATCGTCTCCACTACCCTCAAAGCCTTCGAGATGATCTCCGCCTCCACCGAGTTGCGGGACAAATTAGCGGACAACACCAAGCATTTTCGGGAGCAGATGACCGCGGCCGGCTTCGATATCAAACCGAGTGTGCATCCCATTGCTCCCATCATGTTGGGCGATGCCCGGTTGGCGGCCAACATGGCCCGCGACATGCTGACCGAAGGAATCTACGTGGTGGGATTCTCCTATCCCGTGGTGCCCAAGGGCCAGGCACGGATCCGGGTGCAGCTCTCGGCCGCCCACGAACGGCATCACGTTGATAAGGCCATCGCGGCCTTCATTAAAGTAGGCAAGAAGCACGAAGTGATTCGGTAGCCAGTTTTTGCCAAGAGGGGGCATGGTCCGGAGGGACC
Organism: Deltaproteobacteria bacterium; assembly: GCA_030591445.1. Taxonomy (GTDB): domain Bacteria; phylum Myxococcota; class B64-G9; order B64-G9; family B64-G9; genus JAUVBB01. The sequence goes on along the minus strand of JAUVBB010000036.1, from coordinate 16,026 downwards.
CGATGAAAAGACACGTTTTTTCCGTTGTTGTTGGTCTGCTGTTCTCCTTGCTGATGACTGGTTCGGCGCTTGCTTCCGAGGGCGCGGAGTCTATCGGCGCCGACCTGTCTTTGTGGTGGGTGAGTTTCTTTGTGGTGATGCTTTTGTGCATTGCCATTTTGCCCCTGGCTGCCGAAAAGTGGTGGCACCCGAACAAGCACAAGGCCATGGTGTCAGCGGTTCTGGGTTTTCCGGTGGTGGGCGTGTTTCTCTACCTCGATTTCCATTCCGTGCTGCATATTGGCATGGAGTTTATCTCCTTCATGGTTTTGCTGGGGGCCTTGTTTGTTATCTCCGGTGGTATTCTGATTCAAACCGATCGCCGTGCCACCCCCATGGTCAATACCGGTTTTCTGGCCCTGGGTGCCTTGCTGGCCTCCTTCATGGGTACCACCGGGGCGGCCATGTTGCTCATCCGTCCTTTGCTGATGACCAACCAGCAGCGGACCAAGAAGGTACATACCGTTATCTTTTTTACCTTTCTGGTGGCCAACATCGGCGGTTGCCTGACCCCCTTGGGGGATCCGCCTCTGTTCATGGGCTATCTGCGGGGCGTGCCCTTCACCTGGACCTTCAATCTGATGCCCGAGTGGGCCGCGGTAGTGAGCTTTTTGTTGCTGCTCTATTTTGTTCTGGATACGGTCTTGTTTACCCGTGAGCCCATGGTGGCGCTGAAGGCCGACCGGATGAAACTTATTCCCACTCACATCGCTGGGGCCAAGGTGAACGTTCCGCTGCTGATCGGCGTGGTGTTGGCGGTGGCCTTTCTCAACGAGCAGTATATGCCCTCCGATTGGCCCTTTCCGCTGACGCCCTTCCCGATACGCGAAATCGTGCTCATCGGCTTGGCCTGGGCTTCCTGGAAAGGCACCCAAAAAGGGCTGCGCAAAGCCAACCACTTTACCTTTTACGCCATCATCGAGGTGGCGGCTTTGTTCGCCGGCATCTTCGCCACCATGATTCCGGCCATCTTGATTCTCGCTGCCCGCGGCGCCGAATTGGGCGTCAGCGATCCGGTCAGTTTTTTCTGGGCCACTGGCGGATTGTCCGCTTTCTTGGATAACACGCCCACCTATGTGGTCTTCTTTGCCTTGGCCCAAGCGCTGCCCGTGCCCGAAGGCGTCGCCGTCGTGGCCGGGGTGAGCGTGCCCTTGCTGACGGCTATCAGTCTGGGGGCGGTGTTTATGGGTGCCATGACTTATATCGGCAACGCCCCCAACTTCATGGTCAAAGCCATTGCCGACGAGCGTGGGGTGAAAATGCCTAGCTTTTTTGGCTACATGCTCTGGTCAGTAGGTATTCTGGTGCCGGTGTTTATCGCGGTCACCTTTCTGTTTTTATGAGGAAATTTCTTTCATTTCCTAGGAGGCAGGTATGAATTATTCAGAGCGCATTGGTAGGTTGGGTACCGAGACGGCCTTTGACGTCTTGGCGGTGGTCAACCAACTCAAGGCCCAGGGCCGGGACATCATTTCTTTTGCCATCGGTGAACCGGATTTTGACACGCCCACCAACATCAAAGAGGCGGCCAAAAAGGCACTGGACGAAAACTGGACTCATTACAATCCCTCCAACGGATTGTTGCAGTTTCGGGAGGCCATTGTTGCCGACGCCATGAAGATGCGCCCCGGTTTTGAGTGCCAGCCCGACGAAGTGGTGGTCACCCCCGGGGCCAAGCCCATTATCTTCCACAGCATTCTGGCTTGTGTGGAGGCCGGCAGTGAAGTGATCTATCCCAATCCGGGCTTTCCTATTTACGAGTCGATGATTAACTTTGTCGGCGCTCGTCCGGTACCATGTCCGCTTCTGGAGTCTAAAGATTTCTCGGTGGACATCGACGATTTGGCCGCCCGGGTCAACGACAACACTTCGCTCATCATTATCAATTCGCCCCAGAATCCTACCGGTGGCATGCTGTCGCAAAAAGATCTGGAGGCCTTCGCCGAGTTGGCCCAGAAGCATGATTGCTGGGTGCTGACCGACGAGGTTTACAACCGCATGGTTTGGGAAGGCGAGTTTCGATCCATCACCCAGATTCCGGGCATGAAGGAACGCTGCATTCTCCTCGACGGCTGCTCGAAGACCTTCGCCATGACCGGCTGGCGCATTGGCTGGGGGGTGATGCCTCAGGAGCTCGCGGCCAAGATCGCGCGCTTGGTTACCAATTCGGATTCCTGTACCAACACCTTCAGTCAGATAGCGGCCACCGAAGCGCTGCAAGGGCCGATGGATCAGGTCGAACTCATGGTCAACGAGTTCCGCGAGCGCGCCCCCATCGTAGTCGATGCCCTCAACGCTATCGACGGCGTCACCTGCGTACAGCCCAAGGGCGCCTTCTATGTCTTTCCCAATGTGACCGGCGCTTGTCGCCAACTGGGCATGGATTCGGCCAAGGACTTGGCTAGCTACCTGCTACACGAAGCCGGCGTCGCCGTTCTAGGCCGCACCTGCTTCGGCGCTCGCAACGAAGGCGAAGATCAAGAATACATCCGCCTGTCCTACGCCACCGCCAAAGATCTTATTCGCGAAGGCGTGGGGCGTATGAAACAAGCTATCGAGAATCCTAAGAAACCCTAGGCAGCACGCTCGCTACGTCCGCTTCGCTGCAACGCCGCCCTACCCCCACAGTGCTCGCTTCGCTCCGCGCTGCGGGGGACCCCCGTGCGGCTGCGCGCTTCGCTGTTTTCCTCGGTTACTGTTCAGTCTTTTGGCAATGCTGCCTTAATCTTCTTGTTGGCCAAGTCGGCCAGGGTGTACTCGTTTAGCAGATCGGTTATGCGATCGTTGATTTGTTGGTAGAGTTCTCGGCATTCGCAGCCGGCGGCTTGCAGGCAGCTGTCGGCGTGGTCGAGGCATTCGACGATCTCGATGGGGCCGATGGCGGCGGTGACGATGTCGGCGAGTTTGATTTCGGGGGCGGGTCGAGAAAGCCGATAACCGCCGCCCTTGCCGGTGATGCCGACAATCAGGTCGGAGTTTTTCAGGGCGATGGCCAATTGCTCCATGTATCGCCTAGATATCTTGGTTTTCTTGGCGACCTCTTTCAGGCTGACCCGTTCGTCGGGACCTGAATAGCGGGCGATGGACAACATCATTCTCAGGGCGTATCTAGCGCGGCGGGATAGTTTCATTTTGTGGATCCTTCGGTGGAAACAAAGTGGGCTGGTCCCCGGCCAGCCAGTTTCGTTGTTTGAGTAACTGATAAGAAAAAAGGGCCACGCCGGCAAAGCCGTGCTTGCGGGCGATTTTGATTTCTTGATGCAACACCGCCAAATCACCGGCGTCGACATTGATGCCGGCGAGCAACTGTACTTGCCCGCTCAGGGGGGCAAAGTCAGCAGCCAAGGTGGCGAAGTCGGTTCGTCCGCCCGGCGGTGATGTGGGCGGCCAGTAGATCATGGGCACCAGAGTGTCGACCGCGGCCTGTTCGGCCCAGCGATGGGAGTCCTGGTGAAAGTCGAGGTAGCCCTGGGTGACGCCTTGCCAGTTCCAGCGATCGCGATAGATGCCGGTCACGGCGGCGCTGACCATAAGCTGGGGGCGCACGGTTTGGGCGGCTTGTTTTAAGCGTTTGACCAGGGCCAGTAGTTGGGCTCGTTGCCAGGCCGCTAAATCCAGGCTGGGATCTTGTTTGCGGGCCTTACGAAATAGGCGCAGACAAACCCGGTCGCGGGAGGTCTGAGCGGCGGGATAGCGGGCATAGTCCAGGTGCAGGCCGTCGATGGCATAGAAGCTGGCAATTTCGCCCACCACGCCTTCAAGGTGATGGGCAAAGGCCGGGTTGGCCGGGTTGAGGAAGATGTAGCCCTTGGCATAGGGCATCGGTCGGCCCTTGCCGTCGGCCACCCGCCACTCGGGATGTTTACGTAGAATGTGGGTGGGTCGGCTGCGGCCGGGGCGTCGCTTGCCTTTCCAGCCGGTGGCCAAATTGATCCAGGCGTGCAGTTGCATGTTTTGGCCATGGGCGGCTTCGATGGCGACCGCCAAGGGATCCCAGCCCGGATCACCCCCCAGGCGACCGGTTAATGAGGCAGCCCAGGGTTCGAGGGTAGATCGGTAGTAGGCATCGGCGGCGCCCCGGATCTGGAAGTACACCAGATTGAAGCCGGCGCGGCCAAGCTCGGCCATGATGCGTTCGATATCTTCCGCCTGCTGGAAATCCCAGCGGGTGACCCAGACTGCCCGAATTTCGGTGGGCTCCGGCTCGACGATTTCTGGCTCGACGATTTTCTCATCGCTGACCGCGGCTGGGGCGGCGGGCACATCGGCGGCGATAGGCTGACCGACGTCGATGCTGGGTTCGGGCGCGGGCACGGTTTCTGGTATTGTTTTGGGCCGGGGTCGAGACCCGGAACAGCTGTACAGGAAAAAAGCGCCTCCCAGCAGCAAGCTCAATCCCGTCCATAGAAATTTCCGACGGATTGATTTCAAGGCGTGATGGTGTCCAGTAGGCGGTTGACGATTTCTAGGGAGTCGACCGAAGAGACCTCGGCGTGGAAGTTTGCGATGATTCGGTGGCGCAACACCGGCCGGGCCAGACTACGAATGTCTTCGGCGTTGACCGCAAAACGGCCATTGAGCACGGCGCGGGCCTTGCCGCCCAGCACCAGGTTTTGCGAGGCTCGCGGACCGGCGCCCCAGGAGACAAATTCGCGGACGAAGTCGGGCGCATCCGCTTCTTTGGGTCGTGAGGCGCGGGTCAGTTTCACCGCGTATTGCACCACTTCGGGCGCCACCGGAACCCGGCGCACCAGGGCCTGGAGTTCGAGGATTTCCTCCGGGCCCATGATTTTTTCGCAGGCGGCGTCAACAGCCCCGGTAGTGGCCTGCACGATGTCGGCCTCTTCCTGGGCGTTGGGATAATCGACTCCGATCAGGAACATGAATCGATCGAGCTCTGCCTCGGGCAGAGGATATGTGCCTTCTTGCTCAATGGGGTTCTGGGTGGCAAAGACCAGAAAGGGCCGGGTCAAGGGATAGGTCTCGCCCCCGGTGGTCACCGCATACTCTTGCATAGCCTGCAACAAAGCGGCCTGGGTTTTGGGTGGGGTGCGGTTAATTTCATCGGCCAGCAGGATGTTGGCGAATATGGGGCCGGGCACGAACTTGAAGCCGCGCTCGCCGGTGGTCTGATTCTGGACCAGTACCTCGGTGCCGGTAATATCAGCCGGCATCAAATCAGGCGTGAACTGCACCCGCTTGAAAGACAAATCCAAAACCTCGGCCAGGCTGCTGATCAGCAAGGTCTTAGCCAAACCAGGCACGCCCACGAACAAGCTATGGCCCGCCGAGAACAAAGAGATCAGCAAATGATCGATGACATCTTTCTGCCCCACAATCCGTTTGCCAATCTCGTTCGCAATTCGATCCCGCGCCTCCGCCAGCCCGGCCACTGCCTTCCGATCCCCGCCATCGTTTATCCTAGCCACCGATTCCATCTTGCTCTCCTGCCCCTCAAACGAACTGCTACCCCCAGGGTAACTATTTCACCAGAGCCAAGTCAACGGCTTCTTGGGAAAGGGTCTCCGCGAGATAAAGAGGGAGCGAAAGCAGGCGGTAGGTAAGTTTTCCTTCAGGCATGTGTATGGTGTTGCTTTGGTCCTGGTAGGGTCCGGCATGAAAGCGAACTCCGAATCGAGAGGCGGAACGCCAGAGGAACTGGTGTAGGGATTTGAGTGAGCCCGAGCTTCCCGCCTTGACCTCCACCGGTGTGAGTGTTCCCCGGTAGCTAGCCAGGTAGTCCAGTTCGGCATTTCCCTTGGAGGATTCACTGACCCAGAAGTGCAAGGCCTCTTGAAAGTCGCTTCTTGACGCCAGCAGTTGTAAGCCCACGAAAATTTCGGCCAGTCGTCCATCGAGGATGCGATCTAAGGGGAGCCGGTGCAGAGAATCGTAGCTGCTCCCCATTTGAGCGCATGCCATGCCTATGTCCAGGGGCAATAGCTTTGGCGCCGACTTCGGTCTGGTTTTAATGGGCAGAGTTATCGAACTGGAGGGCCAGACCCGGGAGATGAGCATGGCGCCTTCGAGTTTGCCCAGAGCGGTTTTCATCAATTGAGAGCGAAAACCGGGAGCGAAATTCTCGTATTTGAAGCGGAGACCGTAATGATGTTTCAGATTTTCGTGGGCCGCTTCCAGGTAGGCCAAATCACGCGCACCCCGGTATTTGTGCATGTCTTCCGCCAGCGCCTGGGTCAAGTCGGCATGAACCCGGCGAACCCCCACCATGCTTTTGTCTTTGACCCAACGGTGAACCGCCTCCGGCATGCCGCCCACGATGAGGTATTCCCGGAGCAGTTCCAGAGCCTGTTGGTGAACAGCATTGGCCGGTGCTCGTTCTTCCCGCTGATTTTTCCACAAGTTCTCGACCAGCACCTCCCGGCCCAGCGCGCGCAAAAACTCAAAAAACGTAAAAGGACGCAAAGTGCGGAAACTGACTCTACCGACCGGAAAGGAACAGCCCTTGCCCTGCAAGCGGACCTCCAGAAAAGACCCGGCCGCCACCACCGCTAGTTCGGGATGATCTTCGTGGAAGTAGCGAAGCCAAGAGACGGCCCTGCCGCTTTCCTGCACTTCATCGATAAAGAGTAGCGTTTGCTCTGGGAACTGTCTCAGGTTGTGCCGTATCAGCAATGCCTCCAGCAATTCGCGGGGAGAATTACAGGAGCGAAGCAGTGAAAGATCCGCATGGCGATCCAGGTTTAGCTCGATGAATAGCTCGAAATTTTTTCCAAACTCGCGAACCGAGGATGATTTCCCCGTTTGTCTGGCCCCACGAAGTATCAGCGGTTTTCTGTCTTCTTCCTGGGCCCAGTTTTCCAGGACGGAATCTATGTTTCTATTGAAATACAAAATAACCCTCCTTGAACGCTTTATCTTATTATAAACACCATGGAGTTTATTGTCAATATAGTCATAAACACCATTGTGTTTATGACTATATGTCTAGTTGTTACAGTTACCACTATAGCCGTACCCAAATCATATGTAATATTAATTATCCATATATATCACTTTGTTATATTAAACTAAGCCATTCAAATAGATTGGAGTCGTGACAGTCGTTTATGTCACGACTCCGGGCTAGAGCAAACGAAGGAAACCGGGAACGACGAATGTGCTGTCAACAAGGGGCTGTCAGGGTTTGGCCAACTATGTTAAGGTACGGGTCTTCTTCGGGGGAAGCTGGGAGATGGGGCATGACCGAGCCCGTCATTCGTATTCGGGGGGCGCGGCAGAATAACCTTAAAAATCTCGATTTGGATGTGCCTCTGCACCGGATTACGGCGGTGACCGGGGTGTCGGGGTCGGGCAAGTCTTCTCTGGCCTTTGATACCCTTTATGCCGAGGGGCAACGGCGCTATGTGGAGACTTTTTCTCCTTATGCGCGGCAGTTCATGGATCGCATGGACCGGCCGGCGGTGGATCGGATAGAGGGGATTCCGCCGGCTATTGCTATCGATCGCAAGACGCCGGTGCGCACTTCTCGGTCCACCGTGGGCACCATGACCGAGATTACCGATTACGTGAAGCTGCTTTTTGCCCGCCTGGGCGTGCTTCACTGCTCAAAATGCGGGGAAGCGGTCCGGCCGGAGACCTCGGCGCAGGTCTATGCTGCCTTGCAGAAGCTGCCGGCGGGGGCCAAGATTGTGATGACTTTTGCTTGGTCGCCCAGCGCCGAATTGCCTGCGCGGGCGGCACGGCTGGGTTTCGATCGGGTTTGGTCGGCAGGAAAAGTACGGCCGCTGTCGGAGTGGGAAGCGGGCAAGAGTCGGCAGGTGCATTTGGTGGTCGACCGCCTGGTGCTGGGGCCGGAGCAGCGCACCCGGTTGATCGAGTCGGCGGAGACGGCGCTACGTTTTGGCGAGGGGCGCATGGACGTCTGGACGGCCGCTGGGGAGCGCTTGCCTTTTTCGGCCCAGTTGGCTTGTGCCCGCTGTGGCATCGACTATCGGTCGCCCACGGAGGCCTTGTTCTCATTCAATAGCCCGGTGGGCGCTTGTGAGACTTGTCGGGGATTCGGCCGGACCATCGATGTCGATATGGATCTGGTGGTGCCCAATCCGCGGCTGAGTCTGGCCCAGGGAGCGATCAAGCCCTGGGGTGGGGCTACCGATGGGCGCATGGAGTATAAGGAACTCAAGGCGCTGTGCCGGGCGGCCAAGATTCCCCTGGACGTGCCTTTTGAGAGCTTGCGGGCAGGTCAGCGCCGCAAAATCGAGTACGGCATAGACGGCCACTACGGGATCCGCGAGTTCTTCCGTTGGATCGAGACCATGACCTATAAGATGCACGTGCGCGTGTATTTGTCGCGTTACCGCGTCTACCGGACTTGTGCCGATTGCGGCGGCAGTCGCTTCAAGCCGGAGGCCAGGCAATATCGGCTGGGGGGCAAGGACATCGGCCAGATCTATGCCCAGAGCGTAGGAGAAGCGCAAACCTTCTTTGCTCAGCTTGCGCTACCAAACCGAGACGATGCCGCTGCTTTGGTCCTTGGCGAGGTGCGCTCGCGGCTTTCGGTGCTGGCGGAAATGGGACTTGCCTATCTTACCCTGGACCGGCAATCACGTACCTTGTCCGGCGGCGAGGTCCAGCGGGTGGCTTTGGCTTCGGCCTTTGGCTCGGATTTGGCCGACACCCTCTATGTTTTGGATGAGCCCAGCATCGGTCTGCATCCGGCCGACACCCAGCGGTTGGTCGGCATTCTGAAGCGACTGCGTGACCGCGGCAACACCATTGTGGTGGTGGAACACGATCTGGATATTATTGCCCAAAGTGACATGCTGCTCGACCTGGGTCCGCGGGCCGGGGCCGGGGGTGGACAAGCCATGTACTTTGGGCCCACCGGCAAGGCAAGCGACTCCTTGACCGGGCAATACTTGAGCGGGGAACGGGCCATTGCCATCCCGGCCCGAAGGCCGGGGCCCGCCAAGCACTGGTTGACCATCCATGGTGCCCGCGAACACAATTTACGCGATGTCTGCCTGCGCTTGCCCCTGGGGCGTTTGGTTTGCCTGACCGGTGTTTCGGGTTCGGGCAAATCCACCCTGGCCGAGGAAGTCTTGTACAAGGCGGTCAAGTGGCAGCAGGGCGATCCGCAGGGGCGACCGGGTGCTTTTGATAAGCTCGAGGGAGTCGAGCAACTCAAGGCCGTCCAACTGGTGGATCAGCGGCCCATTGGTCGTACCCCCCGGGCCAATCCGGCCACTTTCACCAAGGCCATGGATCATATCCGCAGCCTGTTGGCCGGCACTGCGGCCGCCAAGGCGCGGGGTTTTGCGCGGGGACGTTTCTCTTTCAACGTGGCCGGCGGGCGTTGTGAAACCTGCAGTGGCGATGGCTACGAGAAAATCGAGATGCAGTTTCTATCCGACGTCTACGTGCTTTGCCCGGACTGCGACGGCAAGCGCTATAAGCCGGAGGTGCTGGAAATTGCCTACCAGGGCAAAAACATCCACCAGATCCTGAATTTGACCGTGGCCGAAGCCCTGGATTTCTTTTCCCCGCATAAACGCCTGCACGCTTGCCTGATGCCCCTGGCCGAGGTTGGCCTCGATTACCTGCGTTTGGGCCAGCCCATCCAGACCCTTTCCGGTGGCGAGGCCCAGCGACTCAAGCTCTCCCGTTATCTGGGTCAACGCACCGGCGGGCCTACCCTCTTTATCTTCGACGAACCGACCACCGGTCTTCATCTGCACGATATCAAGACCTTGCTCGATTCCTTTACCAAGCTAACCACGGCCGGGCATACGGTTTTGGTGATCGAGCACAACCTGGATGTAATCAAGACCGCGGACTGGATTGTCGACTTGGGCCCCGGCGGTGGCCAGCAAGGCGGCCGCATCGTGGCCGAGGGCACGCCCGAAGCCGTGGCTGATTGCAAGGACTCGACCACTGGGCAATTTTTGGCCAAGTGTCTGGATGGGCGGGAGCGATGGGCGCAAGTTGCCGAATCGCCCGCCGATTATCACGCCGACCGAACCGAGCGCGCGATGATCTCGGTACGCGGTGCCCGCCAGCACAACTTGCAACAGGTCTCGGTGGATATTCCGCGTAATCAGCTGGTGGTTTTTAGCGGCGTGTCCGGCTCGGGCAAGTCTACCTTGGCTTTCGATATTCTCTTTGCCGAAGGCCAGCGCCGCTATCTGGAGAGCCTGGCGCCTTATGTCCGCCAATACATGAAGATCATGGAGCGTCCCGCGGTGGACCTGGTTTCGGGTTTGTCTCCCACGGTAGCCATCGAGCAGCGCATTTCCCACAGCAGCCGACGTTCGACCGTGGCTACCCTGACCGAAATCTATCACTTTTTGCGTTTGCTCTATGCTCGCCTTGGTACCGCCCATTGTCCTGGCTGTGAGCGCCCGCTGACGGCCCTGTCGCCCGAGGCGGTCATCGATCGGGTACGAAGCCGCTATCGGCGCCGGTCGGCTGTCTTGTTGGCCCCCAAGGTTTTTGGGCGCAAGGGTTTTCACAAGGATCTGCTGGCCAAATTTATTCGCCAAGGCTACCAAGAAGCCCGCATCGACGGCGAGATGGTGCCCTTGGCCGAGGGTATGCAACTCGGGCGCTATCACGAGCACACTATCGAGTTAGTCGTGGGTCGCTTGCCTGATTCGAATCCGGCCGCCTTGATTGCCCGGGCTTTGGCCGAGGGCGAGGGCAGCCTGCTAGTCATGGATGCCCAGGGCCAGGAGGAAATTTTCAGCCGGCGCGGCGTCTGTCCGACTTGTAACCTGGGTGTGCCCGAACCCGATCCCCGTTTGTTCTCTTTTAACTCCAAATTTGGTGCCTGTCCCGAATGCGAGGGTCTGGGCGAGGTCTGGTACGAAGGGGACGATAGCCCAATTGTATGTGACGTTTGCGCCGGCAGTCGCTTGCGGCCGGAGGCCTTGGCCATCCGGGTCGATGGGCTCTCTATTTGGGAGTTGACCCAGTTGCCGGCCGGGCAGGCGGCCCGGCGACTTCGCCAGCTCAAGCTGTCCGAGCGGCTGCGCCCAGTGGCCGAACCCATCCTGGCCGAGTTGCAAAGTCGGCTGGCCTTGCTGCAGCGATTGGGGCTGTCCTATCTGTCTTTGCATCGCTCCGGCGATACCCTCAGTGGCGGTGAGGCGCAGCGGATTCGCCTGGCCGCCCAGCTGGGCTCCAATTTAACCGGGGTGAGCTACATCCTGGACGAACCCACCATCGGTTTGCATCCGCGTGACAATCAGATGTTGCTGGCGGCGCTGATCGAGCTTCGCGACCGGGGCAATTCGGTGCTGGTGGTCGAGCACGACGAAGACACCATCCGCGCGGCCGACACCCTCATCGACCTGGGGCCCGGGGCCGGCATGCGCGGGGGCCAGGTAGTGGGTCAAGGGCGTTTATCGGATCTAAGAAACATTCCTCACTCCCTGACCGGTCGCTTGCTTGATGGTCGGGCCCGCAAGATTGATTCTCGGCTGCGGCCCACCCGCGGGGTGCCGCGCTTGACCGTTCGAGGAGCCAGTGCCCACAACTTGAAGAACATCGATGTGGGCCTGCCGCTTGGGACCTTCATTTGCTTAACCGGGGTTTCCGGCTCGGGAAAATCCACTTTGCTCAAGGAGACTTTCTTCCGGCAAGTTCAGAAAGTCTTGGCGGGCGACGGCAATGGCGCGGGTCCTTGCCGGAGCATCGAAGGCGTCGAGCAGCTGGGTCGGGTACGGGAGGTGGACCACAAACCCATTGGCCGCACTCCGCGCTCGGTGCCGGCCTCGTATGTTGGTTTCCTGACCGATATTCGCAAGCTCTTTGCCGGCTTACCCGAATCGCGCAGCCGCGGCTATGCCGCCAACCGTTTTTCCTTCAACGTGGCTGCCGGCCAATGCGAAGGCTGCAAGGGTCACGGTGCCAACAAGGTGGAAATGAGCTTCTTGCCCAATGTCTACGTTCCTTGCGAACTTTGTCAGGGCAAGCGTTTCAACCCAGAAACTTTGGCCATAAGCTACAAGGACAAAAACATCGGCCAGGTCCTGGACCTGACTTTCCGGCAAGCGGCCGAGTTCTTCGCCGCCGTTCCCAAAATCCGGCGGGCATTGGAGTTTGTTTGTGACATCGGCCTGGGCTATTTGAAACTGGGCCAGCCCAGTCCCACCCTCTCTGGCGGCGAGGCCCAGCGCCTGAAACTGGCCGAAGAGCTGGCCAAGCCCGCGGCCGCCCATACCCTGTTCATCCTCGACGAGCCCACCACCGGCCTGCATTTGGCCGATGTGCAAAACTTGATTCGGGTGCTGCAGGCCCTGGTCGATGCCGGTCACACGGTAGCGGTCATCGAGCACAATCTGGAAGTGATCAAGGCCGCCGACTATATCATCGATCTCGGGCCCGAAGGCGGATCCCAAGGTGGCCGGGTGGTAGCCCGCGGCTCACCGCCGGCCTTGCTCAAAGCCAATGGTCGTTCCCACACCGCCCGGGCTTTGGCCGCTTATCTGGCCGGAGCGGAGAAAGAAGGCTGAACTCTGCCGGTGCTTGCCTCGAGTAAAACTTCGGCTTACACGGAAAACCAATGGACTCAGGTATTTCTTATTCATCTCATATGTCGTATGGCATTGAAGACCTGGAAAACAACAAAGGACAAAAACAACAAAAACACAGATATCGTCCCAGCTATGGATAGCACCGTTTTCCATACCGACGTTCCATCCCAAAATATCACGGGGCCGAACAAAGCAAGAGTCAGCAAAGCAAATCCGCCCGTTATGTCCGCCCACTTCTTGACGCGTTTTTCCATCAGAATCAGCCTGAGACTTGAATCGACAGAGACCACTTCCTGTTCGCTATTTGATTTCATCAGCCACTCTGTTCTTGGAGTTGCTCATTGCCATTGAGTGTCTTCTTCTCCCCAGCCGATTTTCCGCGAATTTGGGGTGACGAGCTCCAGTTCTACGCGTATTTCCGATTCACCCACTCTCTGAATTGAGCCAAGTATCAATCACTCCTTCTTGCAAAGCAATAGCTTCATGAGTAGATGAGTTGGTGTCGTTTATTGATGTCGGAAGCTAAGAAGGCTGAACGATGCCAGCGCGGCTGGTGCTTGCCTCGGGCAAGGGTTCGGCTTACACTGCCTTCATGGCCGAGCAAAAACAGACCGCGGAAGAAATTATCGATGTCCTTTGGGCGCTGGATCCGCTTGCCGATCTGCCGCGGGCCGGCTGGTTGCTGCGCGGAGTGGCGGCGCCCGAATCGGTGGCCGAGCACTGCTTTGGGGTAGCCGTGGTGGCGGCCCTATTGGTCGATGCGCTGCGGGCCGAGGGCCAGACCTTGGACGGAGAAAAGGTGCTGCGCATGGCCTTGATTCACGATGCCGCCGAGAGTGGCACCGGTGATCTGCCCATGCCCAACAAGACCCCGGCGCTGCGGGCGGCTCTGGCGGAACAAGAGCAAAACATTGTGGCCAAAATCTTGCCGCCGGCTTGGGCCGAGCACTGGGACGAAGCCGAGAATGGCCAGTCCTTGGAGGCCCAGCTAGTGCACGCTGCCGACAAGATTCAAATGATGATCAAGGTACTGGTCTATGAACGCCGCCGCGGCGCTTCCTTGGCCGAGTTCTGGGCCAATCCGGCCAACTTTCGGGACGGGGGTCTGCCCATCGCCCGCGCCATCTACCGCGCACTATGCGCCCGGGCTGAACGAGCCTATCCAGGCGAAGGATAAATCATGGGAAAAGCATTTACCTGCGGGCAATGTGGTCAATCTTTCGAGGTTCCAGAGGCGGCCCTGAAGAAGTATCCCGGTTGGACGCCGCGGGTTTGCATGGCCTGCCGCGATGCCTCACCGAAGCGTGGCCGGAGCAAAACAAAAACGAAGTCCAGCGGCAAAGCCAAGAAGAAAACCGGCCGCAAACTTACCCGCACCGCCAGCGCCAACCTGAGCTTGGCCCAGGTTTTAGAAAGCTATCACGAAGGCCCGGTCAACGGCCTCTTTACCGATGGTTCGGCCCAGCCCAACCCCGGCCCGGGTGGCTGGGGCGCGGTGTTGGTGCGCGACAACCAGATGGTGGCCCAACAATACGGCCACGAGGCCCACACCACCAACAACCGCATGGAGCTGACCGCCCTGATCGAAGGTTTCAAGCTGGTGCCCGCCGGCATGGATGTCGAGATCTACACCGACAGCGATCTGTGCGTGAAAACCCTGACCCAATGGGCCATCGGCTGGAAAGCCAACGGCTGGCGGCGCAAGTCCGGCCCCATCAAGAACCTGGAACTGGTCCAAGAAGCCTTTGCCTTTCACCAGCAAAACCCCAACCTGCACCTATGCTGGATCCAGGCCCACGACGGCTCTCGCTGGAACGAATACGCCGACGCCCTCTCCACCGCCTGGGCCCGCGACGAACTCTGATCGAGCTACTGAGACGTCGCTAGATTTGAAAAGTAACTGGCCGGTTAGAGGGTTTCCCAAAATTTCTCTAGTTCGAGAATTCGTTGATCGGGGTCTCGGGAAATTAGAGCCAACTGACTGACGAGTTCGGCGCTTGGGTTTTTACCACCAGTGCGTAGCTTTGAGATATATCCATGAGACAATCCCAAAAGCGACTCTAGTTTTCTCTGGGATATGTGAGAAGTGATTTTTTTTATGGCTTTGACCGCTCGTTCTCGAAGGGCGGTACGAAAGGCGTTATCAAGTGCGGTGTCAAGAGCCTGGGTCGTTTTTTCATCCAACCACTCGGCGCCACAATTGTCGCAGGTAGGGATCGGTAGGTCGGCCGGAATCTCGAGTTTGGGCATGGTTTTATACCTGGCGAACCTGCCTTTTCTCGCTTGCGGTACCACTTTTCCGATGCCACATTCGTGGCAACGACGATTTTTCTTGCTCATGGCTTCACCTCTCCGCTTCTTGTCCTCAACGGCCTCTCGAGAGGATGAAAAGAAATAACAACCAACTCGGAGTCTTGTTCATCAATCGTGATCTTGAGATACCAACCGTTTTCTTCAACAATTACTCCATAAACATCAGCCACATCGTAAGTCATTTGCACGGTATGAGCGAAATTGACAAGCTCCAGTTTCAGAAGAACGACCTTTGTTGTCTCCCACGCTTCCTTCGGTGTTGGAAAAAAATTCAACGCTCTCGTTCGTTGAATAAACATCCTTCCCTCATTGACCAACTTCTTCACTCGACTGAGTGACCAATGTGGTTTCCCCATCATGACATCATTGTATGTTGGACTGAGTCCAAAGTCAAGGCCAGGGGAAGATCTCAATTGTGCCCCTTGCGGGGGGATAGACGGGAAGTAACGGAAATAACGGTGCCAGGGTAATTGCTACCTGACTTTGGAAAGAGGGGGTTCTGGGATAGTACTTATTGTGCCGAGATGTTCAGCAGATAGGTGCCGGCCACGTCGTCATCCCAGCCTTTGACCCGAACATAGTAGGTTCCCGCTGGCAGGCTCTGGTTTTCCAGCAGGCTGAAAGGCGCGTTGTTGTCATCGTCATCGTTTTCAGTGATGAGTTCCGTGGCGTCGTCGTACAATTCTAAGAAGGTATCGACATCCTCGTCGACCTTGGCGGTGCTGATGGTGACTTGGGCGGCCGCGGCGAGTTGGATCTGGAAATAGTCGCTGCGGCCGGTGCCGAGAAGTTGGCCTGTGTGTTCATAGGGCAGGGATTCGACGATAATGGGCAGGCAATCTTCTTTGTTTCCGAAAGAGCCACAGCCTTGGTCACCGCAGGTGTACTTTGCCACCATGTCGCCGGTTAGGCCGCATTCTGCGACCGTTTGCTTGTCCAGGCAAAGCATGGCTTCTGCCACACAAGTACATTCTTCGATGAGCAAGTCGAAATCCGGGATGCAATAATCCGGGTCGCTGAAGGTGTCGACGATAAGAAAGTGAGAACCGGGCTCGATCCGGGTGCAGTTCATGTAATAGATATCGGTGTTGTTGGAGGTTTCAGGATTGGGGGCGCAACTTTCGGCCGCGGGACAGCTGCCTTGTTCCAGGCCGAATCCAGTCCATTCCGTGTTCTT
>JAUVBB010000412.1 GCA_030591445.1 Deltaproteobacteria bacterium | reverse complement strand
TGTCGTAGACGTAGAGGTCCCGTTGTGGGCCCCCGTGGCAGGTGAAGTCCAGGGTATCGCCTCCGCCCCGGTGTTGTTCGACCCGGGAGCGGCTGTAGCTCGGCCAGATGGTAACCTCGGGCCATACCTCCAGCAGCGCCTGGACATTGGAGGAATTCTGATCCACCGTTTCGTAGAGGGCATTGCCGAATCCCGCGTTATGGAACAAGCGCTGCGCTCCGGTGCGATAGTCGTGGTTGGTCTGTAAGGCACGCTTCACCATCTCGACCTCGGTGCCGGTGACGGAATCCGACATGCCGATGCGACTGACCCAGATGTGACGTCTGGTCACGTCTTTGAAGACCTCCATGTTCCAGTAACACAAGTCGGTAGTATTGCTGCTCTGGCTGTTCTTGGCAGTCGGAAGATTTCCCAACAGGATAGCCCCCGCCATGAAACTCCCGGGCTCGTTGTATTCGGCTCTCAGTACTTGCCACAAAACGTCTGCAGCCTGGCCCGATTCAAAAGCAAGAATTTTGGAGCGATACCCCTCATTCTCCAGATCGGTCCTGAGTCTCTCCACCTCGGTCTCGATTTCGGGAAGCAGCAGACTGTTGACCACCAAAAGCACCATCATGTCGGTATGATCATCCGCCTCACGCACCAGGATCCTGACCACGCCTTCATTGGAATCAGCCTCTCCATCGTTGACCACCCAGGCATACGAATCCTGACCCGTGTAGCCATCAGCGGGCACGTAATTGACGCCGTAAACGCCCACGGACGCTATCGTGCCATGCTGGGGAGCGCTGCGGATCTCGATGGTGAATGGGTTCGAGTCCGGATCCTCATAATAAGGACGGATGGAGAAACTATCCGCATTCTTGATCACCACCGCCTTTTGATCCAATGCCAGCGGCACGGTATTGTCCTGGCCGGATGCAAGACCCGAGATCGAAAACACAACTATCCCCACCACCACAGCTCTGCTCAGTTTCGGCATTTTGGTCCTTTTCTCTATCCAGCCAAGAACTAAAAGCAACTTTCATGCCGAGACTTCAGGTAGCTGAAAAGACTAAGAAAGATATTTTTCGACCATAGCAGGTGAAACCAAACGGCTTCACGCGAACCCAATCAACTGTCGCAACAATGAGACATCCTTGCGGGGATAGAAAAAATAAGCAGCCACATCCGATAGGCTGGGGTCAATCCTAAAGACAGGGGTCAGGCTTCGTTCGAGGTCAATCGGGAAACAGCGTAAAGGGGGTAGTGCAACACCGGGCCGCACGGATCGAAGGGTTGGGCTGAAAACACGATGCCTTGGCGGGTGGCGGTCTTTGTTTTTAGGAACTGGTGAAGGCTCTTTGTTGAACCACTCACTCCTGCCTTGACCTCGATGGGTATGATGTCAGGTCCTTGGGCGGCCACGTAGTCGATCTCCGCGGAGGAGCTTCTTTTTTCCCGCACCCAATAGAATAGCTCTCCTTTGATATCCGGTGCGCCATAAGCCAGCATCTCTTGACCGACGAAGGCTTCTATGATTTCGCCGCGGTTGGCGATGGCACTACTGGCATCCAAGATCCACTTGCCAAGATCGATACCGAGGAGTGTCTGCGTGAGAGCGACATCTAAAAGCAGCACCTTGAAAAGCCTAGGATTGACCTCCGCGCCCAGGGGGACTCCATTGGACGCAGAGTGGTTTACGATATGAGCGACCTGGGCCTTTGCCAGTAGCTCAAGCGCCGGCCTGAGCGTCCTGGATCTTACGTCCGGTGTGACGGAGTGGAATACAAATTTTCTTCCCAGCAATCTTGGTATGGCACTGAAAACCATTTCGACGTGATTCTGCTGAACTCTGCCGGCGTATTTCACGAAGTCTTGCCTGAAGGCCTGAACGAGACTTTTGTGAACCGCGGTGCATTGCTTCAAGTCTTCGGATTCTACCCATGCTTCGACGGCCTCCGGCATTCCCCCGACCGCCAGGTATTCACCAAGAAGATCGAGCAACTTTTTGTGGGCAAGCGCAGGCAGCTCTTTGGCAAGATCGGGGGGATTCTCAATTTCCACCCTGAGTTGGTCGTACCCCTTGGCTGTTAAGAATTCGAGAAATGATAGGGGGTAGAGGTGAAGAAAATCAATCCTTCCAACCGGAATGCCAATCTCTTCAAGCGCAAAATCGACTAACGAACCAGCCGACACCACGTGCAACTCGGGCAGCTTCTCATAAAAATACCTGAGCGCCGTGATCGCCTTGGGACATTCTTGAATCTCATCCAAAAACAACAGCGTTTTCTCTGGCACAATCTGTTCGCCAAGAAAGAGGGAAAGATCGCGGACAATTCGAACCGGGTCTAAGTCTTTTTCGAATACGGAGATCAGCCGGGGACTGAATTCAAAGTTAATTTCCGCAAAATGATCAAAGCTCTGTCCAAACTCCCGAATGAGATAGCTTTTGCCGACTTGTCTCGCCCCACGAAGCATAATTGGCTTGCGTCTCTTGCTTTTTCGCCAACTTTCGAGATTTGATAAAATATCCCTTTTCATTTCTTGTCCTTATATGTCTACCTGCTCTGATACTATTACATTATTGGCTTTTTATCAAGGTACAAAAAACCATGCCATGGCTATTTGTATATGGTTCTTTGTCCAACTTGTGGCTATTTGTAGGGGGTTGGTCTTTTTAGCGGACTCCGCAAACTCCGCAAAAAATACTCATATTTTATAAAAAGCCTGGTATATTCGTGAGATGACAAAGATCACCACAGAGACAAAATCATATGTTGCCCTCCGCAAAGATTTGGATGCTCTTCTGAGCGAAGGACGGCAGCGGGCTTTGCAGGTGATTGCGGAGTTACGGAATCAAACTTATTGGCGTATGGGCCAGCGTCTGAGTGGGGCTCGTGAAATTGGCAAAGTTGAGGGGGCGGGGGCGTTGATGGGGAGGCTGGCAAAAGACCTTGGTATTGCGCCTTCCATCCTTTACCGCGCCTTGCAGTTTTTTCACACTTACCCTGAGGGCTTGCCGGTGGAGCCCGAGATTCGCGGCTTGAGTTGGGCGGTCCACGCGGAGTTGTTGCCCGTGCGCGATGCCGACGAGCGGGCTTTCTATCTGCAAAATGCTATCAGCCAAAACTGGTCATCCAAGGTGCTGCGGCGGGCTCTGCGAAGCAATCTCTATCAGTCGGAACAAGCCGGGGCGGCGAGCCCTCATTTGCTTGATCGCCCCAGCTTGGCCACCCACAACTATGTGGCCAGCGTGGAACGGGTTATTGACGGTGACACTCTTACTGCTCGCATCGATCTCGGTTTTCGCACCCATCGGGTAGAGGCTATTCGGCTGCGCGGCATCGATGCGCCCGAACGAAACACGAAAGCGGGCAAGGCTGCCAGCAAATTCGTTAAGCAGTGCCTGGCCGGCATTGATCCCATCGTTGTTCACACCTACAAAACCGACATCTATGCCCGCTACGTGGGCGACGTTTTCTACCATTCCGAGCTGAGCGACAAAGACGCCATTTTTGGCCAAGGCAAGTTCCTCAACCAACAAATCCTCAACCATGGCCATGCCCAGGTTTCCCATTGGGGCTAGACACATGAGCTGGCTTGCTATCAGAGCGAAAACGCGAACGCTATTATAAAATCCTGTCCGAAGATGAAATCACGCGCATGGAACAGCAAATCCAGTCTCCACCATCAATGTTTGCTAACAAATACACGGAGCCGATCTCCAACCGGCTCACGATCTACGAGAACATGCAAGTAGCCAACGCTTGTACAATCCGTGTACAGGCTATAGGACTCAATCGATTTTGGGACGTACCATGCCCTAGCTCTTTTTTTCTGTCTCCAAGCAAACTGTTTGGGGTCACCTTCGCGCAAAGCTAATGATATAACGCCAGACGATGAAGATCTTGCGGCACTACCCTCTATCCAATTTTCGATCCACTCAGGTGAAACAAGCAACTCAAACTCAAAATCATCGGTTGTTACCACTCCAAGCCTACTTTCATAAGCAGACACAACGGAATTCACGACGGTAACATCTGGCGCCAGCTTGACTCCAAATACTCGTTGAAAATTTGCATCGTTATCGCCTTCAAGGATTTTTCGCGGTGTGGAATTGACATATGCTCTACATCCAGTCGAAGAGGATAAAAAGAGGAGTAAGATCCAGCAGAACTTATACTCTGTTCGTCTTGTAGATATCATTTACATTTTCCCTTAATTTCTAATGACACTAATTACCGGGATTCCTGGCGCCCCGTCATCAGGTCACCTCCCGGACGCCACAATCATATCGGCTCTGTGCTATGATGCAATGGTTCAATCATGATTTGGGCAATAGCCCCTCAAGTCCTGATTGAGGAGGGACATACCATAAAATCGACCTGCTTGATCGCTGGCTTGACAGTTAGCCTGTGCCTGCCCGTCTTTGCCGATCCGCCGGGAAAGGACGAGGCCGAAGAGATTGGGCGACTCCGAACGGCCTGCGACCAGGGTAAAGCCGTTGGTTGCCACGGTCTTGCTTTCAAATACCGAAACGGGTTTGAGGTGGACAAGGATCGCAAGCAGGAGGTTCGGTTTTATCGGCGGGCCTGCAGACCGAAGACCAGGGTCAGGACTTGACATTTGACACTTGTAGTGTATTGATTACAATGGGTTAGGCGAGTTTCTGCTTTTTCTGTAAATGTCAAATGTCAAGACCCGACCCTGTTTGACGCCTTGGGGCTAGGTACTTGAGATGGCTCCAGGCTTTATTGGATCAGCCACCCTCAAGGAAGGTTCAAGATTCTGGTGATGATCCGGGCTAGTTCTTCATTGAACTTTTGCGGCTGCTCGAGCATCGGGAAGTGTCCGACATTTTCCATGAGGACGACATCAAATGAGGTCATGTGCTTGCGATTTGATTCGGTGGAGGTGGGCCACAAAGTGGCGTTCAAGCAGTAGACGGGTGCTTTGATGTCTTGGAATGCTTGGGCTGCTTCGCCGGTAACATACTGACCGAGGTGTTCTCGCAGGGCACTGATGGCGACCTCTTTGGGGGCTGCCGCCATATCATTTCGGATCCAGTCAGCCAGTTCCGGGTCGGTGCTATCTACTAACATCTTCGAAACAAAGGCCTTGACCCCAGGTACAAACTCCTCTTCAAAAGGCCTGATCATTTCCTCCAGCTGCTCTTCTTTCATGGTGTAGGCCACGTTTTGAAGGGTGTCGATTCCGACCAGACCGATCACTCGTCCCGGCAATAATCGGGCCGCCTCAGCGATGACGCCGCCTCCCATCGAGTGGCCAACCAGGATCACCTTCTCGGCGTTGATGCTAGCGACGACGGCCTCTACGTCCTTGGCAAAGGCTTTTATGGTGAACTGCTTTCTGCCAGATCCGGACTCCCCGTGGCCAGCTAGATCGATAGCGGCTACCTGGTAGCTGCTAGAAAAGGCGTGGACCTGATTTTGCCAATAGGTTCGGTCGCAGCTCCAACCATGGACAAAAATAAGCGCAATGTCTCCATGGCCATAGCGGTCATAGATGATTTTTACCCCGTCGCTTGAAGTGGCAACGCTTCGTGGGGCTGCACTGTTCTTGGCCTCCGTTGCCGATCGATGCGCCGACGCAGCTGGTTCTATGTTCGGCTTTGTCGTTCGACAAGCAACCAAAAGAGGAATCACTGCCACTAAGATTCTCAAGACCCAATAGTTCATTTGATGACTCCCATTCTCTAGATTTTCTGTGCCCGATAATCTCGGAGCTGAATCACCCGGTCAAGCAGAAAACTTACCGAGATGAACAGAAGACAGGTCATGACACTTGGCACTTGTGGCTATTTGTATGGGGTTGGCCCGAATTAAAGAGTGAAGGGAGAGCATTTTCGCGGAAACCGCAAACTCCGCAAAAATTACTCGTATTTGGTGAAAAACCATAATTATTCGCGAGATACCAAAGATTGGCAAAGAGAAAAAATGCAGTTTTTCGCTCCGCAAAGACTTGAATGCTCTTTTGGCCGACTGGGAAGGGTTCCGGGTAAGCCGGAAAGGTGGATTGCCGATCCTGCTTGACGGGCGGGGGCGCAACTTCTAAGTTGGATCGGCGCGGCTTTTTGAAGGGAATTTATGGGTCAGTCCAATCCAACTACCGACACTACCGAGACCTCACCTAGTTTTCGGGCTTTGTCACTGAAGATCTTGCTTTGTGCCAATCAGGTGCGGCCTACGGTCGAGTTTCTGATTGAGTTGGCAGAGATTCTGGCCGGTTTTTCTGCTTGTGATCATCTTGAGTTCTGGTTGCAGGAAAAAAATGGCTGTAGTCGTTGGGAGGCCAGCCGGGAGCCTAGCCGGTTTTATCGTTTGGATAACGTGGCCGACGAGGACTTGGAGGAGCGGGTTCAAGAGGGTTTGTCTTGCCGCGATGATAGCCTGGAGGCGAACGGTCTTAAGATTGAGTCGCAAGCATCTCTGCCCTTGGTGGCTGGGTCGGAGAGTATTGGTTTGTTGATTCTGAAAAGTGCGCGGGCTGGTTTTTTTGGCCAAGACATGATCCCGTTTTATCAACAT
>JAUVBB010000404.1 GCA_030591445.1 Deltaproteobacteria bacterium | reverse complement strand
CAAAAAGATAAGAAGGATTGGAACCCATATCAGTAGAAAGCACCAGCCGGGCAGGATCCGTCTTGGCCACCAAGCCACAGGTCTCGGCCGGCGACAGCTTGGCCGGATGCACGCTGAGCCCCAAATAACAACCCGAATCGACCGCCTGGTCCAGACAAGTTTCATCAAGATGATCAAGCAGCACTTGCGCCGGAGGTATACCACTTTCGTCAATCAATTCCAGACAACGGCGCACAACCTTTGCCTTGCCTTTTCGAGGCGTATGGACAATGGCCGGCAAGGCACGCTCCGCGGCCAAACCCAACTGCCCCAACAAGGCCCGTTCTTCATCATCCCCACCCTGCTCCAGCCCAATCTCGCCAATGGCATCAGCCCGATAGCTATCCAGAGCATCGCCAAGACCATCAAGCAGTTCATCGAGCCCCCGCCCAGGAATGCCTCGGGGATGAACCCCAAGAGCCAAAAAACACTTAACCCCGGCCTGCTCCACCCGCGCGCGATCGACCCGATCTAGCCGCTGGAAATGATCCAACACCGAGTCCGGCCCACGAAACCCGCCCTCATCCCCCGCCACCGCCACCAAACCCACACAACCCACCACCGCCAAACGCTCAAAATCCTCGCTGGAGCGGCTATTGGCATGAGTATGGGCGTCGATAAAGGCAATATTGTTCATGTTGTTCCCGATTTAGGCCGCCAGTGTAACTTGCCCTGATCTCCTTCGTCAACTTGAATAGTCCTCTATTTACTTGATAAATGCCAACACGGCATTCAAAATAATACAGACCACATACCGGTGCCAGAGGAAGTGCAAATGATGTTCTCAAAGTTTTTTCTTCAATCCCATCTTGCCCCAATTCTATACCTCGGAATCCTACTTCTAAATGGATGTGGCAAAGGTTCTATTGCCGACGGCAACTGCCGACCAAAGGACCATATTGTCTGCAGAGAAGGCGATACCTACTGGGTAGATAGCTGCGGTACCGAAGGAGATCAGACAAGCCATTGTGAGTGCGGCTGCAACTCAGACCTTACTGCTTGCGAGGAACCCTGCGATTGCTCCCCGTCCTGCACCGGGAAGGAATGCGGTCCGGATAACTGCGACGGGACTTGCGCGCCCGGCTGCGCTGCGGGCGAGACTTGCAACGAAACAACCGGTCAGTGCGAGGGTTGCACAGCCGACTGCGCGGGCAAAGTATGCGGCCCGGACGGCTGTGGTGGAACTTGCACGCCTGGCTGCACTAACGGCGAGACTTGCATCGAGGCGACCGGTCAGTGCGAGGGCTGCACAGCTGACTGCACGGGCAAAGTATGCGGCCCGGACGGCTGTGGTGGAACTTGCGCGCCTGGCTGCTCTGCCGACGAGACCTGCAATGATGCGACCGGTCAGTGCGAGGGTTGCACAGCCGACTGCGCGGGCAAGGTATGCGGCCCGGACGGCTGTGGTGGGACTTGCGCGCCTGGCTGCTCTGCCGATAAGACCTGCAACGCAATCGGGCAATGTGTGACCTTGGAGGCAAGTGAGTTTGTAACCATCCCGGCCGGCGACTTCCAGATGGGCTCACCGGAGAGCGAGGCCGGAAGATACGAATATGAGGTGCAACACCCGGTTACCCTCAATAAGGGATTCGTCATGCAATCCACGGAAGTAACCCAGGGGCAATTCGAGGCTCTCATGGGCTATAACCCGTCAGAAAACACCACCTGCGGAGTGAATTGCCCGGTCGAGTTTGTCAACTGGTACGAGGCCGCCGCTTACTGCAACGCACTTTCCGATGCCGAGAAGCTCCCGTCTTGCTATGATTGTACCGGTTCGGGCACCTTCGCCAATTGTGAGCCCGCCGCCGCCTATGCCACCCCTTACCAATGCCCCGGGTATAGGCTACCAACCGAAGCCGAGTGGGAGTATGCGGCCCGGGCCGGCACGCTCACCGCGACTTACCGGGGAGACCTGGACGCCGAACACATCTATTGCGAAAGCCCCAACGATGTGCTGGATCCGATAGCCTGGTTCTGCGGCAACAGCGGCGATACCCTACACACAGTAGGCACCCTGGCCGCCAACGACTGGGACCTTCACGACATGCTTGGTAATGTTTGGGAATGGGTCAGTGACTGGTACTCCGACTACCCGACTACCTCAATTAGCGATCCCTGGGGCCCCGCGGATGGCTCCGCCTCGGGCTTCAAGCGCGTACAGCGCGGCGGATCTTACAGCCGCTACGCCTTGGGCTCCCGGGCCGCCATCCGAAACCTATTCGTCCCCAACGGCCGCCGCGCCGGCCTCGGCTTTCGCCCAGTAAAATCCTCACAATAACCGACACTTGTCTGTCAAGGCTCGTGACCCACTACGTTATTCTTCTAATCAAGCCCAGTTCTCAAGATCAATAGTTTCACCGGTCAAAGTAGTCAATGGATTAACTCCGGCTTTTACGGTTGTCTTGGTTTTCATAATTTCTCCCTTTCTTTTATCAATAGAATCATCACAGTCAATGGTTTACAGCAAGAATTAGACCAAAACGCAGCACCTGTTTTTCAAAGCAATAACTGATAGTTATGAAATGGCCTAAAGTACGCATATGTTGTAATTAGGAATCACATTTCAATGACAAAACCAGCCAAAATCGGGTTTTTTTGTGTTCATATAAGGACTTACAGAATTTGGATATTTAGGCTACACTTTCTGGGGATTTGAGACAAAAACTGGGAACAGCGTGCCTAATAATACCTAGATCATCTTCTTGAGTAAGGCCTCTGCTTCTTGCAGGCGCTTCATTCCTTGAACTGATTTCAAGGTCTTGAAATAGTCTCGGGCTTGGCGGGCAAGATCGATAGCACGTTTTCGATCTCCATCGGTTTTCCATAAAGATTCGGCCAGGCCGTACTGTGCTTCGAAAAGTGCTACTTTCTCTCCACCTTTGCATTTGTCGGTGCCACAGATAGAGAGGACCCTCTCAAACATTATTTTTGCTTCGCTGTTCTTCTTCTTTTTGATTTTGATCCAAGCGATGCCGAGTATAGGGTTCACTAAATAAAGATGATCGGGCCCGAAGGCTTTTTCCCTTATTTTCAATGCCTTCTCATAGTGCAGGAGTGCGCGATGGTACTCGCCATTTTCGTAGAACATGGATCCAATGCCAAAAAGAGAATCGGCAATATCAGGATGTTCGGGTCCCAGAACTTTTTCCCTTATTTTCAGTGCCTTCTGGTAAAGCGCAAATGCTTTATCGATCTCACCTTTTTGTTCGAGCACGTTTCCAGTATTATGCAAAGTAGTTGCCACGATCGGATGCTCGGTCCCAAGTTTTCTTTCAAGTATTTTCAATGCCTTACGGTAAACACTGAGTGCACGGTCATACTCGCCCTTTTCGAAAAGCACGAGTCCCATGTTAACAAGAGGACTTGCCACCGTCGGATGCTCGGAACCCAAGGCTTTTTCTAATATTTGCAGTGCCTTTTGGTAGTGCGCTAGCGCTCGGTCGTATTCGCCTTTTTTGTTCAACACATTCCCAATATTGTTAAGGGAAAAGGCAATGTCCGGATGACTGGGACCCAAGGCTCTTGTCTTTATCTTCAGCGCCTTCTCCAAGTGCGGAAGTGCTCGGTCGTACTCGCCCTTTAGCTTGAATACAATTCCAATTTTATTATGAGACCTTGCAAGACTCGGATGATCGAGTCCTAATGAATTTTCCTCTACCTTCAGTGCTTTCTCTAAGTACACGAGAGCTCGGTCGTACTCGCCCTTTTTCTTGAATACGGTCCCATTGATTTGAAGCCAATGTGCCTTGAGCACCCCTTTATTTCCAAGACGAGAGATGACTGCTTCCGATCGTATTATCAAGGGCTCCACTTCATCAAGACGCGCAAGATCAAAACCAAGCACAGCAATGAGACGAATAATTGCCCTGGCCCTGATGTCATCGTGCTTGGCTTCATCAGCTGTCACTCTACATTTTTCCAGTGTTCTGGCCGCATCTTCGTAGTGTGCGGTTGAAGCTTGCAGATTACCCAACCAGTACATGGCCTCGGCCTCTGCTGCTTTGTAGTCGATCTTTTGGGCTTCCGCCATGGACTTTTGGGCAAGTTCCAACCCTTCCTGATACCTGCCGGCATTCTCCAAGGCTCTCACTTCGTCTAGTTTTTTTCTAAACGCTTCTACCTTTTCTCGCTTGAGCAAATCTTCCGGCGGCGGGACGGCGGCGCTTAGAGCGGTGGTGTCGGCGCAGGCGCTTATGCTGGTGAGACCCATGGCGGCTTGGACGGCCTTGTCCAGAGTTTTGGCGTCGGCCTCGCGGGCAAATAGATTCACCAAGGCGTCTAGTTCGGAAAGACGGCGATCCAGGCAGGCCATTCGCAGGATCATTAGCTGTTCGGGCTGGGTGCCTTTGATGCGGGTGGCTTGGCAGGAATCGATGCGCATGGATGCCCAGTTCTCGGCGTACTGGGTCAGGGCTTTGTCTACGCGGATGAAATTGTCTTGGGCGTAGGGACGAGAGGTCTTGAGGAAATTCTCTTTGATTCTTTGCTTTCGTTCCGGGTTCCAAACTCCGGCTATGTTTTCGCCGGCTCCTTCGCATAAACCGATTTTCAGGTAGCGGTTGGTAAGCAGGCTGCCGACCACGCCCAGGGCCAAAACCGCAACAATGGCGGCTAGCAACAAGCGTCTTTTCTTGCGCTGATTGCGCTTACTCTTGGCAAGAAAATCTTTCTCGGCCTTGTTGAGATGAAGCTCTTTTTCCTGCTCCTTGACAATTGTCAGCCGACCCGGAGTCATCAGCAAGCCGAATTTCTGGTAATTGACCATTTCCTGCTGAAGTAATTCCTGGGCCTTTTTCAAATCCCGGTCGCGCTCTTCAATCCACTTGCCGATTTCTTCAATGAGGCATTCGTGGCTCAGTTCGTAGCTTTCTTCCTCACCACCAAGTTTTCGAACCAAACGCGCGTTGACCAGTTGGCGCAAGGCCTTTTCGCTTTGCTTCTCGGTTTTGTTGAGCTCGCGGGCAATGGCTGCAATTGTCACGATCCCCTTGGTGCCCATGGAGGTAACCAAGGCCTTGAGTACCGCCCGGCTGAGGTCGTGCTCTGATCCGGTCAGGCGCGCCAAAAACTGTTCCAGATAGGCGGCCATAATGCCTTGCACTCCGCCCAAGCGCAGGTAGTGCTTTTCGGTGAACTCGACCTCTCCTTCGCCTAGTTCGTCATAGAGGCGGTCGCAAAGGATCTGCAACTGGGGCGGCTCGGATCCGGCTGCGCCCAGGTCGGTAAGCATTCGCTCGGACAATCCTTCTTGGTAACTAAGCCCGGCCAATTTTGCCGGCTCCTGGATGGCCTCGGCCATGCCCTCGGAGGTCAGATTACCCATGGCAAATTCGTGGTGATAGATGTTCGGGATTTTGGCTTTGAACTCGGAAAGGTGATGCAAAAAGTCGTGCCGTAGGGACAGGACGAATCTCACCGCCAGGGTTCGGTCGCGAAGAATTTCGCCAAGCACGGCGGCAAAGTTCTTTCTTATCTTCTTCGAAAAGCGAATGAAGAACTCTTCGAACTGATCTAGGACGATCACCAGGGGCTGGTCGAGCTTATTGCCGGCATCTTTCAAAAAAATAGGCAGTGGGGAAGAAACCACGCGATTGAAAAGATCGACTTTCTGCTCCTCACCCAGCAGGTCCAGGACTGCTTGGCGAATCTCCTGTTCGGGATCTTTGATAGCCCGGCGGACGACTACTTCATAGCCTTCCGTCTTGAGCCGAGGAATCACGCCGGCATTGAGCAACGAGGTCTTACCAGCCCCGGAAGGAGCATGCAGCAAAACCAGGCGATTCGATACCACCAAGCTGTAGAGCTTTCTGCTTTCTTCTTCTCTGCCGAAGAAGATATCTTGGTCCTTCTCTTCAAAGTAGCTCAGAAATTTATAAGGCCGCTTCAGGCTAGCTGTTTCCGAGCTTGATATCAGCCTTTCATCCGAGATGGACTCGGAGATTCGCTGTTGCTTTTCCGTTTCCAACGTCACTTGGCGCAGCTGCTCGACAAAGCGCAACTCGTTGCCGGCATAGATGTTCAAGCCTCTGCCGGCCCACATGCCGCGCACACTGGGGGCTACTTTGGCGGAAACGCCCCTACTTTTTGCCGCCCCCGCCTCCCGGCCCTTGGCCAAATGCCGGTACAGCCGCTTGAACTCACCCGAATTCCAGCGATGACCGACAAACAAGAATTCCCGGGTGGCAAGTTCGGCATGTAACTCAGCCGGGGCCAGGCCTAGGTGACCGAGGCGCTCTTCCTGGTCCTCTTCGCTTATGGCCAGACTCTTGCGATCCGGAATGTCGCCAAAGATCTTGATAAGACCCACTTCGCCGACATCGAGACTGCCCAGGTCGATTCCATCCAGGCCCACGAATTTCCTAATCTTGCGCCCGGCTTCCGCCCAGACCTTTTCAATGGTTCCATCCACCTCGGCCGTCAACACCAGGTCGAAGGGCATTTTCGCCAGTTCCTCAAGAACCGGGACTGGACCGATGGCAGATTTGGCCACGTACTTGACGAAGGCCTCTTCGAGCTGATTTCGGTCACTCTCTGCCTCATAGGCGGCCGCTACCCGGCTAAGCTCGTAGCGCTTCTCT
>JAUVBB010000406.1 GCA_030591445.1 Deltaproteobacteria bacterium | reverse complement strand
GATTACCAAGGAGTTTCAAAACACGTTCTCTGTTGGATTAAAGTATAGGACAGACAAAAGACTGACATTTCAAGAAAGGTCCGGAAATGAATATCTCCGGCTGGCTGCATAGGCGAAAAGAAAAGCGGCGTGAGCAGGCTATCTTGAACCACAAGAAACATATCAAGAGTAAATTTGGCCAATCGGTACTGGAACTGTTGGTGAACGAGGAGACACCGTTGAGACTCCGCGCTTCCAATGCAGGCACTTTAAAGAATCTTGGTTGGTCCGTGAGGGGTTACCGAAAGAGGGTGGAGGAAATACTCCCGGATGGAATGCATGTGGATCGTTCGGGCCGAATCAGGGGCTAGTGGGTGCCCGCATCATGAGCAGAAGCCTATGACTCTGCGAAGTCAGGTACCCATGAGTACAGTTGAATGAAAAACATTATTGTGATCAGATACCTCTTATACCTTGGCTGACAAGCTCAAGAGGGTCTAAAAACTTTGACATCACGCCTAACCAAAACCATCAACCTGGGTTTCATAGTGCTAGGGGCCGGCATTTTGATCGGTCTACTGATAAAACTCGACATCAAGGAAGTCGGCCAGCGTATGATCCAGGTGGGCTGGTATTTTCCCTTCGTATTGCTGGCCTACACGGCCAGCAATTTGCTGACTACCTTGGCTTGGATGCAAATTGTCGACCCGGCCAGTACGACGGCTCGTTACCGTGATTTTCTGGCCGCTTTCTGGGCCGGGCACGCTATCAATGCACTGACGCCAACGGCGACAATGGGCGAAGTGCTGCGCGGCACGATCATGAAAAACAAGGTTGACGGGGAAGAAATCGTAGCCTCCCTGGTGGTGTTGCATTTTCTCAACACGCTGTCGGTGAATATATTCACCCTGTTGGCTCCTATCGCCTGCCTGATCTTCATCGACCTGCCCACGCATGTCGTGGCGTTCCTCTTCGGGGTAGCCTTGGCTTTCTTCATACCACTGGCGCTGCTATACGCCCTAATTCGCGTCGGTGCGGCCCATAAGGCGATCTGGCTGGTTTCCAAGCTGCCCATGGTCAGGTTGAAAAACCCTGATGTGCTGCTTGCCAAGGCCGGGTCGATAGATTGTCGCATCAGAGCGTTCCGGTCCCGCCGGCCTGCCGCATTTTCCCGAACCATGGTTTGTCTGGCACTGGTTCGCCTCCTACAGGCAGTAGAGGTTTGGATCATCCTGATGGCCCTGTTGCCAAAACAGGGCCCGCTATGGCTTTTGCTGTTGGCGTTCCTCACCCAGACGGCCACCCAGTTAATCGCCTGGGGCCTTACCTTCATACCCGGCCAGGTGGGCGTAGCCGAGGGCGGCGCGGCCATGCTTTACAAATTCATGGGGATGGATCCCTTAACCGGATTCTCGATGGAACTGGTGCGCCGGGTTAGAAAACTGATCGGTATTGCTATTGGATTGATCGTTGGTTTCTGGATAAACGTAAACTCAGGCAATAAGCAACCGCCCACCAATTGACGGAAGGTGGATCATTTCTGCCGCCGGCTCGATAAGAGGACTGCAGTTCGTAACCAATGAATGACGGCAGTGGCGCCGTTCAGCCATACGATAAACCAGAAGAACGACAGGGGTCGACCGACGATCAGGCCTATCAACAGTATCGCCATACTGGTATTGCGACAACCGGCAAAAAACCGGATAACGGCATCGGTTTTGGTTGCTTCGTCAATCATCATGCCGCTCTTGGCCCGATAAAAATAGTAAGCCCCACCATCAATAATATGCGCCGCGATCCAGCCGACAGCGGCCCATACTTCCGGCATGTTTGTCAGGCCGGCAGAAAAATGCCACCCCAGGGCCGCCATCCATGAAATCTCATAAATCTTGTCGAAAAAGTGCTCGATTTCACCGAGCTTGCTGGTCTTGATCTGAATCCTGGCTTGGCGGCCATCAAGCCCGTCCAAGATACCGACGAAAAGTGACAATAGAACACCGATCCACAAATGTCCCAGGGCGAATAGCGCACAGGCACCGAAAGCCACCAGGTTACACACGATCGTTATTTGATTCGGTGTGATACGCGTCTCGGCAAGAAAATAAGACAGGAACGTTTCCACTGGGCGATTAAGTAAGTATACGAGCCATTCCATGTGCCCCTTGCTCATCGATCTAGCAAGCGTCCACCGGGCATGCCTGATATCTCCACTATCTTCGATTGGAACCCAGAACGGACGCAAAGCACGTCTAATCGGAGGATGATATGGTGGTAGACCTTCAATGTCGCATATCGCAAGTTTGTCGATTCCATCAAGTTCTTCGGTGAGGTTGAAAATCGAGGATCCGGTATCGAGAAGCTCAGATATTTTCCTTGCCGGCAATGCCGCCATTCCAGCAAAAGAATGTCCCTTGACTCGTGAAAACGTTTTTTGTCCATCCGCTGGTCGGGAATCCAACAGAACACTCGCCTCGTTCCAGTCCAAACCCGTTTTGATAAGGCGTTGATCAAACAGAACGCCGGCATCTATTAGCAACAAATTTTCTTCCTTACTCTCGTTGACCAAAGGCAGGAATTCCGAGGGCAACACCAATCGGCACGGCGTGATCGCCGACGTCAACTCGTCCTTGACTTGCGCCACCAACGGTTCCGGGCAAATCACTCCTTCCGCGGGACGGTTTTCCCGGCGTAATATCTCCAGCAAACGGCCCAGCAGCGTGCGACCGCCGAGACGCATCAGGGCGTGCTCGGAGCGAACCAGAATCCAGGGTTTCATCTGGGATCGTAGTACTCGCGACCCAGGTGGGTAATCAGGTCCTCGCCCATGAGATAGCGCAGAGTGTTTTTGAGCTTCTTCAATTGAATGAACAAGTCGTGCTCTGGGTATAGGCCCGGTGCCGTAATGGGGCTTTTGAAGTAGAAACTGAGCCATTCCTGAATCCCTTTGAGGCCGGCTCGCTTGGCGAAATCGGAAAACAGGGCAACATCAAGCACGATTGGCGCTGCCAAAATGCTATCGCGGCAGAGAAAATCGATCTTGATCTGCATCGGGTAACCGAGCCATCCGAAGATGTCCAAATTGTCCCAACCCTCCTTGGCATCTCCCCGCGGAGGGTAATAGTTGATGCGCACCTTGTGGTAAAGGTCACGGTAGAGATCGGGATACTTCTCCGGCTGCAAAATGTAGTCAAGCACGCCCAGCTTGCTTTTCTCTTTGGTCTTGAACGATTCCGGATCGTCGAGCACTTCCCCGTCGCGATTGCCGAGTATATTGGTCGAGAACCAGCCACTGATGCCCAGCATGCGGGCCTTGAGACCCGGCGCAATAATGGTCTTCATCAGGGTTTGTCCGGTTTTGAAATCTTTGCCGGAGACCGGTGTGTTGGTTTTGTCGGCCAACTCCAGCAAGGCCGGGATCTCCACTGTCAAGTTGGGCGCGCCGTTGGCAAACGGGATGCCCTTTTTTATGGCCGCATAGGCATACACCATGCTCGGCGCTATATCGGGGTCATTCTCCTTCAGTCCATTTTCGAAGGCGACCAGATCTTTGTGCACCGGTTTCTCGGCAAGATAGGCCTCGGTGCTTCCGCACCAGACGACCACCAAGCGATCGGCCTTATT
The DNA here is from genome assembly GCA_030591445.1 of Deltaproteobacteria bacterium. Taxonomy (GTDB): domain Bacteria; phylum Myxococcota; class B64-G9; order B64-G9; family B64-G9; genus JAUVBB01. The sequence goes on along the minus strand of JAUVBB010000406.1, from coordinate 2,986 downwards.
CTTATCGGCGAAGACATCCATGTCCTTCATCAGCGCTTCGGCCTTGGCCATCAAATTGCGACCATCCTTGACGTTGCTCGTGTCTCCCTTGAGTTTCTTGACATAACGATGGTCGAATACCGCGGGCATGGGCTTGATCTGTTCCAGAGCAGGTCGGATCTCGTCCAGTAACTCCCGGTCCAGCACTTTGCAGTTTACGGCAGACTGGTAGCAATCATCATGAAACACATCCCAGCCGCCGAAACACAAATCGCCTAGGCCGGCCAACTCGATGAACTCCTTGATCTTGGGAGACCGGTCATCAGTGCGTTTGCCCAGGCGAATGGTGCCCATCTGGGTCAACGAGCCAATCGGCTTGGCGAGCCCTTTGCTGACCGCTTCAACTCCGCCAATAAACGTTGTGGCAACTGCCCCGAGCCCGGGACACAACACCCCCAGCTTTCCTGTCGGACTTTCGATTTTTGCTTTCATTGAATCACTCATTCACTACTCCTTTGTCAGCAGATATAGCGGTCAGAAAACCATGGGCCAGCAATGTAACAACTACTAGAAACATCGTATTTGTGTGTAAACTGAATCTTCAAACTAATGATTCAATTGGTCGATAAAAGCACATCAGCGAATACCGTGTCAAACATAATGATTGACTCGACGCCCAAAATCCGTAGGATCTAAGAATCGAACAAATTAGTCTAAAGTTCGAAAACAACAATCGATAGAGGTTGGTATGACTGAGGCTAAGGACAAGAAAAAAGCGGCATTACTCGCTGCCGCCCGCGATGTCTTGGGTAGGTATGGATTCAAGAAGACAACCCTTGAGGATATTGCGGAAAAGGCTGGAATGGCCAAGACCTCGGTCTACTACTATTTCGAAAGTAAAAAAGACATCCTAATCGCGGTGGCAAATATGGAACTAAGCCGCATGATGGCTAGAATGAGAGCGGCAGTAGAAAAAGCGCCTACTCCAGAGGAAAAACTAATTGGCTTGGTCCAGGCTCGTTACAGTTTTCTTCAGGAAATAAAAGCCGCGCCTGGTTTGAGCGTGGAAAACCTACAAGAAATGAGATCTTTGGTAAGTGCCGAGCGAGATCGATTTCTCGGTGCAGAGATAGAACTATTGAAGGAAATCATCATGGACGGGATTAGCAAAGACATTTTTACTGTCGATGATCCCGAATTGTTTGCGCTAGTTGCAATTTCCGGGCTGCGGGGCCTTGATGAGACTTTCATGCTCTACGGAAAAAGCAATCGAATTGCCGAAGGCATCAAAGGCCAAACAAACATGATCATTTACGGTATTAAAAAGCGATAGGTGTTTTTTTTGCTCTAAAATAGAACAATCGAAAGAATTGTTCTAAATTTAGGTTGCAAAGGAATTTGAGATCAAATCTGCCAGAAAAACAATGCTGGTTGCCATTACAGCGGTTTCATTACTCGCTTTCTCCTGCAGTTCTTCTCAACGGGTTAGCCATGGTTACAATCGGATTCCCATCAATAGCCTTGCCCAGCCCCTGAGTAAAGATCAAGCTCGGATCAGGTCAGCTTTCGGCGATCCTCATGTAGCCTGGCAAAAGCCATTAAACACTCAAAGGTGGGTCTATTGCAGTCACGGTTCTCTGGTTCGCTTCTTCGATTTTGACTGGAACGGAGCGGTCATTGGGCAGGGTGACAGTGGCCGGAGTGACTTGTGCGGCAAACTTGGTACCGGCTGCCCTGAATTCGCACCAGAAGCGACCGGCGAGGATCTGCAGGCAGACAGATTTGATTCACTTATTGAAAGTGCCAGGCTTTGTTTTCGTCAACGGCATATTCCAGACATGGCAATAGAGGCATTACGCAAGGCAGATGAGGCGCTCCAGATAAAACCTTCCGATTTCGAGGCTAACCTACTGGTCACAAGAACGATTTCCTATATTGCAACAAACAGAAAACCGGACCAAAAGAGAAAATGGCTGGCCCACCGTGGTTACAAGATTGGCAAAAAATTAGTGAAACACTACCCAAAGCGTGTCGAGGGTTATTACTTCGCCGGTGTCAATCTTGGTCTGTATGCGGAATGTATGGGGACTTTCGCCGCAGTAAAAGCGAACATCAAAACAAAAATCGAGAACTTGATGGACCAAGCCATTCGCCTCGACAGCGACTTTATGCAAGGTGCTCCATTGATAGCCAAAGCACGCTACCTATTCAGGCTGCCCTGGCCCTTGTGTGACCGCGAACGTGCCACTAAAATTATGCTCGAGGTAAAGCGAAAATTCCCGAAAAACCTTTATGTGGACCTCTTCTTCATCGACTTGGCTATCGAGGACAACCATACAGAAAGAGCAAGAAAACTATTGGAAGCGATGATTCGAAATCTTCCGGCGGGAACCGAAGATTATGCCGAGGGTGTGACCATTAGACGTCAGGCAATTGAACGTCTCAAAGTGCTGGACAAGTAGGATAACGGAAAAAGCGAAAGGTGTCTTCAAATGAATGGTTTAATTGACTGGATCCTGGGCGATCTCTCCACTTCTGGTCGAATCTGGAGTTCTCTGTTACCGGCCATCGTTCTTGTTTCTTACTTCGCTTTTGGACTGGTCGTCTATTCGATCCGGATTTTGTTTCGAGGACAGCTCCGGGACCGAGACATGGAATCAAAAGCGTCCAGTGTGCTGCTGGGTAAGTGGATACACCTGTACTTTATATGGGTGACCCAACCTTTGTGGTTCCTCATTCGTTGCTGCAAGATTCCAGCGTCGGCGGTCACGACTCTTTCTTTACTGGTGGCCATTGGGGCGGGCATATCGATCGCCGCCGGTCATTTTGCTTTGGGCGGCTGGCTTTATCTTTTCTCTGGAATGCTCGACATTTTCGACGGTCGCCTGGCCCGGGCACAGGGTACGCCGACTCCCGGTGGGGCGGCTCTGGACTCGGTATTGGATAGATACAGCGATGGCGCCGTGCTTATCGGATTTGCCTGGTTCTACCGAGATAGTTGGGTGCT
>JAUVBB010000367.1 GCA_030591445.1 Deltaproteobacteria bacterium | reverse complement strand
GTGCCGCCGATGGTCTGATCGGGGTCGCGGACCAGATCGTCGTTTTCGAAGGCGGCCAGGACCACGTATTTGCCGTCGGGCACATCGGTCAAAGTGAAAGTGCCGGTGATGTCACCGACCCGCAGACCTGGCGGCACAATGCCGCGGGCGGCATCTTGGACAAAGGTGCTTTCTACGGCCAGTACCACGGAGGTCAGCGCTTCACCGGGGGCGTTTACGATCTGGACGGTTCCGGTGACGGTGCTCAGTGGGGCGCTGGATTCGGTCAGGTCTACGCCGGTTTTCTTTTCGGCGGCGGCCAAGCTGACCTCGGCTTCATTGAGCTGTACCGAGGCGGTGTAGCCGTGAACGGTGTAGTCGCCAGCGGGAACATTGAAGATGATATAGTCGCCCGCGGAGTCTGAAAACCCGGGCAAGCCGAGGCCGCCACCTTCGGCTACTACCAGGATGCCCTGGTTTTTCAACGCCGCGATGTTGCCGGCGATGGAACCCAAGGAAGAGCTGTCTCCCGGAAGCGGCAATAAAGCGATGCTGGTCAGCGCGTTTTCGATAACCCAGCCCTCTTCGGCCGAGCCCATGGCCGCGGCGGCATCCAGGGGAAGGGCGGGGCGGATGGCGGTGGGAAAGGGCTGAAAGCCTCCCGCCTGGGCGCGCAAGGTGTATGAATCTGATATGGGAGTGCCCTCGAAATCACGGGAGGCCGGGACCGTGAGACTGAACTTACCGGAATTGTCGGTCTGGGCCGAGGATCCCACCGCGGCCCCGTTGGCGTCGACGGCCTGAACCCGGGCCTGGGCCACGGCGCTATCATCGGTGGCATCCACTACCGAACCCCGGATGATCAAGGGCAGATAACAACGGGCCTCGCCGTCTTGGACCGCTTCACAGGCCATTCCATCGGCACAGTCGGGAGCGGCCAGGTCGCAAGTTCCCTTGTTGCCGTCGTCTCCGCAAGCGGAAGCCAGTAAAGCCAGTATGGTTACATAATAAAACGATCTGAGTTGTCGCATGTACGTCCTCCCTTCAAAGAGGAAGTGGTGAGTGTTCTTTGTCCAATACATAAATACTAGAAGCAATCGGGTTTGCGAGTCAATCTCTCATTTCCAGTGAGATTTTGTTTATGCTAGACTAAAGTTGTTTGTTTTGAGGCGAGTATGGTGAGTCCTTCATGGAACAAGTACCTGGGATGTCTTTTCCTGCTGCTAGGCTTGACCGCGGGCTGTGGAGAGGCCGTGAAAATGACGGTTTTGCTGCAATCTCCGGACGGCGAGGACCCTTTTGCGCAAATTTCGGTGCTGGTGCTTACGGTTGAGCAGGATCAGCCGGGGCAGAGTGTTTTCGAGCAAGAGTTGGATGCCGGATTTACCCGTTTTGAGATACCGGCCTTCAGTGATTGGGGCATGATTCGCCTGCTGATAGATGGTTTCACGGATGATGATCCGCGGGTTCTGCTGGCCAGTGGTGCTTCGGCTTGGGTTTTCCCCCAAGAAGGGCAGTCGGTACAGGTAGAGGTTTGTTTCTGCATGCTTGAAACAACCGAGTTAGGCAAGTGCGAGTGTTCTGGTTGATTTGGGGCGGGCAAGGATTGCGAGTTTGAAGTACAAAATTGTGCAAAAAATAGGCATTGGCGGTATGGCGGAAGTGTACCGAGCCAATGTGGTGGGGGCCGAGGGTTTTCAAAAGACGGTGGCCATCAAGCGGCTTTTGCCTCATCTTACCCACGACCAGACGCTGATTAAAATGTTTGTCGAGGAAGCCCAGATCCTCTCTACCTTGCAACATCCCAACATCGTCCAAGTATTTGATTTTGAGAAGGTCGATGATGATTTTCTGCTGATCATGGAGTACGTCAAGGGAAAGACCCTCGCGCAAATCACTGCCGTGGCCGAGCAGCAAGAGCTGGCCATGGACGCGGGCATGGTTTTTTATGTGCTGGCCAAAGCGGCCAGCGCCTTGGCCTATGTCTACGGGATTAAAGACGATCAGAATCGGGCCATGAAGGTAGTGCATCGGGACATCAACCCACAAAATATCATGATCTCGATGGATGGACAGGTCAAGGTCACGGATTTTGGCATTGCCAAGATGGCCACCAGCGAAGATTCGACCCGCGCTGGTTTTCTTCGGGGCAAGATTTCCTATTTTTCCCCCGAACAGGTCTTGGGTGCGAAGGCAGAGCATCGGTCAGACCTTTTTTCCCTGGGAGCGGTAGGCTATCGATTGTTGACCGGTAAGGCACTTTTTCCTCGTGAATCCGAGGCCGAAACCTTTCAGGCCATTCGGCAATGGCCGGGGCTGGATCGATCGAAGGTCTATGGACATGTACCCCGACAATTGTGGCAGGTGCTTTGCCGGATGCTGGAACCGGATCCGGAGCAAAGGTATCAGAGCGCGGTTGATCTGTCAGCAGAACTCAAAACCTACTCCATGGAGTTGTCCGACCGGACCGGACCCGAGGACATGGCGGGCTTCATGAGTCGCTTGTTTTCATCAGAGGAATTTTCCGCCGAAACCTTTCGCGGGGACGAGCGTTCCTTGGGAGAGATGATCGACTCGGAATTGCATCGGGTCGAGAGCTTGCTGGTGACAGCCCATACCCCGCCCGTACCTCGACAAGGCTCGCTTGAACCTACCCGAGAACTCAGCCAGGAACGCCAGCCGGAGCCTAAGCTTACCCCACGGCCTTGGCGCTTGGCGGCCGGCGTTATTGTTTTGGTGCTGGGCTTGGTTTTGATCTTGGTGCTGGCCTGGATTGGTTCAGGCGAAGAGACGCCCGGCCAGCCCGAGCCGCCCGAATTTGCCTTGCCGCCAAAACCAATGCCAAGTGTGCCGCCCGCGGCATTGCCAGTCACGCCGGAGCCGGCGCAAGTAGAGCCCAAGCCGGCCCCTGTCGAAGTGGTAGTGAAAGCGCCGACGCCCAAGAAAGTACGCAAACGCAAGCGTAGCGGTTTGTTGACGCTCAACTCCGAACCCTGGGCCTTTGTCGAAATCAATGGCAAGCGGCATGCCAAAACAACGCCCATCGTGGAGCTGAAGCTCAAAGAGGGAACGTACAAGATTCGGCTAAGCAATCCGGCGCTGAAAAGGCACAAGACCATTACGGTGCGGATTCGGCCGGGCAAGACTACCCAACAAGTGGTACGATTCTAGCTAGTCTCTCAGGATGGTTACGTGCAGTTCGTTTTCCGAGTCTATCAGCAAGGGCGTGGCAATGGCGGCGGCGGTCACCGTGCCCACGATGGTCCAAAACCACCAGGAAGTGAAAATCGAAGGGGACTTTTTTGCCGATACCGATATCGGGGCCGGAGCGGGTGTCTTGGCGGGGTAAACCAATATCGGAGTGATCAGCGGTTTGCTCTGAACAGCAATTAGCGATCGTTGCCGGTGCAAATCTCTAAGGTGCAAGTCCCGGCCCTTCCCATCGCGATAGATTCTAATATTATCGTCGACATGGGCGCTGTTGGCCAGGATGACTATCTTGGCTTTGGTGGCCTTGGCAATGCTGGCTACGATTTTAGCGGTTTGCTCCTCATTGCTGCTTAACAGGATTTCCCTTTTGGTGGCTTCTAGGTAAATTTCGTGCTTGGTCAGGTTGGCCGGTTTTACTTGGACCACTCCGCTCCAAGTTAAGTATCCCTCTTGTCGGACCCGCAGGTAATAGGCTCCCGGGAGCAAATTTTGCAGGGTGATCGGGCTGAGACCTTTTGCTTTGCCGTTTAATTCCAGTTGCGCTCCCGGTGGTGAAGTTTTGACGGTAATAGAGCCGCGCGGCCCCCTGGCTAGTTTTCTTTTCTCCTCCAGGTACAAACGGCGCACGTTTGGAGGCACGGATGCCGGATCGATTTTGTGCGCGGGATTGATAGCTACGGCTGCTTTGAATTCCCGGCGCGCGGCACCGATTTGATTGCGCTCCATTAGCACCCGGCCCAGAAACATGAGTGCTTGGCTGATTTCGTTATAGGATCCGTGTTCCCGCAAACTAGCGTGGTGTAAAATGAAGAGGCTCTTGGCTCTTTCCGCCATTTTTTGTGCTGGCTCGAGACGAATATTTAGAAAATGGGTTCGGGCCTTTTGCAGGGAGGCTCTTGCTTTCTTGATTCCAGTTGCCGATGGGGGCAACTCGTCGATCAGTGTTTTTAGCAAGCGAGCTTGAGTGGGGCGACAATAGCCCTTCAGTTGGGTAAGAATTTTTTGCTCGATTTCTCTTCTCAGGGATGGATCGGCATGATCCTTGGGGCTAACCACGAGAGTACAGCTGGGAAGTTTTGTCCGCGCAACGGCGGGTGCCGCTAAGAGCGTGGCCAAGCAAAAACATCCCCAGCTGCCCAGGCGCACAATGGCCTGAAAGGTGAATCCTCCAAAGCTCATGGATAGAGCCCATGCTTGGTCAATAGTTCACGCAAGTATTTGCGATCGATGCCCGCCGCGCGCGCGGCCGCGGAAAGATTGCCGCGGAAACGGTCCCAGAGCTGGGCTAAATACTCTTGCTCGAATTGGTGCAAGATTTGTTTACGAGCCGGGTGAAATTTGCTCAGGGCCTGTGTCTTATCAGCTGGTGCTTGGAAGATCTGGGGCGCGGACGACCTGGGTGCTGACTCTTGATTTTGGCTCGACTGCAGACCGATGCCAACCACACCCAATGCCAGGGTTCGGTGCACGGCATTGCGTAACTCGCGAACATTGCCCGGCCAATTGTGCCGCTGGAGCAATTCCTCGGCCTCGGGCGGCAATTGTTTGGTTTTGCCTTTCGATATGCTTTTGGCAAAATGCTTGGCTAGCACGGGAATGTCGTCGAGTCTCTGGCGTAGGGGAGGCAAGGGCAGATTCACCACCGCCACTCGGTAAAACAAGTCCTCGCGAAATTGTCCCAGCGCCACCGCCTGATTCAAATCGCGTTTGCTGGCGGCGATGATCCGGACATCGACCGGTCGGTGTTTGGTTTCGCCCAGTCGTTTGAATTGACCGGTTTCTATGACCCGGAGGAGTTTGGGTTGCAGGAGCAAGGGCAGATCGTCCAACTCGTCAAGGAAGATGGTACCGCCATTGGCGGCATCGAAGGCGCCCACCCGATCCGCGATGGCACCAGTAAAGGAGCCCTTGCAGTGACCGAAGAGCTCGCTTTCCATGAGTTCGGAGGGTACGTTGCCGCAGTCGATTACGATAAAGGGCCCCTTGGCGCGCAAACCCTGGTCGTGCAGCGCCCGGGCCACCAGTTCCTTGCCGGTACCCGTCTCGCCTTCAATCAGCACCGGGGCGTCGCTGGTTTCAAGTAGCTCCAACAAAGAATACAAGCGCCGCATGGGCAAGCTGGCGCCGCGTAAATCCCCGTACGATTCTCGCTTGGAGTAGGCCAGTGAGGTCGAGTCGGTCAACGGTAACAAGTCTATTTGGCAACTACCCACGCCCAGTCGGCTACCCAGGCTGAGAGTGGCGCGCTCAATTCGCTTGTCCTGGTAAAAGATACCATTGGTGCTGCCCAGGTCCTCAACCACGATGCCTTCCGGGCTGGCCGACAGTTTCACGTGTTGGCGCGACACACTCGAATCGGTCAATATTAAGTCACAGGTCTCATCTCTGCCGATAATGGCTGATTTGGATAACAAACGCACCGAACGGCCTTGATCGTCCGCCTCGGCATGGCTGATGTAAACCAAGCACCCGAGTTGGTCGGTCTTTTGGGAAACCTCCGGCTGGTATTTCTTGGTCAGAGCCGCTGCCGATGCTTTATCCGCGGCCCGGTTTGCCTTTTTGGAGTCTCTCATAAACAAAATTTAGCATATCCGCCGCTAGTGGGGCAAAATAGTCTTTAATGATTAAAGAGCGGAGAGTCGAGCCGTGCGCAAGTGCTGGTTGAGTTTATGTCTGACTGTGGGCCTTGTTTGCTGCGCTGAAGCAAATGCAAACGAGTGGAAGCCGGCTACTGCCTTAGCCTTTGAGACCTTGGACCCGCCCGTCTTGGACGGCGATTGCGCGGATTTCACCGAGGCCAGAGCCGTGGTGTTGCAGATTGGCCCGGAGAAGAAACAGGCCCTGGTGAAGATGCTCTGGGATCAGGCGGGTTGGCATATCTGCATCCAGGTGCAAGATGATTACCTAGAGGCTCCTTCCGCGGCCGGCGGTCTGCTTTCCGAAGACGACGGGTTCTGGTTTGAATTGGATCCCCACTACAATGGCAAGAATCCCGATAGCGATAATGTCAGTCTGACGGTAAGCGTGGCCGATTTGGATGCCGGCAAGAAGGGCAGTGAAATCATTACCCGGGGCAGCGACTTTTCTTACCAGCTTGCCCGGCAGGGTAGTCTCAATGATGATAACGACATCGATAGCGGTTACACCGTCGAGATGTTCTTGCCTTGGGATCTGCTGGGACAAGGGGTCGCCTGGCCCGGAGCGGTCTGGGGCCTGAAGTTTGCCCTCCGTGATCGTACCGGCGATAGCCTGCAAAGCGTCTATTGGCTCAGCAGCGACCCCGATGAATTCGGCGATCTGCTGCTCCTGGATCCAGACTGGCCCTATCTGCGGATCAACAGCGGAGACGCCACTCTGCCCGTGCTTGGTTGGGAGGACGAAAGTCCCTACCGCACCGGTGGTGACGAGTACATATTTGCCGGGCCCGTGGATCTCAATTGGCAGGTACAAGCGGCCCCGGCCGATTTGTATCTCTCCTGCGCCCATCACGATCATACTTATCTCTTCCCCGTACTTAACGGCTCCTATCTTGTGCGCCTGCATTTTTATGATCAATACCCCTCGGCGGCCGACTCGCGCAGGATGGATTACTCTATCGAGGGTGTGAAAGTTCTGGACGACTTTAATATTGTAACCGCAGCCGGAGGCGCGGGCCGAGCCTGGGTCGAGGAGTTTCAGGTGTATGTCGAAGACGGCGATGGCATGGAAATTTCGGCCGCAGAGGACCAGGGCGTTGACGCCTTTGAGACCGGAATCGAGATTCTGGCCATCGACGGCCTAGGTTGTGACGCCGGTCTCGCCTATTGTGGCGGCCCTTGCGTGGACCTTACCCAAAACCCCTTGCATTGCGGCGAATGTTTTCTCGCTTGCCCAGATGGCGATCTTTGTAGCGAGGGCCAATGTCTCTCCTCTTGCAGCCCGGATCTAAGCGATTGTGGCGGCAAGTGTGTAGACCTTTGGCGAAGCCCGATGCACTGCGGCGAATGTTTTCTTAACTGCGCCAAGGGTGATTTGTGCAGCAACGGACAATGCAGTCCTCAGTGCGGCGAAGGAACCATCCGCGATGGCGACCAATGTGTTGCCCTGGGTATTGTCAAAGGTTGCGCGACTGCCGGAAATCTGGGACAGGCCATGGCTTGGCGCCGCTTGCTTGTGCCCCTGTGTCTGCTGTTGTTACTGGGCTTCAGTGTCCGGCTTGGTCGTAGGCACTGCTAAGGTTCGAGGAACAAGTGGTTGTAAGTTGCCGAACCCTGCTCTCCAGTAATCTCCAATAGTTCAGGAACACCGTCTCCCTCAGCCATCTTCACCACAAAAAGGCGGTTTCTGAGATCACCG
>JAUVBB010000084.1 GCA_030591445.1 Deltaproteobacteria bacterium | reverse complement strand
CCTAGCCTGGACGATTCGACCTTCATCCATCAATTGACAGGCAAGAATGCTATAAGAAGATGCTACAGGAAAATCAAAAATATATGTATACGGCTCAGGGCAACGCCCTGGGTGGGTTATGCCCGCCGGCACGTTTGGTTACGGCACCCACGGGTTATGCCCGCCAATACCTTCGTTACGGCAACCAAGCCCACGGGATATGCGTGACCCTGTCCTTGGTCGTGGTACCAGCCTGAAATGAGGTCAGGGGGGTTCGGTCATGCCGGTTGTTAGCAACCGTTTTGAACCAAGGCCGCAACCGCGGGTGGGAATAGGCTGGCTACGTCGCCTTCTAGGCGAAGTTGCAGTGAGGGATGTTCGTCGTGTTCGGTGGGACCTTGGTTGATGATTACGTAGGGCATGCCGCGTTCGGCGGTGGCCAGGGGGATGGCGGCGGCGGGATAGACGGACAGGGTGGAGCCTAGCGAAATGACCAAATCGGCTCGGGCGGTGGCTTGGGCGGCGCGTTGTAGGTCTTCTTCGCGTAGTTGTTGGCCGAAGCTGATGGTGGCCGGTTTCTGCAAACCGCCGCAGGGGCAACGCGGTGCTTTATGGTGTTTCTGGAAGTAGGCAAAGTGGGGGGCCGGCTCAGTTTGGCGGTGGCAGCTTTGGCATTCGACTACCCGGTTGGTTCCATGCACCTCCACTAGCCGGGCGGGGGAAGTGCCCGCCAAGGCGTGTAGACCGTCGATGTTCTGGGTGACCACCATTTCGAGCTGGCCGGCTTGCTCTAACGCTACGCAGGCTTGATGTACGGCATTGGGCTGGGCATGGCGGAAGGTTTGCCAGCCTTCCAATTGAAAATCCCAGTATTCCAGGCGGGCCGCTTCCGAGCGCATGAAATCCTGGTAATACACTGGTTTCCGACTGCGCCAGACGCCCTTCGGTCCCCGGTAGTCCGGAATGCCGCTGCCGGTTGAGATGCCGGCCCCGGTGAATATCAGGATGTTTTGGGCGTCTTTCAGCAAGCCCAGCAATTCTTCGTGCGCTGTGCCCACGGGCCTGATCCTCGCTTGTTTCAGAAGGGAGCGAATCCGCCCTGGGACCAGTAGTCTTCCCGTAGCGCTTCTTGTTGCTTGAGCAAGGTTTGGTAGTGGTACGCTTCCCAGTCGGCCAAGTCTTGGAAGAAGGCTTTTACGGTGGGATCAGTGCTTTGGTCGGATTGGGCCTGATAGTACTGCTGGGAGGAGATTTCCAGTTGGATGCCCACGGCCAGGGCGGTCATTTCGAAGTGCGCCTCGCCGATTCGCTGCTTGAGCTTTTCAGAGAAAATCGGATTTTCGCCGGGCCACTCGGAGCGTGTTTTGAGTACCGTGTTTTGATCCGCCTGCCCAGTCTCCAGAAAAGACCGATATTGGGCCATGAGAAACTGGCGATGGCCTAGTTCTTCTTCGGCCAGTTGGGCAAACACCTGCCGGCCCTTTTCGTCTTGCATGGATTGGGCGGCCATGGTGTAGAAATGGTAGCCATCGTTTTCATTGCGGATGGCGGCTTTGAGTCCTTCGGTGATTTCTTTTTGCGCGTCGTCCATGGTTTTATCCTGCCTCCAGATCAAATTCGCTAAAGTCATACCAGTAACCGAGACCGCGCAGACTATCGATTTCGGCCTGTACCACGGTCACATGTCCTTGTTCGATTTCCCAGAAGGGTTCGAACAATGCTTGATCTTCGCCATCGAGTTTTTGGATCATGGACTGGTAGAAATCGCTGGTCTCTTTTTCCAGCTCCAGGGCTTGATTGAGCAAAGCCAGCTCATCCTGGCGCCCGGCCGAGGGGCCGGTTTTCCGGGCGCGCTGCAAGCTTTCTTTCATGTCCTCGCGATTGGGCAAGATGGATTTGAGCTGCCGGGCTTGGACCTTGCCGCTCTCTTGCCATTCGCTTAAGCGATCACGCAAGTAATCGAGATGACCTTGTTCTTCTTTTTGCAATACCTGCAGTACTCGCTTGCCCACCTCATCGCCGACCGCAAGGGCCGCATCACGATACAAATCGCGGATGCGGGCCTCGTAGCCGATGGCCGCCTTGAGCGCTTCTGCCAAGTTCATGCTGGTAAGTCCTATGCCGGTGGCGTGGGCAAGGTAAACATGCGCGCGCCCAGTTCTCGATCGAGCATCAACAGTCCGGTACCGTCCTTACCCACGATTTCCATGTCTTTGGCGACTTTGGCGGTGGAGGCTTCTTCTTCTACCTGCTCGTCGATAAACCACTGCAACAAGGTCTTGGCGGCGTGATCATTCTCGTCATAAGCAATCTTGGTTAGCTCGTTGATCCGGCTGGTGACGAACTGTTCGTGCTCATAGGCATCCTGGAAGGCCTCGGCCGCGGAAGACCACTCGGTTTTCTTGATGCCCATCGGCAGCAGTTCCACCTTGCCGTCCCGATCGATGATGTGATGGAAGAACTTCATGGCGTGCATGACTTCTTCCTGGGACTGGGCTTGCATCCAAGTGGCCATGCCGTCTAGGTTGTTTGCTTTAAACCAGGCCATCATGGACAAGTACAAGTACGCGGATTCCAGTTCGTACTTGATTTGCTCATTCATGGCATCGCGCATTTTTTGACTGATCATTAGGTCTCTCCTTTCCACAGGCCATGCAGGTTGCAGTATTCGCGGGCGGCGACCTGGGTGGCCGCGGTCTCGAAGCTGGCCTCGGGGGCATCGCCCGGGTTGAGAAACACCCGCTGGCTCTTGCCGCCGGCGATGAGTTGAATCCATTCGATGAGGTGCTTCTCCTCCATGGGGTGGTTGACTTCGCCCACCTTGACCTTAAAGCCGCCATCTATCTTTTCGATAACCGGCACATGTTTTTCCTTGGCCGCGTCCACGGTGTTTTCGGTATAGAGCTTCATGGCCTGCCCACAGCACACCAGTTCACCGGGTCCGGAATGAATGACTTCAACGATGTTGCCGCATTTTTCACACTTGTAAACTTGCATTTTCTCGGTCATGGGAACACACCTCTCTGGTTGTGCCGCCGTCCCCCCGCAGGTGGGAATGGGGGCAAGTTTGCCAGCCTAGGAATCGATTCAGGAGTAGAGCTTAGTTTTCTTGCAAGATGATATCGTCGTACTCCACCTCGAACCGGAGTTTGTGCTTGGCCTCTTCCTGGGCCAAGGACAGCAAAATATCACGTACGGCCTGATCGTCGGTTACCGAGGCCAGGTCACTATACATCCGGAAGGCCACTTTTTCTTTCTTCATGGCGAGGATCAGTGCTTGCTGATAGTCCAGGTCGGCACTGGGTTCGGCGTCTACCAGGTAGTCGCCAATCTTCAAGTCCATAACTTTTTCGGCCGGCGGGGTGGGCATGGCGCCGGCTTGGATCTTCTCCAATTTGGCTTTGTGTCCGTCTTCCTCGCGGGCAAACTGCGCGAAGGTCTCTTTCATCCAGGCCCGATCCATTTTGGTGGCCAGGTCGCGGTAAAAGGATGCTGCTGCTGCTTCTTCGCCGATGGCGAATTCGATGATTTCTTCCACGGACTTGAATTCTCTCATGATGCCCTCCAGTAATGGTTGTCTAGCTACCAGTTTTCGCCGAGCAGCTCGAAATGAGCCTGGGGATGCCTACAAGCCGGGCAGGTTCCCGGAGCTTCCTCGCTATCATGCACGTAGCCACAATTGCGGCAGCGCCAGGTGACTTTGCTATCCCGCTTGAACACCCGGGTGGCCTCTACGTTGGCGGCCAATTCGGCGTAGCGTTTTTCGTGTTGTTTTTCGGCTACCGAGATAGCCTGAAAGAGCATGGCGACTTCTTCGAAGCCCTCTTCCTTGGCGATCTTGGCAAAACCCGGATACAGCTCGGTGTGTTCGAAGTGTTCGCCCGCGGCCGAGGCCTTCAGGTTTTCGACGGTGCTACCCACCACCCCGGCCGGATAGGCCGCCTGGATCTCAACTTCTCCGCCTTCCAGGTAGGAGAAAAAGCGTTTGGCATGCTCTTTTTCCTGATCGGCGGTTTCGGCAAAGACGGCCGAGATTTGCACAAAGCCTTCCTTCTTGGCCTTGCTGGCGGCGTAGGTATATCGGTTTCTGGCCTGGGATTCTCCCGCGAAAGCGGCCAAAAGATTTTTCTCGGTTTTGGTTCCTTTGATACTGGGCATTCGATTTCTCCTTATGTCAGAGGGTATATTTGAAAAATTCAGCTTTGGCAAGCCGGGGGTGCGCCCCAGGACTGGCCATCGACTTGATTGGTAAAAGGCGAAATTTCCCGCAGTCGCTCGGCGATGCCGGGCATGACTTCGAGAACTTTGTCGATGTCGGCGGCGCGATTGTAGCGGCTGAGGCTAAAGCGGACCGAGCCGTGGGCCAGGGTAAAAGGAATGCCCATGGCGCGCAGGACATGCGAAGGCTCTAGTGAGCCCGAAGTGCAGGCCGATCCCGAGGAAGCGGCGATGCCGTGATCGTTGAGCATCAGCAAGATCGACTCGCCTTCGATAAACTCAAAACTGATGTTCAGGGTGTTGGGCAGGCGGTTCTTGCCATTGATCACCGAGCCCGGGCAGCGCTCAAGCAGACCGTTTTCTAGTCGATCGCGCAGATTACGCACTTTTTGGTTTTCTTGGTCGATGTTGGCCAGGGCCATTTCGGCGGCCTTGCCCAAGCCGACGATGCCGGGAACGTTTTCAGTACCGGCTCGTTTGCCCCCCTCTTGGTGGCCGCCAATGATCTGCGGCACCAATTTGGTGCCCTTGCGTACGAACAGGGCGCCGACTCCTTTGGGGGCATGGAGCTTGTGGCCGGAGATGGTGAGCATATCGACCGGGATCTGGCTCATGTCTATGGGCAATTTGCCCGCGGCTTGCACCGCGTCGGTATGAAAGACGATGCCTCGCTCTTTGGCCAAATGGGCGATCTCTTCGATGGGGAAGATGACGCCGGTCTCGTTGTTGGCCCACATAACGCTAAGCAAGGCGGTGTCGGGCGTGAGCGCCGTGCGCAGGGCGTTCATATCGAGCTCGCCCTCGCGGTCAACCGCCAACTCGGTGAGCCGGAATCCCTGCTTTTCCAAATGTTGAAAAGCCACCCGTACGGCCGGGTGTTCGACCCGGGTGGTGACGATATGGCGTTTTTTGCCAGCCAGGGCCTCGACCGTACCTTTGATGGCCAGGTTGTCACCTTCGGAGCCGCCGCCGGTAAAGACAATTTCTTCCGGGCGCGCGCCCAACAAAGCGGCCACTTTTTCCCGCGCGGCTTTGATGGGGCGACCGATCTTGCCGCCGAAGGCATGAATACTGGAGGGATTACCGTAGTACTCGGTCCAGAAGGGTTGCATGGCCTCCACCACTTCCGGGGCGGTCATGGTGGTGGCATTGTTGTCCAGATAGATGTTGGCTGTCATGATTCCTCTTCCTCTTCCACTACCCGGATATCATCGGAGACAAATTCTCGCAGCTTGGCTTCTACCACGTCGCTGAGGGTGAACTCGGCCATTTTGCAGCGAGAGCAAGTACCACGCATCGACACCACTACCGTGTCGCCGTCGAGATCGACCAGTTCGATGTCGCCGCCGTCTTTTTTCAGCGAGGGGCGAATCTCGCGTTCCAGGGTTTCTTGAATCAACTGGATTTTCTGAATGTTGGTCATCCGTTTTTTCTTCTTGCTAGGCGGTTTGCTTAGGATTTCTACTCCATTGGCTTCGCGGGCCACCCGGCCCAGGATTTTCGTGATGTCATCATGGCAATTGGCGCAGCCGCCGCCGGCCTTGGTGTAGTTGGTTACCTCTTCGATAGAAACCAGGCCGTTTTCACGCACTGCCCGTTCGATTTCTTGCTCGCTAACCCCGAAGCAATTACAAACCACGTTGGAGTCGACCTTCTTGTCGGCCGGCGTGCCTTTCTGGTAGTTATCGATGGCGGCCAGCAGGGCGTCGCGGCCCATGACCGAGCAGTGCATTTTCTGCTCTGGTAGGCCGCCCAGGAAATCGGCGATTTCTTGGTTGGTGACCTTCCGGGCTTCCTCCAGGCTCTTGCCCATGATCAGCTCGGTGAGCGCGGAAGAGGAGGCAATGGCGCTGCCGCAGCCAAAGGTCTGGAACTTTACGTCTTTGATCTTGCCATCCTCATCGAGTTTGAACATCAGCCGCAGAGCGTCTCCGCAGGCCAATGAACCTACTTCACCAACCCCATCCGGGTTCTCCATGGTGCC
This sequence comes from Deltaproteobacteria bacterium, assembly GCA_030591445.1. Taxonomy (GTDB): domain Bacteria; phylum Myxococcota; class B64-G9; order B64-G9; family B64-G9; genus JAUVBB01. The sequence continues at coordinate 13,274 of JAUVBB010000084.1, read as the reverse complement.
CACATTGCGCGGGTTGTGAAAGTGTTCCATCGTTTTATCGGTGTAATCCCACATTTGTGCCTCCCTACCTTGTTGCTTGCTAGTCCCAGGTTCCGGTTGTCTCGTGCCTTTGTTTTTCCTTGGTGGCGAGTTTTCTTAATTGATAGCCGGCATCTCGCAAGATGCCATAGAGGATGGCGCAAGAGTCATCGCGTCGGTCACGGTCGCCTTCATCTGCCAGCGCCAACATTTCACGCGTGAGCTCAAACACTCTCCGAAGGTTGTCGTTTTGAGGTTTTGAATCAGCCATGGTCCACTTGTGCCTCCTTGCTCGGCCAAGAGATAAGCAAACAGCATGCCAGTTTTGCCTTGCTGTGCCATGGCTTCGTATCCTCCTAAAAAATAAAAACAAACTCTAACAGCCCTGCAAACATCTCCTGGGGCGCCAGCGGATTGAGACAGCCTCAAGAGACAGGATGTTTGGCCAGAAAACGATACAAGGTGGCCCGGCCCACGCCGAGAGCCTGGGCGGCCCGGACTTTATTGCCGCCGGACTGAGACAAAGCGTCTTGTACCATCTCTTCGGTCAGTTTGTTTCTGCGTGGGTGTGCAAAGTTATGCGCTGCCGGATAGGCACTGGCCCCCCGCTGGCTGCGTACTTCCGGGGGCAGATGACGCACTTGTATGCGCTCGCCATCGCCGCGGACCGAGGCAAACTGCAGGACATTGATCAATTCGCGGATGTTGCCGGGCCATTGGTAGCCGAGCAAAAGGTCCATGACTTCATCGTCCAATGCCAACTGGGTTTTGCTGGTCTCTTGCTGAATGTTATCCATAATTTTCTTGACCAAGAGGGGGAGATCTTCCGTGCGATCACGTAGCGGCGGCAGGTGGATGGGGACCACGCTCAAGCGGTAGAACAAGTCGTCGCGAAAGGCGCCATCCTTGATCAATTGGCGCAGGTCGCGATTGGTGGCGCTGATGACGCGCACGTCGACCGAGATGGTTTTCTCTCCGCCCACCGCTTCGAATTGTTTTTCTTCCAGCACCCGCAGCAGCTTGACCTGGAATGCGGTGCTGAGCTCGCCGACCTCGTCTAAAAATATGGTGCCCCGATGGGCCAACTCGAAGCGGCCCTTTTTGTCGCGAATGGCGCCGGTAAAGGCCCCACGCACGTGACCGAAGAGCTCACTCTCGAGAATGTTCTCCGGCAGGGCGCCGCAATTGATGGGAACGAAGGCCCCAGCGCTACGCCGGCTTTCATTGTGGATGGCATTGGCCACCAACTCTTTACCGGTACCGCTATCACCGGTGATCAGCACCGGATAGTCGGAGGTGGTTACCTGGCGGATGGTACGAAAGACATCTTTCATGGCCGCGGACACGCCGACCATGCCGTGAAAGCTTTGTTTTTCCTTTACTTTTCTTCTTAGGCGGCTGACCTCGGTGATGTCCCGAAAAGTGGCGATAACGCCTGGGGGACTGGGCTCAGGCATCTGCGCGGGGCCATAATTCATACTCAGTCGGCGGTCTTCCCCCTCCTTGGTGCGAAAGGCAATCTTGCAACCGTCGGTGCAGGCCGGGCCCCCGGGTCCGGCGTCAATCATACAGTTGGAGCCACATAGTCCGTCGGGCGCAAACACCTCGTGGCAGTTGGCACCCAGGACCTCGTCTCGCTGATAGCCGGTGATTCGTTCCGCCGCTCGATTGAAGAGAAAGATATTGCGCTGGTGGTCATGCACCACGATACCGTCATCCATGGCGTCGAGGATTTGCTCGAGCCGCTGTCGTTGCATTTTCATGGCGGCAAGATAGCCATCTTGGATGAGGGTGTGGACGCGGCTGTGGATCTGGTTGCGGATCTTGCGCAAGAAGCTCAGGTCGCGGCTGGAATTTGGCGCGGGAGACTCTGAGATAGACCAATGCAGGTGCATGGGCGCGCCGACAAACAGAGCACTCCTTTCGGCATATTCATTCAGGTCTTGATCGAGAGAGTTTGATTGCGGCAAGGGATTGACACAAGTATCGTGGGATAAATCGCAAAGCGAGATGAGCAAGTCAAAGGTCTGGGGGCCCAAGTCTGCCACCGTTATCTGCTGGTGACTGTTGAGGTCGAGATCCAGCTCGCGCATGACCTCGACCGCGCCGGGATCCAAGTGGCCGGGCCCTACGCCGGCCGATGTGACCTTGGTTGCATCGTCGGTCTCCGCTCGCAGAAAGGCTTCGGCCATGGGGCCTAAATAGGAACCGTCCTCACAGACGAAGAGAACGCGGGTTTTTTTGGATGGTGTCTCCATATGCTTGCCTCACTCTGCCCCCAGAGCCGCGGGGATTGCTTTGTAGCATACTGTCTCACATACGGCAAGGCTCATGTCTCGCCTGTCTCATTCGCGCCGCAGGGGCTGAGTCTTGAAGAAGAGACACATTAGTGCTAAGCCCTTGGGTGATGGAAGAAAACCTGCTACTAGCCTTTGGCCTTACCCTCTTTGCCGGCCTTTCCACTGGAATCGGCAGCGCCATGGCCTTCTTTACCCGCCGGACCAATAAGGCCTTTCTGTCGGTTGCCCTCGGTCTATCGGCCGGCGTGATGATTTACGTCTCCTTTATGGAAATTTTGACCAAGGCCCAGAGTGCTTTGGTGAGTTCGCTGGGAGAGATTCCGGGTGCCTGGGCCACCGTGGCCGCATTTTTCGGTGGTATTTTGTGCATTGCCATTATTGACCGGCTCATCCCTTCTTACGAAAATCCTCATGAAGCTCGCTCGGTCGAGATGATGACCGAAGAAGAGCAACGCCGCCGACTCGAACGCATGGGTCTGATGGCGGCCCTGGCCATAGGCATTCACAACTTCCCCGAGGGTTTGGCAACCTTTTTGACCGCGCTCAACGATACTTCCCTGGGCGTGTCGGTGGCCGTGGCTATCGCCATTCACAATATCCCCGAGGGAATCGCGGTCTCGGTACCCATCTTTTTCTCGACTGGTAGCCGAAAAAAAGCCTTCCTGTGGTCGGCACTCTCCGGTTTATCCGAGCCGGTCGGTGCCTTCATCGGTTATATGTTGATTCGACCCTTTTTCACCGACACCGTCTTCGGGGTCCTGTTTGCCTCGGTGGCCGGGGTGATGGTTTTCATTTCTTTGGATGAGCTATTTCCTGCCGCCCGCGAATATGGCGAGGGCCACCTGGCCATCTACGGCCTGATCGCCGGCATGGCCATTATGGCCCTAAGCCTCTTGCTGTTAATGTAGCCCGCTTGCTAGGCGAAGCGTTCGAAACGGTCTTGATCGGCTTTGCAGATGGGACATTTTAATGGCGGCTTATCGCGGGCGCATAGATAGCCGCAAACTTGGCAGCGATGGACCGGGGTGCTGGATTCGGCGAAGAGCTGTTTCTTAGCGGCCGGTGCCGTATCGGCAGATTGCTCGTTGCGTCGCTCGGGTACCGGAGTCAATTTTTGCTCGCCCCGGGCCATGGCGTCAGAGACGTACAGGGCACAATAGCAGGCGCCGAACTCGGCCAGGTCCGGATCGCGATAGTTGCAGGGACAGATGATGTCGAGATCTTCTGACCGTTGGCCTTCTGCCAGTCGGCAGGGACAGGCCAGGTAGCCATAGCGATCTTTGTTGGTCAGCAGGCCCGCCATCAAATCCATGACGAAATCCACATCCGGATTGAGCAAGTAGCCCGCTGCCTCGGCTTCTTTTTTCAGCCGCTGGTACAGCCCTTGGGCATCATTGTCGCTCATAAGCCCAGGACCTTGCAGAATTTATCCTCGTCATAGCCCACCACCACGCCCCCGCCGGCAACCACCAGGGTGGGATAGGATTTGCGCGGATTGGCCTTGGCCACTGCTTCCCGCACGCGATCTTTCTCCTCGCCGTCCAGGGTGTCGACCTCATGGCACACATATTCGATTTGATGACTTTCCAAAAAGCGCTTGGTTTTCTTGCACCAGCCACAAGTGCTCAATGCGTACAAGGTCACATTCTCGGGCATGATGACCTCCTCTCCAGAAGGAAGAATAATCCCCCTAAGCCAGGAGTCAAGGACTGCTTGTCATTTCCGGCCTGTCGCTCTTTGGTCGCTTAGCTGTGGCTTGCCAACCAGCTCTCGACATCAGCGAGTTTGTTTTGCCAAAATTTCCCTTTGGCTTTTCTTAAGGTTTCTCGGGCCTGGGTGGCTTGGGCGATAGCTCGCTTTTTGTTTTGGCCTTCTTGCCAAAGAACCTTGGCCAGGGCGATGCGGGTTTCGGCCAGGAAATTCGGGTCGCAGGCTTTGGATTCACGTATGGTCAGGGCTCTTTCCAGGAAAGTATGGGCCGCGCCCAGCTCTCCTAGCGCGAGGCTGCATTCGCCCATGCCGGTAAGTGGATGGGCCAAGTTCGAATGATTGGGCCCGGAGCTTTTCTCCCAGATACCCAAGGCGAGCTGGAAATGTTCCATGGCCAATTGGTACTTTCCCTTGGCGTTGAAGACAATGCCCAGGTTGTTCAGAGCGTGTCCCCGCACCGGGATTTCGGCGCCCAGGGTTTCGGCCCAAATGACGTCAGCCTGCTCCAAGACCTTCTGGGCCTCATCATAGTTGCCTTGCCGCTGCAATACGATACCAATGTTGTTTAAAGATTCCGCTACTGAGATGTGGGCTGGGCCGAGAGTTTTTTCCCGAATGGCCAAGGCTTGACGGTGGTAGCGGAGCGAATCCTGGTAGTTGCCGATGCGCTCCGACACGATGGCCAAATTGTTCAAAGAGGAGGCTACGTCGGGATGGTCGGCGCCCAAGGCCTGGGTGCGAATGGATAGTGCGCGTTGTTCGTATTCCAGGGCCTGGTCGTAGGCACCCAGGCGCTCATGTAAAATGCCCATGACACTCAGGGCTCTGCCGGTGAGAGCCGGATCGCTGCCCCCGCGGATTAAGGCGCTTTCCACCAGGGCATAGCTTTGCAGACCGGCTTCGTAGCGACCTAGTTTATAGCCAACTACGTAAAGCAGGCCGGTGGCCGCTTTGGCCACAATCTCATCATGTCGGCAGCGGGCAGCCATGACCAGAGTCTTTCGGAATTCCTTTTCAGACTCGTGGTACAAGCCATTTTTCCAGCTTAATACGGAGAACTCCAACAAGGCCTCGGCGACTAGGGGCTCAAAACCGGTCTCTTTGGTCTCCGCCAAAACGATCTTGGCAGCTTGAAAGGCACCAGGGTATTTGCCCGATTTGTTAAGCGCGCGCACGTCGGCCAATTTTTTTTGTAACTGCGCCACCCGAGCGCGGACTTGGGGACTCTCGGGTGGTGGAAAGGCGGCGAGAAGAGCGGTTTTGTCGGCACAGCGATCCAGGGAGCCTAGTTTCAAAGCGGCCTGTACTGCTTTGTCTACCAGATCTCCGTCGGCGCCGCGGGCGAACAGTTTGGTCAAGGCGCCGCACTCGGTACGTTTTCGATCGAGACAGTTCATGCGCAGATCCAGCATTTTGTTCGACTGGGTTCCGTGGATGTTGGTGGCCTCGCAGGCCTCGGTATGCATGGCCGTCCAGGCGGCAGCCTGCTTATCGAACAACTTCTCGATGCGTTTGAAGGTGTCTTGGGCATAGGGGCGGCCGCTTTTTTGAAAGGCGGATTGGATGGCACTTTTGACTTGCTGGTCCCATACGCCGGCCAGCTTTTCTTCTGCTCCTTTGCACAGGCCCAGCTTGTAATTGCGGGCCAGAGCCAAGGCGCCGATGAGGACGCCGCCAATGACCAGAAGAGAGAGCAGGGCGGACCACTGTCGCTTTCTGCGATGGCTGCGCAGGCTGTTTTTCAGTAGGGCGGTCTCTTCCTTACTCAGGTTCAGTTCTGTTTCATGGTTCTGAATGATCCGAACTCGGCTGGGCGCGATGAGTAGGCCGAAGCGTTCGTGGTTGAGCGTCTCTTGCCGGAGCAATTCGCGGGCTCTTTTGAGTTCATTGTCCTTCTCGGCGATCCACTTGGTGATTTCTTCGATTAAGTACTCGTGACTTAGTTCATAGCAGTGGCTGTCGTCGACCATGATTTTTCGCGCCAGCCGGGCCTGGAGGAGTTGGTCGAGCACCGAACGGGCGGTTTTAAGCGGGCGATTTATCTCCTGGGAGATTTGGCGGGCGCTGATTACGCTGCGGGTGCCCTTGGAGGTGACCAAGGCTTTGAGCGCCATTTGGGTCAGTTCCCGAGCCGCCGGTGTGCGATTGGCGATAAATCGCTCCAGGTAGCTGCCCAAGATGCCCTTGGCGCCGCCCAGGGCGTCGAAGTGCTTGTCGGCAAATTCCTTCTCGCCTTCGCGCAGTTCGTCATACATACGGTCGCAGATGATTTGTAGTTGGGGTGGCTCGGAGCCCACCGTGCCCAAATCGGCCAGGATTCGGTCGATCAGGCCGGCTTGGAAACGTAGACCGGCCAACTTGGCCGGAGCCTTGATGGCGCGGGCCATGCCCTCAAGGGTCAAGTTCTCGAGCCGAAAATCGTGATGAAAGATGTCGGGTATTTTCGGTTTGAGCTCGGATAGTTTGGAGTGGAAATCATCGCGCAGGGACAGCACAAAGTGAACCTTGAGCTCTCGGTCCTTGACGATGGCGCCGAGTTGTTCGGCAAAGGCCTGCCGGGCCTTTTTGGCAAAGCGGACAAAGAACTCCTCGAACTGATCCAGGATGATGATCAGCGGTTGTTCCAAGGCTTGGACATAACGGCTTAGAAATGCGTGCAAACGATCAGAGAGCACGTCGGCCACCCAGCGGCTGGAGACTTCGCCCAACTCAGCGTTGTCCATGGACTTATCGCGCAGCAGGATGGCGAGCCCTTCCCTGATTTCGTCTTCCGGCTCTTTCAGCGGCCGGCGAACCATGACCGCGTAGCCTTCCCGCTTGAGTTGGGGAACCACGCCGGCGTTGAGCAGAGAGGTCTTGCCGGTTCCCGAGGCGCCGTGGAGCAAGACCAGGCGGTTGGAGACTGCCAAGCTAAAGACCTTTCGCTTTTCGTCTTCGCGGCCAAAAAAGATCTGCTCGTCTTCTTCTTGGAAAGAGCTCAAGAATTTATAGGGTCGCTTCCATGTGCCCAGACCGCTGACGTCCACCAAAAACTCATCGCTGTCTTTATGGTCCTGGTGGCTCTTTTCCTTGATGCCAGCGATGGCCTGGCGCAATTTTTGCGCAAACTCGATCTCGTCGGCCTGAACCAGGGTCAGACCGCGTTGTCGCCAGGTGCCGCGAACCCCGGCGGCGACTTTGATCGACACGCCGGTTGCCTTGGCCCGGTCGCTCTCGGTGTAGGCGCTTAGCGTTCGGTGCAGACGTTTGAAACGCGGATCGCTCCAGCGGAAACCGACGAAGAGCATGGGCCGGGTGGCCAGCAAGGCCAAAAATTCTTCGGGTGCATACTTAAGCCCGTCTTGTCGGTCGCTGAGGTCTTCTTCGGTGATGGCCAGAGAGTCAGAGTCGGTGATGTCTCCGTAAAGTTTGACCAGCGTGACCTCGTCGGGCTGCAGGCGAGACGGATCGGCTTCTTCGATCCGGGTAAACTTACGTACCTTGCGGCCGGCTGCCTCAAGTGCCTCATCAATGCGCGTGTCCAGATCGGTGGTGAGGATAAGCGGAAAGTCAATGGCCGCCAGCGCCTGGATGATGCCGTTGCGCAGAGCTGGCAGTTTCTGAACCTGGTCGCTGACAAAGTGGACAAGCTCATCTCGATCATTTTCTTCTTCAAAGAAAGAGGCCAGGCGAGAGAGATCTTCGCGGCGATCCTCCATGCCCAGTGTTTTGCCCATTTCCTTGGCCAGCTGCGCTCGAACGGTGCCCTTGCGTAGGCCCAGGGTAAGCCCACCCAAAATCAAAATACACTTTCGCTGGCCGAGGGCATCGGCCAAGGCGGGGATCACTAGTTTATCGAGTTGAAGCTGGCGTTTGGTGACGATCTCTTTGGCATCCCAGATGAGGCGGACCAGATGGAGTGGCTCTGGAATGCCGCGCAGCTCGAATTTGCCCAAAGGCTCGATCTCGGCATCCAGGGCGGTGGCCGCTTGCCAGCTGTTGGCACTGGTATAAATTTCATCTCCGGGCGCTTGTTCCTCGATGCGGGCGGTGATATTGACGGTATCGCCGTGAACATCGCCCGCTTCCTCGATCACCGGGCCGCTGTGGATGCCGATGCGGATATGCAGCTGATCTGCCGGCGCCACCCGGCGGTTGTTTTCCGCCATCACCCGCTGCATGGCCATGGCACAAGCCAGTGCTTTTTTGGCCTTGGTAAAAGTGACCATGAGCGAGTCGCCCAAGGTTTTGATCAAGGTACCATTGAATTTTTCCAACTGCTGGTTTAGCAAGGTCAGATGCCCGGACACCAAGGACCGGGCCGTCGAATCACCCCGCTCATGGTACAATTGGCTGGATCCGACCAGGTCGGTAAACATGATGGTCAGCGAGTTTTCTACCCCCTGTGACTCCGCGCGACCTTTGTCTTTCAAAAAGACAACCCCCCTCCCAACCTGCACCCAAATTAAACTTAATGAATACTCTGATTATAGCAGCTCGACACGGGATGGGAAAGTAGCAGGACAAAATTTCTATAGGACTTATTGACAGGACTCTTCCGGAGCTTGCTCGGTTGGTTTTTCCGGGGTGGGTTTGGTTTCACAGCCGGCGGTGTTTTGTTTGCTGACATCTGGGAAGGGGACATCGGATGCGCTTGTGTCTCCGGATCTGGGATCAATCAATTGGACGCCGGGGCAGGGAATGCCGCGGATGGCCGAAAGGGCTTGTTTGAGGGTGTTTTCGGTTTGTTCTCCGATTAGACGGGCTACTTCTCGACCCTGATCATCCAGAAACAGGAAGGTGGGAGTTCCCACCAGGCGGTACTTTGGGATCAGGGGGCGGTGCTCTGCCTGCGCGAGATCGAATTCGCGAATGAGCACCTTTTTGCCGTGACAGAGTTGGGTCAGGTCGGCCAGTAGTGGTTGCATTTTCTTACATACCGAACATTGGCTGGAGGTGAAAATCACCATGGTGGGTTCGGCTTGTCCTTGCTCGTTTAGCACCAGTTCGGCGGTGGAGGTCTCTTGTTGGCCGGCCGAGACCGCGGGCGTGACCGCGGAGAAAAAGAGGGTGCCGGCTACCATAATGAGCAAAAAGCCCATTACCCGCTCCACCCGGCCCAGATGCGGGCCGATGCGCTTGAGCATGCGAGTGCCGGCTTCGGCAAAAGCGGCTACCAGCAGCAGGGGCACGCCGAAGCCCAGGCCGTACACCGAGAGGTAGCCGGCTCCCACCCAAGGACTGGTGGTGGTAGATGCGGTATAGGTAAGCACCGAACCCAGCACCGGCCCGGCGCAGGGAGACCAGCCGGCGGCAAATACGATGCCCATGATGATGGCGTTGATCCAGCCGAAACGGGTTTGCATTTTGCGATCATTGCCCTGGACCACCTGGTCGAGAAAGCCGATTTGTACCAGGCCCAGGAATTTCAGGCCAAAGATGAGGATGATCACCGCGCCTACCACCTGTACCGCGGCCTTGTGCTCGATCAGGAAGGCCCCGATGCTGGAGGCCGCCATGCCCAGGAAGGTGAAGACGGAGACGAAGCCAACAATGAAGAACAGGGCGCGCACCATCAATTGGCCGCGCTGACCGGCGTCGGCCTTGCGAATATCGGCGCCAATTAATGCCGAAAGATAGATGGGGATAAGCGGCAAGACACAAGGGGTCAAGAAGGTCAAAGCCCCGGCTCCAAATATTCCAAGTAAATCTAGCGACATACAGATATCTCCCTTTGGCGCAATTCTCTTGCTCCCTCCATTGTAAGTCCGAATGTGCCGGCTGCCAAATGCCGGCCTACGCTTTCTTCAGCAAACACGCATTGACGGGCATGCTTCGGGCTGTACACTAAAGGCAAGGAAGGCGGCCATGGGACACGACCATCATCATCACGACCACCGGCATGATCAGCGGACGGAAAAGGCCTTGTGGGTGGCTTTTTGGCTCAACCTGGCTTTCTTGTTTGTCGAGGTGGCGGTGGGTCTGTGGACCAATTCCCTGGCCTTGCTTTCGGATGCCGGCCACATGGTCTCGGATGTGGCCGCCCTGGCCATCGCCTTGGTGGCGCATCGACTGGCGCAAACCAGGCCCGGCGGTGACTATACCTTTGGTCTGAAGCGGGTGCCGGTTTTGGGTGCCTTCGGCAACGCCTTGGCCTTGCTGGCCATTGCCGGGCTGATCTTGTGGGAGGCTTGGCAGCGTTTTGCCATCCCAGAGCCGGTCATGGCGGCGCCGGTGCTGGCAGCCGGTTTGGCCGGCCTGGCGGTCAATGTGATCTCGGCCTGGTGGTTGCATCGATCGGCCAAAGAGAGCTTGAACGTGCGCGGCGCCTTTTTGCATCTGGTGGCCGACGCCTTGGGCTCGCTGGGCGCGGTGATTGCGGCCGTGGTCATGATGACCACCGGCTGGTGGCCCATCGATGCCCTGGTCTCGGCGCTTATTGCCCTGCTTATCTTGGCCGCTACCTGGCCCTTGCTGCGCGACTCGGCCCGGGTCTTGTTGCAAACGGCGCCGCCGGGCATCGACTTGGCGGTGCTACGCGAGGCATTGTGTGCGCCCGATGGGGTTTGTAGCGCGCATCATGTGCATGTCTGGGAGATTGATTCTGGCTGGATTATTTTGACCGCGGCGCTGGTGGCCGAGGAACCCGAACTGGCCAAGTTGGAAAAGGTCGCCGATGCCTTGCGCGCGACTTTGCATCGGGATTTCGGAATCGAAGATGCCAGCTTCGAGTGGCGGACCTGCGAGGCGGATGGTTCGAAATGCAGCCTGAAGAAATAAAAAAGGGGAGACCCGAAGGCCTCCCCTTGGTTTTCTGAATCTATTCTTGCCTAGAAAACGCCGGTTACTTTACCGGTCTTGGTGTCAACATCGATGCGCCTAAAGGCGGGATTCGAGCTGGTTCCCGGCATCAGGCTGATGGCGCCGGCCACGGGGCAGATGAAGCGCGCGCCGCCGTAGGTCAAGAAGTCGCGAATGTGCAGCTCCCAGCCCTTGGGCACGCCCTTGCGGGTCGGTTCATGAGTCAGCGACAGATGGGTCTTGACCATCATGGTGGTGTAATCGTTGAACTTGGGATCGGCCTCGAACTTCTTGGCCTTGGCCTCGGCCTCGGCCGAGTAGGTCACGCCGTCAGCGCCATACACCTCTTTGGCGATCAGTTCGACCCGTTTGCGCAACGGAGTGTCGAGTTCGTACAAGAACTTGAAGTCGACCTTGTCTTCGCAGGCCTCGACCACGGCATCGGCAAACTCGAGCGCGCCGTCGCCGCCCTTTTCCCAGTGCCGGGACAATGCCACTCGGGCACCGGCCGCTTCGCACATTCGGCGGGTCATCTTGATTTCTTCGTCGGTGTCGGTCGCGAAAGCGTTGATGCAGACCACCGGGTTGATGCCGGCCTTCTTGACCGTGTTGATGTGGTGGATGACGTTCTTCATGCCGTCTTCGAGCCAGGACAGGTTCTCTTTGTTGTAGATTTCGGACAGGTCCTTGCCCGGGGCCCAGGTCGGAGCGCCGGCCTCTACGCCGTGGCTCTTCAGGGCGCGAATGGTGGCGGTGATGACCGATACGTTGGGGGTGTTGCCCGAGTAACGGCACTTGACGTTCCAGAACTTCTCGAAGCCGATGTCGGCGCCGAAGCCCGACTCGGTCAAGTGATAATCGGACAGCTTCAAGCTGATCTTGTCGGCCACGATGGAGGACTGGCCGACCGCGATGTTGGCGAAGGGACCGGCATGCACGAAGCAAGGCTGGCCTTCGAGTGATTGCAGCAGGTTGGGATTGAGCGCATCGCGCATCCAGGCCGTCATGGCGCCGGCGCATTCCAAATCTTCGGTGGTGACCGGGTTGCCTTGCTTGTCATAGGCCACCACGATGCCGCCAATGCGTTTCCGGAAATCTTCCAGGTCGCTGAAAATAGACAGGATGGCCATGACTTCGGAGGAGACCGCGATGGCGAATTTCGACTTCATCATGAAGCCGTCCATCTTGCCGCCTTCACCGATGGTGATGTTGCGCAGGGCCTGGGCGCAGTAGTCGATGATCCAGCCCATTTCGATGTTGCGCGGGTCGATGTTGAGACGTTTGAGGTTCCGTTTGGCCAGGAACTTGTCGCCGTAGTTGAACTCATGTTGAATACGGGCGGTCAAGGCCACCATGGCCAAGTTGTGGGCGTTCATAATGGCGTTGATGTCGCCGGTCAGGCCCAAGGAGAACTCAGTCAAGGGAATGCACTGGGCCAAACCGCCGCCTGCGGCCGAGCCCTTGATGTTCATGGTCGGGCCGCCGGAAGGTTGCCGGATGGCCGCCGAGACTCTCTTGCCCCGCTTGCCCAGGCCTTGCAACAGACCCATGGTGGTAGTCGATTTGCCCTCGCCCAGGGGCGTGGGGGTGATGGCGGTGACTTCGATGAACTTGCCGTCCGGCTTGTCCTTGAGTCGCTCCATGACCTTGGCATAATCGACCTTGGCAATGTAATGACCGTATGGCAGCAGCTCGTCCTTGGTGATGCCCAATTCCTCGGCCAGTTGCTCGGTCCGCTTCATGCGGGTTTCGGCTTCCGCTGCGATTTCCCAATCCGCGTGTTTGGTAGGATCCAACATGTTTTAATCCTCCTCGTTTGGGTATTCAATGGTCTTCAATGGAAAGACCCCTCTATTCACTCGATCGTCTAGACGGTCTACGAAAAAGCCTGATTTGACAGGCCCCTCCCGCATACCAGGGTGTTTATTCATATGGGACCAGGCCATAGCTGTCAACGATATTTTTTTTTGAAAGCAAAAGAAAGGTTTGGAATTCTCCGTACAATGAAGCATGCTGATCGTTCACTCAACCATTAATCACGGAGGAAACTCATGATTTCAAATTTGGGCAAAATCATTCTCGCATCATTGCTGATCGCTTCATTTTCCTTGGCCGCTTGCAGCAAAGGTGGTGGCAAGTGTGAAAAAGCCATCGACAAATCAGTGGATATGGCCATGGACATGATGAAAGCTTTCGGCGCCATGGCCGGTGACAATCCCGAGGCCAAGAAGATGATGGAAGCAAAAATGGAAGAGGCCAAAGCCGAGATCAAGGCCAAGAAGCCGGAAATGGTCGAGAAATGTAAGGTAGAATTAAAGAAAAACGCCGATCTAGACAAGACCCTAGACTGCATCATTGCCTCCAAGGGCATGGAAGACATGCAAAAATGTGAAGGGGCGGATTTCCTGAAGATGAAGTAAGTTAACGGTTTTCCAGGTATTCCTCAGCAAAATCGATGACGCACAT
>JAUVBB010000114.1 GCA_030591445.1 Deltaproteobacteria bacterium | reverse complement strand
TATTGGATTTGGCCGAGCGGATGGGGATCAACCCCAAAGAGTTTCAGAAGGAAATCAGCCAGGAGTCGACAATCAACCGCATTGCCGACGAAAAGATGGAAGGACTTCGGTGTAGGGTCCGCGCCACGCCCACCCTTTATATTAACGGCAAGGAATTTCTCCTCGAGCCTACCTATCAGTTGCTACGCGATCGTATCGAAGAAGAACTGGATATTCTAAAAGGACGGGATTGAGCGCTAGACCCCTTACTTGATGGGGGTAGCTCTTAATGCGGCTTTGCCGTTCTTGACGTAAACCTGGAACTTAACTGATCGGCATTGGTACCTTGCCTTGAGGTCGGAGGTGTTCTTGGTCAGTTTGTCGGCGAAGCGATCAAAGGACAAACCAGCTGTCGCCTCTCCGCAATCTTGTTTCGTTGCCAGGAACTTGTTGAACACCTCCTGGAAGTGATCACTGTCAGCACCAGATCCTGCTGCCGGGCTGCCGGTCGTTGCCGGTGGTGTCGGGACCGGTGGTTGGGGGATAGCTACAGATTCCGGCGCCGCAGGTGGCGGGGGAATGACCGGTTGTTGAACCGGTTCTGGCACCGGCTCTGCGGAGGCTGCTTGTAGCAATTCCTCTGGAACCTGCGCGATCACGGTTGCGTCTGGTTGAAAGTCGGAGAATTCCCCTTGCTCCTCGTCTAGTTCCATGTCTTCAGGAACATCGAACTCATCGACGGTGGGCGGCGGCGCCGGAGAAGCAGCCGGGGCAAGAAACTCTGGGCTTTCGCCTGGTTCGGCCACAATAGTAGCCTGCTCATTTTCTGGTAAAATAGTGGACCCAGGTCGCGCCTGCGGCGGGATGATGGGTTCGACTTCCCTGGTGGCATCATCGTTTGCGGATCCAAAGATTTCCGCTAAGTCACCAGGCAAATCTACCTTGGGTCCCGGTCCCGGTTGGGTGGGCGGTGGTTCTGGGAAGGCCGGTTCTTCCTCGTCGGAAAATGCAGGTGCTGGTTCCGGAGAGGGAGGTATTGCCAATTCCGGCGCGATCATGGTTGGTTCTTCTGACTCATCAACGACCGCTAACTCGTCGGCAGGTGACGGTTCTGAGACAACCGCCGAAGAGGGATCTTCAAAGAACGAGTCCAGTGCTTCCTGGTCATCATTTGCCGGATTTGCCTCAGCGGCCGGTGTCTGGTTTTGTCCCAGAAGGCTCTCGAAATCGAATGCGTTGTCGCCGGCCGCCTGTTCCCCGTCTTGGGCAGAGGCAATGGGTTCAGCTTGTGGACCACCGAGAACGTCCGAGACCGAGACCGGTGCCATCGAAGAGCTGATTCGGCTGCGGTTGTCAGCGAGGCGAGAAATGTCCAACGCTAACTCCTGGCAAACACCTTGGTAGCCATCGGTGGAAAAATTGCCGAGACTTCCCGACGCCAGCAATTTGACCGAGTCACGAAGTTTCAGCAGTTCGGCTTCTTTTGAGCGGCCAGTCAGCAGCAATCCGAACAGCAGGCCCAGGATGAACAAAGCGCCTAGTCCGATAAAAAGAGTCTGTTGTGCTTGATGCAGTGGTTCAACTAGCGGGGCCAAGGGCAAGATAAGGGCAACATGCAAACTGTCGGATCCAGAGACCAGCGGGAAGATCTTGGCGACAAAATGTCCCTGCTGGGCGTCGAACAAGAACGGGAAGGCTGTTTTTGATTTGCCAAAATAAAGCAGTTTTCCCGAATTGAGCTGGCCTTCCAAAGGCTTGACCAAGCTGGCTTCCTGGGTGGTGGCTTTGACCGCTGCCCGCAGGAACAAGGTGGCTTCCATGCCCATCTGTTCGGCAAGCAGCTTGATGGTGGTAGTGCCAAACTCTTCAAGCGCCATCAAACAGCCAATAGGACGGGTTTGGTTGCCCAAAATGGGTACGGCTGCGATCTGTACTAGTTTTCCATCCAACTCATAGAGTGCATCGCGAGAGGTGCCGGCCAGGCATTCTTTGGTAGCGGGCAAGCCGTTGAGGCTATCGCCGAATTTGTCTGCCTCGGGCACCCGGGCAATGACTTGTCCGGTGCGCGATACCACCACGAATCCTGGTACATTGGCTTCTTTTTGCAACTTCGTAAGCACTTTGACCAGATCGCCGTGAGCGATTTTCAATAAACTGTTTTGCACCTCGCCGGCCCTGTCGCTCTGGTGAGAATAGAGATTTACCAGCGGGCCAGACAACTGCAGGTTACGGATTTGGGGTGAAATTTTTTCAATGGTTTCGAAAGTCCGGATCCGTAAGCTCTTGATAAAATCTTTGTCGGCATGCGTTAGCTTTTGCTCGGTACGTTCGATGAGTTGGCGTTGGAAGAACTGGTTAAGACCGAGCAGTGCGCCCGCTCCAGCTCCCCCGACCAGTATCACCACAAGGACGATAGCCTTGATTTTCGACATCGGTTGTCCTCTCTTCACATTGGAAACAGCTGTCAATCCTCTTCAATTTCGATTTCAGGTTCCACGTCTTCGAAAGTAGGTTTCTTTTTCGCTTTCTTCTTTCTTTCGATAGGCGGTTTTTTTACCGGTGTTACCTTGGTTGCCGGTTTTGTTTTAGATTCGGCCGGTGCCGGTGCCGTTGCCGGTTTTGGTTTTGGAACTGACTTCTTTGTCGGCGTGGGCTTGTCTGCGGGTGGCTTCGGTTTTTTAAGCGCGGGCTTCGAGGTGCTGTCCTTGGCTTGTGCTTTGGGTGTTTGCGGTTTTGGTGTTGGCGGCTTGGTGCGTTTCGGTGTTTTGATTGCTTTTTTGGTCTTAGTGGCAGTCGGTTTTTCCTTGGCCACTGGCGGCGGGACCGACTTGGTTGCTTGGGCCAAAGTCACCCGGGTAGTGCCAAAGGCGGAGACTTTTATCGATTTTTGGGCAAGCCACTTTCCGCGGGCGAATAGCTTGACCTGATAGTCGCCAGCTGGAATCTTCTTAAAGGCGAACTTGCCGGTTCCGTCTATTGTGGAGGACAAAGGGCTGTCGACAACCAAGATCTGGGTACCCATGAAAGGGTAGCCGTAACAACGAATTTGTACCAATCCGGTTGAGACCAAACGACGTTGGTTTGACGAGCCCGGTTCTAGTTTGTTGATCTGGAAAGCGTTGGGTCCGGCCGCTGAACAAGAGTAGGTTCGCTGGTCTAAATTCTTGAAATTGACGGTGGTGTGCGGGCTGGTAACCAGAAAAGACGGCGAGAACTCCAAGCCGTCAATATGGATGCTTACCTGCTTGTTTTGTTGGACTGGAGCTTGACGTGGCACCCTCTCGATAACAACAACCGCCTGGTTTTCTCGTACCGGGGATGTTGGTTTCGGGGATGTCGGTTGATGCATGCCCGGTCCCAGGCGCCAATAACACGCATCATGGGCGGGCTTGTCCGCCCACCAATTCTGGTCATTAATCTGACCCGAAATATTGCCTGCCCAGGCAGGTGGCGCCGACACCACTACCAGCAGTAAAAAGAAGAACACTCGCATAAAAACTCCCTATAAATAAAGACGATACGGTAATCATTTCCGAAAGTCAAATGTTGAAAAAAACATAAGTTTATCACAACTTATGCCCTAACCATCAGCCGAAAAATCTACCTTTGAATTTGACAGTCATCGTCATTTCCAGTACAGGCGGGGACATGGTTTCTGCTTGGTTTTCTGTCATTAGACCTGCCCATTGGGTAAAGAATTTTTTTGTATTGGCGCCCTTGTTGTTTGCTCGCCACCTGTTTGACTCTGGCCTTTTGCTTCCCGCCCTGGCGGCCTTTTCTTTGTTTTGCTTACTCAGCTCCAGCGTATATCTGTTCAACGACGTGCTTGATGCCCCCCAAGACCGCCTACATCCCATCAAAGCCCGCCGACCCATCGCCGCTGGCCTTATCCAGCCCAGCCATGCCCTGCTGGTGGCGATTTTGTTGGCCTTGCTGTCTTTGCTCTTGGCTTTCTTGTTGGCAACTTCGTTTGGCTGCGTTTGTCTAGGATACTTGATTCTCCAAACGGCCTATTCTTCTTGGCTGAAGCGAATTGCCTACTTGGATGTGGCGATCATCGCCACGGGCTTCGTCTTGCGGGTGGTCGCCGGCGCCGTGGTCATATCGGTGGAAATTTCGGTCTGGCTGGTGATATGCACATTCAGCCTGGCCTGTCTCTTGGCATTTGGCAAGCGTCGGCATGAGGTGGAAACCGCAGCCGCGGCGCAGGTCTCGACTCGCGCCTCGCTATCTCGTTATCGGCAGAAAACCCTCCGCGTGGCCGAAGCATTGACTGCCGTAGCTACTATCGTTTCCTACATTTTGTATACCCTGGCCCCGGGCACAGTGGCTAAATTCGGTGGATATTACTTGGTCTTGTCGTCGCCCTTTGCCGTTCTGGGCATTCTTCGCTACCTGCGTTTGGTGGTAGCCAGGCGTGACCGTATTCCCACCGAAGCCCTGGTCACGGACTTGCTGTCTTTGCTCAATCTAGCGGCTTGGGTTGGGACCGTGGTGGTGATTCTGTATCTTGGCTCCTGAGCCGCACCGGGCCGGGTGGTAGGTCCTTGCCGTCCGGGAAACGGTGCAGGCACAGCGCATCTCCTTTCAAGGTGGCAAAGCTTCCGCCTAAGTTGGCCGGGCCGGGATTGAGCAAGGCAAGATGAGGGTGCTCCTCCAACAAACAACGATGGGTGTGGGCAAAGATTGCTGCATCGGTGTCATGGATCTTGCCTTGTTGCAGCGCTTCGTTGCGCGCGGAGTCTGGTTCCTGACCTCGCCCAGGCCAAGTCAGGTTGCGGCTGGCGGTGGCGAAGCGAAGGGCAAACTGAAACACGAAGCGATCAGACAGCAGCCGGTCGCGGACCAAGCGCATGAGGCCGCTCTGCAATACTTTGCGTAACCAGCGGGTGCCGACATCGTTAGGGCAAGTTCGATCGCCGTGCATGAGTCGTATGCGGAAACCGTTGAGCTTTACTGTGGCCGGCCCGGGGTGGATGATGGCTTGGGTCAGACCCTTGGTGCGTGGAGAAAGGTCGAAGTCGTGATTGCCCTCGAAGTAATAAAAGGGATGGAATTGGGCCATGAGATCCAAGACCGGACGGTAGACCTCGGTGGCGGTTCGGTTGTCACCAGCCAGAAAGTCAAACAGGTCTCCGATCACCACCAGGCCGGCACCGCGGGCCAAATATCGACGCAAAACTACCTGCACCAGCTCTTGGTTCGGGTCGGCCGGCCCGCGCAGATGGGCATCGGCCAGGAAAAGAACCGTCTTCTGTTCTTTCACTGGGTGAGATCCTTATTATCGATAAGAACAAAGGCGTAGCGGTATATGGGGATGCCCTGTTGCTGACATTTTTGTTCGCGGTGTGAGTGCAAACCGGCCAAGTGGTCCGAGCGCAGCTTTTCGGCGTCGATAGCGGCAAATTGAGGGCTGGCAGCGAAGGTCTGTTTCATGTCTTCGCCCAGATCCGAGACATCGGTTTGTAGGTAAACCCAGCCGGAGGGAACCAGCAATTGGGCCAGGGTGGCCACCAGTTCTGGTTTGACCAGGCGGCGTTTGCGGTGCCGTTTCTTCCACCAAGGATCCGGATGATGGACCGTGAAGCCGGAGATTGTCTGGGGGGCGAACAGCAGGAGCAGATCCTCGCTAATATCACAGCGCAAGGGGACCAGATTCTTCCTCCCCTGGTCGTGGCAACGAGCTTGCAGTTGCTCAATCCATTTGGGTTTGGTGTCCAATGCCACCATGTTGATAGCCGGTGCCTGGTGGGCCCGCTGCCAAGCATAGTCGCCGCGGCCGCAGCCCAGATCCACTTCCATCGGCGCCTGTCGTCCGAAGGTGGCTTCCCACTGCGGCGGGGTCGGGTCGACCTTCCGCATCCATGCCTGTCTTCTGAGGGAAATCATTCGTAGAAATGGGTGCCAGTCGGGGCGGGTCTAGGTCGCCTTTCGCGCCAGGCGGCCGGCGAGGAGCTGATAGTTGTAATTCACGATTTGGAATCGGCGCGAACCTTTTTCTTTGGTAACCAATTCTTCGATGGCTTCCACCGGTTTGCTCGAGCCGAGCCTGTCGAAGGCCCAGAGGACGGCAAAGCGGACGGATTCGCTATTGTCGGCCAGCACTTTGATCAAGGGATCGACTGCTTTGGCGTCGCCCAGCCTGCCCAACTCGAAGGCGGCTTTTTCCCGCACCGTGGCTTGCGAATCGGTAAGTTTGCCAATCCAGCAATTGACATCTTGCTTGCATTGCGCATAGGCCTCAATACGCTTGATGCTGTCGGCAATGGCTTTGTGAACCGTGACATCCTTTTGCGTCTGGGCCATCTCTTTTAGCTGCGGCAACACTTTGTCGGTGCCCAGATTGCCGATGGCTTCGATCAAAGGGGCCCGGGTTCTGGGGTGCGAACCTTTGCTGGTAAATTTGATCAACTCGGGGATGGCCGTGCGGTCGCTCATGTTGTTAATGGCCATGGAGCAGATGGTGCGGACATCCCACAGCTCTTCTCCCAGCATTTTGAGGGCTACCGGTAAGCCGCGCTTGTCGCCAATGGTACCCAGGGCATTGACCAGTCGACTCATCACCAAAAGGCGGTTGTCGCCTTCCCATTTGTCGATTTTTTTTGCCAAGGCCAGGATGGGCTCGACGGCTTTCGTGCTGCCGATGTCACCCAAGACCTTGGCGGCGTTGCTTTCCAGGGCACCGGCCAGTACTTCCATGTTTTCTTCGGTGATACGCTTGGTGGCCATGTTCTTGCCGTTCATGGTCTTGACCAGGGGCTCGATAGCCGGCTCGCCGATTTTAACCAGAGCCAGGGCCGCTTGAGAGAAGAAGAAAGCCTTTTCCCGGTACAAGGATACCACCAGCGATTCGACTGCCTTGACGTCGCCGATTTCTCCGAGAGCGTAAATCGAATTCATACGAATGATATTATGGGTTTGCTTGTCTTCTGATAATTGCAGCAAGGGATCAACCGCTTCTTTGGCTTTGAGTTTGCCCAAGGAGCGAATGGCAGACCTGCGGACATTTGCTTCCTTGGTAGATTTCATTAGGCGCAGTAGCGGTGCGACGGCCTGCGGGTCGCCGATGGCCCCGAGTGCCGAGGCAATTTTCTGGTTGGCCCGATTGGTGCGCTTGGCCTTTTTCCCGTCTTTGTTGGGGCCGACGGTAAAGTCAAGCGCCGCCAGCATGGGCTTGGTCGCCGTTTTGGTCTTCCACTTCTTGAATATTTCGGCGATTTTTTCGCGGTGCTTGGGCGAATCGTTGTTCTGGGCGAAGGCCGCCAACAGGGCGGGCTCCGCTTTCTTGTCCCCGATTTGTTTCAGATTACCAATCGCTTTGTCGATTAGCTCTGGGTTTTCGAGTGCCGCCATCCAGCATTCGGCATCTTGCCCAGGTTCACATTTTTGTTTACATCCCGCCAGCAGCAGAGTGGAAGCGACTAAAGTCAACACGATCATCCGCCAAGACATTCCAAGCCCCCTTTCGCAGGGTTCGATAAGCTGTAAATAAAACAACTTGGTACACGAGTGATGACACTGTTGGCTAGGACTGTCAACAGGAAACTTCGAGACAAACATTTAGACAAACATTGTGGGCCGGCCCAAAGACTGCATCTTTTTCTTGGCTCTTTTTTCCTGGTACATGCGCAGATCTGCTTGGCAAATCCAGTCGTCGATTTGCACCAACTCCCGGCTTCTGAACACCACCAGACCGGTGCTAAGCGAAAGGAGGAAATTCCGCCGGCGGAGGTTGCTGACTTCGATGCGTTTGCGTAGTCGTTCCAAGGCTCGCTGGCCGGCTTTGGCCCCATCAGAGTCGGAAAACAAGATGGCGAACTCATCTCCACCCATGCGGCCGATGACGTCCGAGCCACGGAAACAACTCTTGATCAAGCCCGCCATCTCGATCAGGGTCTGATCGCCCACCTGATGGCCGCAGCGGTCATTGATGGACTTGAGGTTGTCCAGATCGGCATAGAGCAATATCAAGGGTGTATTTCTTGACTCTACCATTGTGCGGTAACGCTGGGCCGATGCGTAGAACCCGCGCCGATTGAGCAGGCCGGTCAGATCGTCGACAATCGTCAACGAGCGGAGCCGGTCCTCTTCCTTTTTTCTCTGGGTGATGTCTACCCCCAAGGTTACGATCCGGACCTGACCGTCCATTTCGGTGCAGGTGCCGGCCAGGCTAAAGGGCGTCGTTTGGCCATTCTGACAGATCAAGCGGGCTTCAAAGGAGGCACTCTGTTGGTGCGTGACTTTCATTAACCAAATTCCGGCCCGGTTGCGATCGGTTTCTAGGAACAGGTCCAGCAGAGACAGTTTCTGCAATTGCCGTCCGTCCAAGCCAGTGGTTTTCTCCAGGTTTTGGTTCCAGCGCAGCAGGCTGCCTTTCAGATCGCACAAGCAAAAGACGCCCGGCATCCAATCCACATTGGCGGCCAGGACACTGGTATTGGCAGTGCTCCGGCGAGATCCAGCGCTTTGTTCGCTCGTGGTCATAGTGGCTAGCGGCTCTTTCCTGTTTTGTGGCGCCGCCAGTTGATCAGGCGGCAGGATTTTCACTCGGGTAGACGGCCCGGTCGACGCGGGCATGATCCAAGAGGAAATAGGCCGCTGTCACCAGATCGTCTACATCGAACTCTGGTTCAAAAATGACGACCCGCCCGCAGTTCATGGCTTGGGTCCAAGTGTCGTTGTTACCGCCCGACCCGGTCAAAATGAAAGGAGTGTTCCAGCCGGCCGCTCTGAGATCGGACAGTAGCATGCTTCCCTGGCGGCCCGGGAGATCCATGTCCGCCACGATCAGATCGGGCCCGGGCTTGCCCGGATTCTGCAGGAGCATTTCGCCCAGAAATTCGATCATTTCATTGCCGTCGCAAACTTCGTACACTTCACAACCACAATTTCGAAACGCCCTCACCAAGGGAATGCGCTTATCGGCGGTGGGAAATGCAACCACCAACCGGGCGGTACTGGGCGTTTGATCGAGATCGGCCTTTTCCGGCCACTCTGCCATTGGCAGCCTGGTCGACCCGGTCGGGTCTGGTGACCACCAACCCGGTTTCTCCGTAGGCTGAATTTGGTTTTGACTGTGGGTTTGTTTCCAGATTTTCATGGCGTCCCTCCACTTCAATACTGTCCCGAAAACACGGCTGTCTTGCCCAAGGATTCGAACTCTAGCTCGGTGAGCATTTCCCTGCCGGTGACAAAGTCTGGCCGCGCATGTTCCGGTGCCGGCCAGCTAAAGCCCTGCTGTTCAGGTTGATAGGAATCATGCAGACAGCAGGAGGTGCGAATCCACTTGTGCATGGTTTGAATGGTCGATACCAGCCGGTATCCGATACTACGATGGCTGCCCCAGAAGCGGACAGCTTCCTGGTCAGACATAGCAACCTTGATCTCAAGCAGGTCTACACCCTGCTGGTCCAGATGCGCCAGCAGGTTTCGATGCAAGGCAATTTCTAGTTGCTCGGATGCCTGGGCGCGAATCGCAAGCACCTCCAGCGAGGCCAGCGATTTCTGCATGTATTCCTCATTTTCCGGGTGGCGGCGGTAGGCGGCAAAGCCCTGCACTTCGCCAAATTCGTTTTGGGCCACCAGGACTTTGCTGGGCCCCTCTTGAAAGTGTTCTACCAGGGGACAGGCATGAATCTTGGCGGTTTTTGGCTCCCAGAAGGAGGGGTCGCAGGAGTACAGGCCGCATTGGAGACAATCCCGGGCGGTGGCACAAGCTGAATTCAAATGGTAATCTTGCAGCGGGAGAAAGGCGATGCCGGCAACTTTGACCGGCCTGGACTTGGGGCAGGCCGCCACGGCCACGGCCCGGGCACTGACAGAATGAAAGCCCGCCCGAACCAGTTGGTGCATGGTGGTGTCATCGGCGGTCGGAACACTGACGGCTACCAACTCGGCCGGTTCGGCCGATTCGGCCAAGGAGGTCTGAATCAGCGCTTCGGCCGTGTTTTCGGGTGCGTCTTCGGTGATCAGGAGTTGGCGGATCGAAAGCATGTGTCCTTCCCAGGTGCGATTGCCGGTCCTGGGCACGACTTGCATCAGGCCCACTATTTTTCGTCCCTGCTGGGCAAGAAAAACCTGCCCCTTGGGCTCTCTTAGATCCAGAAACATCTGGGTGGCCAATTCTTCGGTGTCGATTTGCATGATTTGGCTGCGGCGCTGGACATGGGGACTGAACAAGAAAAGCCGAAGAATTTCGGTGGTGAATCCGACGGGCGGCCAAGGCAAGGTCATGATGTGCAGGGCCTGGTCGGATGCTTGCTTCTGCGCATTGGCATGAGGCGGATGCGACATGGCTTCCCTCCTGTTCAGGGCGGCAGCCCCCGCCCCCCGCTTCGGAGACTGCCGCCCTGCGAGCCGGCAACGAGGCGCCGGGTGGATTTACCGATAACGGAATTTAAAGCAAAGGTCGTGCCAGAATCTCAAGCACTGTCAATCCGGACTGTTAGTCATCCGATTTTGGCGTCTTTTGCCGATTCGATTCACTTTAGATGGTTCAAAATGAACTCGCGCGCTCAATTTAATCAGTCTTGCCGGTAGGAACGAATTTTTCTCTTCAGAGTGGAAAGGGAGATACCCAGGGCCCGGGAAGAGCGGGTGTAGTTATAGGACAGCTTCTCCAAGGTGCTCAATATATGCTGTTTTTCTACCTCTTTTAGGGGACGGATGGGTTCGGATCCGGGATCGGTAAAGGGAAGCGCCCCTTGGGTCGGGGTCACTTGCAAGAGCTCGGAAGGACGAATGAACGGACCCTTCTGAAGTATGGCCGAGCGTTCCAGTACGTTTCTCAACTCGCGGACATTGCCGGGCCAGGAATAGGCCGAGACCTTGGCGAGTTCATTAGCGTCGAGCCGTAAGCTGCGATCGGTCGTCATCTGCTTTAGCAGGTGATCGCACAGTTGCGGGATATCCTGCCGGTGTTCACGCAAGGGCGGAATATGGATGCGAATGACGCTGAGCCGATAATACAAGTCGGAGCGAAAGGTCTTGTCCAGGGTCTGTTCGATTTCCGTGGAGGTGGCGGCGATGATGCGCACATCGACCGGGCGGGTAATTTCTCCGCCGACGCGTCGAACCATTTTGTCTTCCAGTACCCCGAGAAGCTTCGATTGCATTTGGAAGGGCATTTCCCCAATTTCATCCAGGAACAGGGTGCCGCCGACCGCCATTTCAAAAATGCCCTTTCGACTGTAGGTGGCATGGGTAAAGGCACCTTTCTCATAGCCGAATAGCTCGGCCTCGATCAGGCTTTGGGGCAGGGCGGCGCAGTTGATGCTCACAAAGGGTCTTTTTTCTTCGTGGCTTTTTACGTGGATGGCATTGGCCACTAGGTTCTTGCCGGTGCCGGTCTCGCCGGTAATCAATACCGAGGCCTCGACGGCGGCGGCCAGGTCGATCAATCTGCTGATTCCTACCATGGATGAACTGTCGCCCACCGGCGTGAAGTCTTTGTCGGGGCTGGTCGGAGGCGAAGGATGGGACGCTAGCCGTTGGCGCAAGGGATTGCCTAGATCACGGGCCAGCTCCGAGATAGATTCTGTCGAGTGCGCCTGCTCGACAGATCTGGACTGTGTTTCCCGGTTCATGTTCCCCCCTTTTGAAACATAAACAAAGTGGAATTAGTACTTCTTTTTGAATCTGAACACAGAAAGATGGTTTTCGTCAAGTCCGGTGGCTTTGATTAAAATGTTGAGCGGGGAAAAGGTTTGTGGTACCAAGAAAAGACCGTGCGAAATCTGACCAAGACCTATATGAGATGGGTACCGAGGTCTGTCTGGACCTTAGTCCTACTTTTGCTCGCCGGCTCGCTGTGGGCCGCCGAGGACAAGGTTGCTTTCCTGACCGAGAAACTTAGCGACCCATCGAGCTTCAAGGTTCGCCTGAAAGCGGCGGTGTTGTTGGGGCGCTTGTCCGATGGCCGCGCGGTTGAGCCCTTGGCGGGTGCCTTGCAAGATCGAAACTATGTAGTGCGGGGCGCGGCAGCCAGGGCCTTGGGTAATTTGGGCCATCCCATGGCGGCGAGCGCGGTCAAGCCCATGCTTGAGTTGTTGAGTGACGAGGAATCTTTCGTTCGCACCGAGACCCGTCGGGCCCTGGAACGACTGTCTGGAGAAAAATCGTTACCAGTATTAGTGGAAGCGCTGGAGCATAACAATCCGCAGGTTCGCCTGGCTTTGGTTCACGTGTTGGCCGCCACGAATCTGCCAGAGGCTAGCATTGCTCTGGTGCCGGCCCTGGGAGATGAAGACGAAGAAGTTCGGGCCGAGGCCATTGTGGCGGTCAACGGCATGGGGCAAGCAGTGGCCGAGTTGGTGATTTTAACGGCTTTGACCAAGAGTTCAAATCACCGGGTTCAGGTAACCGCGGCGCGACTGGCCGGTGAGTTGAAGGTTTTTACGGTGATGGACGAATTGGCCGAGATGCTGGTCAAGGATGATGTCGTCATGGAAGTCAAGCGGGAGGCCACCGAGGCTTTGTCTTTAATGAAAAGTCGCATGGATCTGCAAAAGCAAATTACCTTACTCGGTTCGGAAGATCAGGCCCAGCGAGACCAAGCCATTCGTTTACTGGGCATCCACGGCAGCCGCAAAGCGGTCGATGCCTTGATGGGTTTGCTGCGTAGCGAAGACCCATTTGTACGCCGGCGGGCGGTAACCGCCCTGGGCAAGGCCGGTGACCCACGGGCTATCCCCGCCCTGGAGTTTATGCGTAAAGCCGACCAGCCTCCCCGCTTGCTCGAACAAATCGAGCGCACGCTACGCCTGCTTAATAAAAATTAAGCAACCCGACCCCGCCAAGGGCGCGGGATCGAGACTTTCGGTCAGCCAAGAAATGTCTAGCTTTGCAGGCTTTTTCTGCGGGCGATGTCCAGTAGCTGGCCCGTGGTCATGCCGTCGAGCCGCTTGCGGTAGTCTTTGTCTTCCGCCTTTTTGCTGACCGATTTTGATTTGGCAATGGCATCGACCAGCTTGGCCCGACTGCCATAGCTCTTTTTCAGGAGCTGTTCCCGATCCAGCAGGATAAGCAGTTTTCGATTGGACTGGGAGCTGAGCTTGCGCTTGAACACTTCTTTGCTGAGATCGGTGGGCCGTTTGATCATGCCCAAAATCTCGTCCACAAGTTTGTCCTTGCTCCCAAATTGATCTCTGACTTTTTGCAGCGGAACTTTTTTCATAGTAAGCACCTCGGTTCAAAAGCGACAGAAAAGCAACAGTGCGGGTACCATAGCCTGGCCGGATAGGCAAGCAAAACCTTCGTTTTTTTGGTTTCTTGGGGTACACTCACGCTCGTGAATCGGATGATCTTCATCTTGGTCTCTTTTTGCCTGCTGTGGTGCTGGCCCGGGGGAACTGCCCGGGGACAAGATGCCCGGGGGGCCGGTTTACCGTCCCACCGGCCCGAGCTGTACGTTGGTCCTGACGGAATGGTGGTCGAGTGCCGGGACGCTTCGTGTGGAAAGACCGTGGGTCCCTTTCTGCCGGGAGAAATCCATTACCAAGGCAGCTTTGTTCCTGGCCTGCTCCAGCCCAGGCAGTGGCGGCAGTTGCAGGCGCAGCTGCCGGCGCATGGGCGCGAAGATTGGGCGCAGCCCGACCAGCGCGCGCCGCGGACCGGGCTCTTGGTTATGCTGGATCCGGGCCACGGCGGCAAGCAAATGGGTGCCATCGGCATCACCGGGCTGGTGGAAAAAGATCTGGTGCTCGATGTGGCCATAAGGGTACGCAAACTCTTGCAGCAAGTCGAAGGGGTCGAGGTGGTCATGACCCGCGAGCGTGACCAGGAGGTCGCACTTTGGCAACGTGTGATCATGGCCAACCAGGTGCGCGCTGATCTGTTTATCAGCATTCATGCCAACGCCTTTTCCCGCGCTAGTCTGGGCGGGGTAGAAACGTTCTTCCATTCGCTGGAGGCCTCGGGAGAGGAGGCCAAGCGAGTGGCTTCGTTCGAAAATGCCATCGGCGAGCCGTCCGGGCCGGCCGTCAAGGATACCTTGGATTTCATCTTGCAAGATATGCGCGAAGCCGAACGCTTGCGTGACTCCAGCCGGCTGGCGCATTTGGTGCAGAAATCTTTGGCCGCGGCGCTGCCCTTGGAAAACCGCGGCGTGATGCAAGCCGACTTCATCGTCTTGCGCGGAACCCGCATGGCCTCGGTTCTTCTGGAATTGGGTTTTCTCACCCACGCCTTGGATGAAAAGACCTTGCGTAGTTCTCATCATCGGCAAAACATGGCAGCGGCGATTCAGCAGGGGGTTCTTTCCTATTGGCGCTTACAACAACGCAAGCACGGAGCGCCCAAAGCCGAGGTAAGCAAAAAATGAAGGTAGTACTCGCTAGTCGCAATCAGGGCAAACTTGCCGAGTACCGGCGCATGTTTGAACTCTTGGGCGTTGAGATTGCCACCATGGATCAGGCCGGGGTACCGGCGGATGTGGAATTGCCGGAAGAAGCCGACACCTTTTTTGACAACGCCATGAGCAAAGCCCAAGCCTTGCAAAAGCGGATTGGTGGCTGGACGCTGGCCGACGACTCGGGTTTGCAGGTCGATGCCCTCGACGGTGCACCCGGTGTGTACTCGGCCCGCTTCGCCGGAGTATCGGCGCGGGGCCAAAGCCAAGATCGGGCCAATGTGGCCCTCTTGCTCGACAAACTGAGTGCGGTGCGGGGGGAGAATCGTTCGGCTCGCTTCGTTTGCGTGATCGTGGTGCTGGGGCCGGCTGGACAGCTCATCCATGCCCAGGGTACCTGCGAGGGCCATATAGTATCCGAGCCGCGGGGGAGTGCTGGCTTTGGATACGACCCGGTCTTTATGGTCACCGGTCGGCCACACACCATGGCCGAGTTGTCCATGGACGAAAAAAATGAGATCTCGCATCGTGGCCGAGCGTTAAGCAAACTCGGCGATCAAATTCGAGATACAAAATGGTGCTAAGAAATGGGTCGTAAAGGATTCGAACCTTTGGCCCGCGGATTAAGAGTCCGCTGCTCTACCAACTGAGCTAACGACCCGGCTCCCAAATCGTTCGCCTGTGTGCCATCGTTTTTCACTAGAGTCAATAGATAAGTGGCGGTTAGTCTATTTTCAGTTCCATGCCTTCCCGGGCGCCGAACACGATCAAGTCCGAGCCCAGGCGTTCGGCGCGGGACCGGCAAGCCGCGATTTTTCGGCTGACGTCGTCGTCGGCTTGCATGGGATCGTGATGGGTGACCGCCAATTGCTTGACGCCAGCGGCCACGGCTAAATCCACTAGTGTGGTGGCGCGCGAATGGCCCCAGCCAATGCGGTCTAGGTATTCTTGATCGGTGTATTGGCCGTCGATAATGGCTAGATCGGCATCCCGGAAAAAGTCGACCATGGTTGTGGGCAGGCGCCGCGGTGCTTGCGGGTCCGCCAAGGATTCCTCCCGGTTGGCCAAGACCGCATCCACTTCGCAGTCACTGGCATAGATGGTCTTTCTGCCGTCGATGGCAAAGGAGTAGGTGGTGGCTCCCCCGGGGTGATTCATGGCGTAGCTGTCGACTTCGATGCCATCGATCTGGGTTTTTCCCTCGGAAAGCTCCCGCGCTTGGATGTTGGCGCTGAGCTCAGAGAAATCAACCGGGTGGTAGCTGGATTGCATTTGCCCGGAGAGCAGATCGTAGACCCGAACGCCTTCGGCGGAGGTGCCGTACACAAAGAAAGTATAGGACGATTGATAAGCCGGTAAGAAAAACGGAAAGCCCTGAATATGATCCCAATGGGCATGGCTAAAGAAAAAATGTCCTTGCGGCGGTTGCTGCTTGCGCGTGACCAGATCGAGTCCCATCTCTCGCAAACCCGAACCGGCATCGCAAATGATCAGCTCTTGGCCAATGCGTATTTCGACGCAGGAGGTATTGCCGCCGAATTTTTTGGTGCGGTATCCGGGGGTGGGAATTGATCCTCGCGTTCCCCAGAACTTGACGTAGAATTCCATCAGCCGCCTTCGCGGTAAAGGAAGACCGCGCCGCCCACCTGCAATAAGTCTCCATCTTTCAAGATGGCCGAGTGGATTTTGACCCCGTTTAGGTACACGCCATTGCGGCTGTTGAGATCGGTGCAGGCGTATTCCTGGCCAATTTTTCGAAAGACCAGGTGCTTGCGTGAGATCTCGCTGGCGTCGATGCGAATGTCCGCATCGGAAGACCGGCCCATGATCAATTCTTCGGCGCCCAGGACAAATCCCTTGGGTGCGCCCGGGCCTTGGGTCTGTTTCAGAACGCTAGGTCGGAAAGTGTCTGGATCGGTGTGCGGGCGGATACTTTCTGCCAGCGGATCCGTGGTATCGGTTTTGTACTCTTCGCTGTCCATGCGCTTCCCCGAGGCTGACAAAAGATAACTCATTGTCTTTCGAATGCTCCGTTCCTGTCAAGAATCACGGCGATAAAAACCATTGATCTGGACTACCTTTTTTGATAATCTAAGTATTGAGATATTGTGATGGAGTAGAACTTGGCGGTTTTTATCGAAAAAATGTGCAAGGCGCTGGCCAGTGAAAGCCGACTAAGGATCTTACGGGTTTTGTTGACCGGCCGATTCTCGGTCAATGAACTGGTGTCCATTTTGGCCATGGGTCAATCGCGGGTTTCGCGCCATCTCAAGTTGCTCTACGATGCGGGTCTGGCCGAGGTG
>JAUVBB010000402.1 GCA_030591445.1 Deltaproteobacteria bacterium | reverse complement strand
GTAGGCATCCCCGGCTTGTTGCAGGTGATCGAAGAAGGAGAACGGCTGCGCATGGATGGTGGCAAAGGCGAGGTCGTGCGCCTGGATGCCGTGGTCCCGGGAAACGACCCGTGACCGATATTCAACAGAAAATCGGCGGCGAAGGCTTGCCGGCCGGCTTTCTGGATCTGGCCCAGCAGATTTACCAGCATGATCCCCAATGGATCCCCGAAGAACCAGAGGCCTTGTTACGCGATTTTGGTGCCGAGAATCCGTGGTTTGCCGACAACCAGGCCATCAGCCTTTGCATCAAGAACCAGGCCCGACTCGCCGGCTATTTCAGCCCCGGCCACATAATCGAAGGCCGCCCGGTCGCCTATTTCGGCACCTGGGAGACCGACGGTGATGCCGACGCTAACCAGCGGCTGTTTCAGCATGTAGAGAACTGGGCCCGAGCCCAGGGCGCCAAGGATTTGTACGGCCCCATCCACTTTTCCACCTATGGCGATTATCGGCTAAGAGTCTCCGCGGAAAAGAATGCGCTTACTTATCCCGCCGAACCCTACAACCCGCCAAGCTATGCCAAGATGCTAAAAAGCCTGGGCTGCAAGGTTCACCTGAAATACATCACCCAACTGGGCTACACTCGCCAAGGCCGCCTGCTTTATCCCATCAAGCGCCGGGCCCGCGACAAGCTTGTGCGCCAGGGATACCGTTTCGAAGCGCTGACCCACGAGTTATGGCTCGATAGCTTGGCCGAGATGCACAAACTGATCGACTCTATTTTTGGCCGAAACTTCGGCTACACCCCTTTGAGCTGGGAAAGTTTCAAAAATGCCTTAGGTCCCAGCTACATTGCCAAGTATTGCCCCATCACCAGCACCATAGCTTATGGCCCCGACGGCGATGTGGCCGGCTTTGTCTTGATGGTTCCGAACTACGGTCCACTGGTTATCCAGCAAGCCGGCCCAGAACGGGTATCGGTCTCGCAACTAAACTATGACCGCCATTGGCCCATGCTCGAAGAGCGCGATTTCAAAATCATGCTGGTCAAGACCATCGGAGTCAGCCAGCAGCATCGCGGAAAAAGGCTCATGGATGGTCTGATGGTCAGAGCCTACGAGCACGCTCTCGGTCGCTACGACAGAATTTACGGCGTTCTCATCAGCGACGGCAATCTAAGCGCTCGCATCGGTAAATTGGTTCGGGTCCCCGTCCGCAAATATGCACTGTATAAAAAAACTATCTAGGACCAAATTGGGTTGTTATAGAGTGGTGAAGAGGTTACAATAATACTTGTGTTTCGCTATATGCGGACTGGTCCTCAAGTGGGGTTTACGGAATGTTGGGGGAGCTCGTGAGGCAGTGGCGTGTCCGAGGATGGGAAGAGACGGACGGTGGCGGATGGGGACTTTGATTCGCTAACTTCTTTGGCGTCTGTCGGTTCAAGCGAAGATCTTGGTGATGGTAGCGAAGATGTGCTGGTGCGGGCGCTCGAGCCGGGGACCTATGTCGGTCGCTATATGATTCTCGACCAATTGGGCCGGGGCGGGATGGGGGTGGTGTATAAGGCCTACGATCCGCAGTTGGATCGACGCATTGCTCTGAAACTTCTTAGTGTAAGACGCAAAAGTGACAGCCGGGCGAAGCAGGCGCGCGAGCGTTTGTTGAGGGAGTCCCAGGCGCTGGCGCAGTTGTCGCATCCGAATGTGGTGTCGGCTTTTGATGTGGGTACCATCGATGAGGATGTGTTTGTGGCCATGGAGTTGGTCGAAGGCAAAACATTTAAGCAGTGGCGACGGGACAAACCGCGTTCGGTACGCGACGTAGTGGAGGTGTTGACGGCGGCGGGCAAGGGGATTGCGGCGGCGCACCGGGCGGGTTTGATTCACCGGGATATCAAGCCGGACAATATCATCATCGGTAATGACGGGCGGGTTCGGGTGCTGGACTTCGGATTGGCGCGCGCGGTGATGACGGGGGATAGCGACTCTAAAGAAGATGAAAGCAAAGAGGAGGAGATGGCCGAGGAGGAGCGTCTCTGCGACTTGGAGTCGAGCCCGAATCTGGAGACCATCAGCGGGACCGTGAGCTTGCGCAGTTCCATGACTCTGGATGGGGCGGTGATGGGCACTCCCGGCTACATGGCGCCCGAGCAGTACTTTGGCTGGGACCAGGACGAACATACCGACCAGTACAGTTTCAGCGTGAATTTGTTTGAGGGTTTATACGGAAAAAAGCCCTTTCATGCTTTGAACATGGGCGAGCTTAAGCGAAAAGTGATTAACGGAAAGCTCGACAGTCCACCGGATGCCAAGGTTCCCAAGCGGCTTCTGCGCATCATTACGAAGGGTATGGCGGTGGCCAAAGAGGACCGCTACCCTTCGGTTGAAGCACTCCTGCATGAACTATCGAAGGACCCCCGGGTGATGAAGAGGCGGATTGCCTTGACGGTGGCCGCGGTGGTCTTGCTGGTGGCGGGGGTCGGGGTTTCTTCGGCCTGGCAAGAAAGCAAGCAGAAGATGTGCCGGGGGGCCGAAAAGCGGCTGGCCGGCGTATGGGATCTGGGCCGGCGCGCCAACGTGCGAGACACCTTTGTGGGCACCGGCCGGCCTTATGCCTTGGATACTTACCAGAGAGTCGAACGCTTGCTGGATCGGCGAGCCAATGCCTGGGTGACGATGAGAACCGAGGCTTGTGAGGCAACGCGTGTGCGCGGCGAGCAGTCGGAACAGTTACTGGACTTGCGCATGCGTTGTCTGGATCGGCGTCTGGCGGAAATGGACGCCCTGACCGAATTATTGGCGCGGGAGCGAGATGGCGAGGTGATGGACAAGGCGGTAGCGGCGGTTTACGGCCTGTCGGATTTGTTGCAGTGTGCTGATGCCGAAGCCCTGACCGCCAAATATCCGCCGCCACAGGGGACACAGTTTGAAGAGGTTAGGCGTTTGCGCGGAGGACTGGCCGAGGCGATTGCTCTGTATCAGGCCGGCAAGGTTCGCGAGGGTTTGGCCATTGTTCTGGCGGCCGGAAAAGAAGCGGCCAGGATAGATTATCCGCCTTTGCGGGCTGAGCTAGAGTTCTGGTCCGGGCGGTTATATTCTTCTCTACATAACGTAAGTGCCGCCGAAGCCAGTTTGCACCGAGCCATTGAGGCGGCTGCCGAGGCGCGCGATGATAGAATGCGGGCCCAAGCCACTATCGCGTTGGCGCGTGTGGTGGGTTATCAAAGAGCCCTTTACGACCATGGCATGGAGATCGGACGCCTAGCCAAGGCTGATGTAATGCGAGCCGGCCAGGACCCGGTGCTACGCTCTCGGTTGCTGGAACAACTGGGCATTATTTTGTCCCGGCAAGGAAAGTTCGACGAGGCGCACCGGCATTTATCTTTGGCTTTGGAGATAGGCAAAGACGCGCCCGGAGTTGGGCAACTAGACGCCGCCTCTATCTTGAACAAATTGGCCAATGTGCAGGTCGAGCAAGGACACTACGAAGAAGCCCGCCAAACCCATGAGCGTTCCCTGGTGATTCTGAAAAAAGCATTGGGCCCTGATCATCCTAGAGTGGCCTTGTCTCTGCATACCATTGGTCGGGTTCTGTTCCACTTGAATCGCTTTGCGGAAGCGAAAGAGACCATGCTTCAATCCATCGCCGTCTTTGAGGGCGCATTCGGACCAGACTATTATTACATTTCGAATACCTTGATCAATCTGGGCAAATGTTTGGACAAGCTGGGTTTGTACCAAGAGTCTAGGCAAGCCTTTGAGCGGGCCTTGGTTATAGGCGAAAAGGTTTACTCTATTGATCATCCCAAACTGGGCTATGCCCTCCATGGCATGGGCGAACTGCTCAAGAGCCAGGGGCTTTGCCGCGAGGCATTGCCTTATTACCGACGGGCACTGGTGGTTTGGCAGAAAGCGCATGGCAAAGATCATATCCTGGTTGCCCATCCGATGACCGGGCTGGGGACTTGTTTGGTGGAAGTTAAACGCTTCGGGCCGGCCGTAAAAATCCTGGAACAAGCCCTGGCCATTCGCATTGCCAAACCCAGAGATGCCCACGATACCGCGGAAACCCGTTTTGCGCTGGCGCGGGCCTTGCTGGCTGGCGGCAAAGATCGCAGACGCGCTTTTCGTTTGGCGGAAAAGGCCCGTGAAGTTTACGCCATTGCCGGCGAGAGCAAACAGGCTGAGTTTGATACCGTGCTTGCCTGGCTGCATAGGCATCGCTAAGTGACATAACGTATTGGTAAACTATCTACTCGGGCCTGTCCGGAAATCGGTCAGCTCCGAATGATTCTCGGACAGCTAAGACCCATACCGTCGTTGATTATCTTTCCAAGTATCTGAAATACATAGAGCCGATTTTATGGCACGGACTTTGCTCTGATCGCGCCCAGACAAGGAGGTCTCATGTTGGCACGGGTCAGTTCGGCGGCGGTTTTGGGCGTGGATGCTTACCAGGTAGCGGTTGAGGTGGACCTGGCTCGGGGTCTGCCTAATTTTTTCATGGTGGGTTTGGCGGAAGGAGCGGTGAAAGAAAGCCGGGTGCGGGTGGAGTCCGCGCTGAAGAATTCGGGATACGATTTTCCGCAACGGCGAATCACGGTGAACCTGGCCCCGGCCGATATCCGAAAAGCCGGTAGTGCCTTCGATCTTCCCATTGCCCTGGGTTTGGTCTCGATCGGTGAGAAGCTCGATCAAAAAAAGCTGCGAACGACCTTGGTGGTGGGAGAATTGGGTCTGGATGGTCAAGTGCGCAAGATCCCCGGCGTGATGTGCATGGCGGTCATGGCCAAGGAATTGGGTCTCCAACAGATGTTGTGCCCGGCAGAATGCGCGATCGAGGCCAGCGCGGTGGGCGGCCCGGAGGTTTTGGCCGTCTCCAGATTGGAGCAAGTAGTAGAGCATTTTACCGGACGTGAAGAACTCGCGCCCGTGCGCTGCCAACGTGGTCAAGCGCTGGCTCCCGACAACGCGGGCGCTGTGAATTTTGCTGATGTCAAAGGCCAAGAGCATGCCAAGCGGGCCCTGGAAGTGGCGGCGGCCGGCGGACACAATTTGCTTTTGCTGGGCCCGCCGGGCTCGGGCAAGACAATGTTGGCACGTCGTTTGCCCAGTATTTTGCCCCCCTTGTCGTTTTCCGAGGCGGTCGAGACCAGCAAAATCTACTCGATCATGGGTTTGATGAAACCCGGTACCGGTTTGGTGGGAACCCGTCCTTTTCGCGCCCCCCATCATACCGTGTCGGATGCGGGGCTGGTGGGTGGGGGCTCCGTGCCCAGGCCCGGGGAGGTTTCGATGGCCCACAATGGGGTGCTCTTCCTGGATGAATTGCCCGAATTTCGTCGTCATGTGCTCGAAGTTTTGCGCCAACCGTTAGAAGATGCCTACGTGACCATCTCGAGGGCGCTAACGGCCATTACCTTTCCCGCCCGGATCATGTTGGTGGCGGCCATGAACCCTTGCCCCTGCGGATATCTCACCGATGCCGCTCACGCCTGCTTGTGTTCGCCGGTCAGCATCCAAAGGTATCGATCCCGGATTTCGGGACCTCTGCTGGATCGAATCGACATTCAGGTGGAGGTGCCGGCGGTATCCTACCGCGAATGGATTCAGCGGGAGCCGGCCGAATCGTCAGCGGACATTCGTTTGCGCGTGGTGCAGGCGCGAGATCGGCAGATGAAGCGTTTTCCGACCGATGGCCAGGTGAGCTGCAATGCGCAGATGAACCCGACGCAGGTGCGCAAGTTCTGTCGTTTGGCCACCGAAGGGCAACGCTTGTTAGAAATCGCGGTCCATCGTTTGGGCTTCAGTGCCCGGGCCATAGAGCGCATCGTCAAGGTGGCCAGAACCATTGCCGACCTGCAGGGTGTAGAGGAGATAGATTCCGATCATTTAGCCGAGGCCATTCAGTACCGCAGTCTCGATCGTAACGTGGCTTGACCCAACAGAAAGGACAAAAGCAATGGGTAAGCAGGTAGTAGACAAGTTAAAGGCTGTGGCCGCCGCTTTGGCCACCATTGAGAAGCAGTTTGGCAAGGGAACCATCATGCGCTTGGGCGATCAAGCTGCCGTGGAGTCGTTTCCGGTTATTGCCAGCGGGTCGCTGGGCTTGGATCGGGCCTTGGGAATTGGCGGTTACCCCAGAGGCCGTCTGGTGGAAATCTATGGTCCGGAATCGTCCGGCAAAACTACTTTGGCATTGCATGCCATCGCCGAAGTGCAAAAGAAAGGAGGAGTGGCGGCCTTTGTCGATGCCGAGCATGCTTTGGATGTCCAATACGCAGGTAAGCTGGGCGTTCAAACCGACGACTTGCTGGTATCCCAGCCGGATTATGGCGAACAGGCCTTGGAGATTGTGGAAATGCTGGTTCGCTGCGGGGGCGTGGAATTGCTGGTGGTCGACTCGGTGGCGGCCCTGGTGCCCAAGGCCGAGATCGAGGGAGACATGGGCGACAGTCACATGGGCTTACAGGCGCGGCTGATGTCGCAGGCCATGCGCAAGCTCACCGGACAAGTGGCCAAACAAATGGCGACCGTTATCTTCATCAACCAGTCTTGAAAAATTCCTCCTGAAGCACATCCATATCCACCTTAACGCCTTTAAGCGGTCCCTTTCTAAGTGGCGGCCTGCCCATGGCCCTGTCAT
>JAUVBB010000505.1 GCA_030591445.1 Deltaproteobacteria bacterium | reverse complement strand
GCAAGGCGCTGGCATGATCCTTGTCGATGACCGCGGGGATGCCTTTTAATTGCCCCTGGGCATCGCGCACCACCGGAATGCCGCCACCGCCGACGGCGATGACCACGAAGTTGTTATGCACCAGTTGCCGGATGGCATCGATTTCGATGATTTCCTGGGGCATGGGGGAGGCCACCACCCGGCGCCAGCCGCGCCCGGAGTCTTCCTTGACCTGCCATCCGCTATCGCGGACATGCGCCTTGGCGGTCTTTTCGTCCATGAACGAGCCGATGGGTTTGGCCGCGGAGGCGAAAGCCGGGTCGTCGGCTTCGACCCTTACCTGGGTCACTACGCTGGCCACCGTTAGGGGGAGTTTTTTTATGGCCAGCTCGTTTACCAGGGTCTGCTGGATCATGTAGCCGATCGACCCTTGGGTGTCAGCGACGATGCTGTCGAGCGGTACCGGATGCAAAAGATGTTGGCTTAGTTCGCTGCGTTGCAGGATGAAACCCACTTGGGGTCCATTGCCGTGGGTGATGACCACGTTCCAGCCCTCGGCCAACATGCGCACGATGTGGTGGCTGGTCTCACGGGCTACCGCGAATTGGTCGCGAACCCGCGGGTGATCCTTATCTTGGATCAGGGAGTTGCCGCCGATGGCCAAAACCGCCAGGCGATTGTTGTCAGTCGACATGGTCTCATTCCTCTAAGCGCATGGTCATGGCCATGATGGCTTTTTGCACGTGCAGTCTGTTTTCAGCTACGTCATAAATGATGGAGCGGAGACCGGAGGCCACCGCGTCTTCCACCTCATGGCCGCGATCAACGGGCATGGGGTGGGTGAACAAGGCATCCCGGGTGCGGCGCATTTTGTCTTCGGTGCAAATCCACTCTGGATACTGGAGTGCCCGCTCGATTTCGGCGGCCTTGTTCAACTTACCATCTGCGCCA
Source organism: Deltaproteobacteria bacterium (assembly GCA_030591445.1). GTDB lineage: Bacteria > Myxococcota > B64-G9 > B64-G9 > B64-G9 > JAUVBB01. The sequence continues at coordinate 3,692 of JAUVBB010000505.1, read as the reverse complement.
TAAGCGGTAGGGTGCATCCAATTGCGCGCGTAGACCACATCCGCGTCGTCATAGCAAGAGACCGGGTCATGACTGACCGTAAATTCCTGGCCATTGTCGGCGCAGTTTTTCTTCACTTGTTCGATGACGGCCGGATCCAGATCGTAGCCCTCGGGATGGGCCATGGTGACATCCATACCGAAACGGGAGCAGATCAACATGCTTTCCTGGACCGAACACCAGGAGCGAGCCAAGGAGCCATGGCCCCAGACTTGAAGCAGGCGTTTGCCTTTGAGCTGGTCTCGGCCCAGGTGTTGCCACAGGCCTTGGATGTCGGCCAATCCCTGGCAAGGATGGAACTTGTCATGGGCCATGGAGATGACCGGCACCTGGGCATAGCGAGCATACTGCTCGCAGAGCTCTTGGCCTTCGCCATAGGCGGAGACCTGATCTTCCAAGATGCGGATGCCGATGCCGCAGGCATAGCGGCTCATGACCTGGGCGGCGTCTTCGATGGTTTCACCGGCACTTTTTTTGGTCTTGAGACGCATGGATTTGGGTTCCAGAAATTGGGCATGGCCGCCTAGCTCGGTGGCCGCGCACTCGAAACTCTGCCGGGTGCGTACGGAGGGGTTGTAAAAAAACATAAAGAAGGTCTTGCGATTGAGAACCCGGGCATATTTGTCGCTCCAGCGTTCACGTTTCATATCTTCGGCCAACTCGAGGACGGCTTCCAACTCGGCCAGCGACCAGTCCTGGGTACATAGTAGGTGTTTGCCTGCTAGATTCATGTCTCTCTCCTGTGTTTCCATTATCTCGGCAGAGCTTGTGGTTGATTCTGCCGGAAAGCTGTTGATAAGGTGGTCGGAGCGCCATGTCAAGAGTCCTCAACATATTGTTTGGTCTTGCCTTTTTTGTTTCCGCCTGTGATCGGCCGGCCGAGCCTTCGCTTTGCCTGGCCCAGGACCTGGGTCGCTATCGCTTGTTGGTAGACCCTGATGCCCAGGTCCAGGGTTCAAATTGTCGCCTGACTTATGTCGATCCCAAGGGAAGAAAGGCCATGGTAAGGGTCAAGAAAGAGCAACGCCCCTGGGCCTGGGAGGGCCGGGCGCCCCACTCATTTGAAAAGCACGTGGTGCTCTACCGGCCGGAGGGCGAAGGCATCAGGGTGGACTGGCAGGGCAAAGAGGTGATCGTGAGCCTGTGGTTGGAGGGACTGGTGCTTCCCGAAGGACCGGTATTGCGGGCCTACTTGTTTACTCATGGCTCCGTGTTTCCCCCCGAGTGGATTGCCCTCACCCAGTTCGAAAAGACAGAGCAGGTTGCCGCCGCCGCCGGTAAAAGCCGGCCCCAACAGGCGCGGCGTCATCTCGCTGCCGCCCGAAAGCATCAGCAGCAGGGCAACCACAATATGGCCATCCAGGAGTATCATGTGGCGGTGGCCGCCGATGCCGCTTGTTTTGCCTGTTTTTTCGAGATGAGCAAGCTCTACCACAAACTACGGCAATGGGATTTGGCCATTCGCGCTGCCCGCAGAGCGCAGGCGCTAAGGCCCAAGAGCGCTGGGCCCATAGCCTGGCTGGGCGACCTGTTCTACCGGGTTCGCAATCATGAACAGGCGCTTGGCTATTACCAAAAAGCTCTGCGCATGGGTTTGAGCGGCGATGAGAAGAAGGGGGTGCAACGGCGCCTGGAGGTGCTGCGGGCGCAAAGAGCTGTTGCCAAATAATGGCAAGGGTGGCTATAAGTACAGGGTCCCTTGGCAAAGAGGTGCTTCGATGACAAAGAACGTACATTGGCTGGCGGTTGTTTTGGCGGTGGCATTTTTGGGTGTTGCTTGTTCTTCTTCTGGATCTACGTCCTGCACAGACGATAGCGATTGCAAGCAGGAAGAATTTTGCGGCAGTGACGGCAAATGCCATGCCTTACAAGCGGCCGATGGCTCGGACGGTGGGGAGCCCGATGGCGATCAGGGCGACGATGGCGATTCCGGCCCCAAGCCTTGTGAACACGATTACGAATGTCCGGTGGGCAAGGTCTGCGATTTGGCCAGCGGCGACTGCATCGATGGCACCACCGCTTGCAATTACTCCTACAATTGCCCCTTGGACCAATACTGTGAAGTCGATGGCGGCATTTGCAAGGATCGCTCCGAACTATGCGAGCCCTGTCTTCGCGACGAACAGTGCATGGACCCGGGCTTGGGTGACATGTGCATTGTTTATTCCGATGGCTCGTTTTGCGGCCAACGTTGCGGTACCTCCGGTTGTCCGCCCGGCTACGATTGTGATCTGACTGCCGGCTCCGGCACCGGTCCCAATCCCGGCCAATGCCGGTCGAATACCGCTAGCTGCGAAGGAACCTTTGTCTGTTCCCAGGACGAAGATTGTGCCGCCAACAAGGTTTGCAACCAGGCCACTGGCAAGTGTGTCAAGAAATGCCAGGACACCGGTTGTGCCGTGGGCCTGGTCTGCCATTTGACCGGCCATTGTGGCGCGGCTTGTGGCTCGGATACCGATTGTACCTCCTTCGGCGACAATCTGGTTTGTTGTACCGCGCCCGGGGTGCCGGTGAGTTTCTGCGATAGCGAAGGCCAGGGTCTTTGCCGGCCGGCCGGCTGCGCCTTGCATGTCGAGTGTCTCTTGACCGATGGTTTGAGCTTTGGCTATTGCGACAAGCGCAGCGGCGAATGCGAAACCGGTTGCCGGGTGGCCGGCGAACTGGGCATCGTCAGCGATTGCAAGTCCGGCTATAAGTGCGAGTGTGCCGGGGTTACCGCGACCTGTGATGATTTCGATTGCTGTCCCGATCCGGGCCAGCCAGAAGCCTGCAAGTGCGATCCGGAAATTCAAGACTGCTCCCGGGTAAGCGTGTGTGACAACGGCGTGTGCGAAAAGATCCCCTGCCACGAGCGCGGCGTCTCGATTGCCTGCGCCCGCAATGACGTCTGCTGCGGTTATCCCTTAGACCAGAGTTACCCATGCCCTGATCCAGTCCCGGAAGGCGACTGCTACCAGGCCCCGGCCGATATCTGGTGTGGAACCTGCGCCGCCGAGCAAGAAGCCTGCACCACCCCGGACCCCTTCGGCCACGGCAAGCCCGGTATCTGTCTGAAAGACTCGGGCAACGACGGCCTCTATTGCCATGTTGCCTGCGAGAACTCCAACGAGTGCCCTGCCACCTGGCAATGCGACCACACTTTCTTACAAAGTTGCCAAGAAGTAGACGAATGCGATCCCGGCACCCGCTGCGAACCCTACCTGCGCCTTTACGATGACCAGCAACAAGTCCAAGAGGTCAAGGCCTGTTTCTGCACCACCGACGCCGACTGCAAGACCGATTTCAACGGCCTAGCCGGCGAATGCGTAGATGACCAGATCTGCCTCAATCCCGACAACCCCAACGAATGCACCACCGCCAAGATCTGCAAATACGGCAAAGCCTGCCAATGCGGCACCTGCTGCTCCGAAATTATTGACGGTTGATTTTCTGTAAATAGCGAAGCGAGTCAGAGTTCCTCCCACCAATAGTCATCCCGAAAAGTTTCGAGACTATCGATAAATGGAAAACAAGAGAAAAAAAGACAGTCATCCCCGAAAAGTTTCTGTCGGCACCCTCCGGGCACCGTACAATATAGGTGCCGTGCCATTTGGTCTCATGATTGATCTGATCTTTTAACATTGCGTTTAGAACTTCTATTGAATTTATGCAGT
>JAUVBB010000523.1 GCA_030591445.1 Deltaproteobacteria bacterium | reverse complement strand
CAATCGCCTCGGCATTCATTGGATTCGGCGTGAGCTGGAGGATCAATCTTTTCGTTTTCTGCATCCACAGCAATACCAGGAAATATCGAACAAGCTGGAAAAACTGCATGAGCAACAGCGGCATTACATCGCCGAAGTAGTTGAATTCCTCCAGAAAACCATTGTGGAGGAAAACGCAATTGGCGCCACCCTTTCCGGCCGCTTCAAACACCATTTCAGCATCTACAACAAGATGAAGAAGAAAGGCATCGATTTCGAGCAAGTCTATGACATCATCGCCTTTCGTATCGTCGTGGAAAGTATTGGTGATTGCTACCGGGTTTTGGGCTTGATTCACGCTCTGTGGAAACCCTTGACCGGACGATTCAAAGACTACATCGCCATGCCCAAGATCAACCGCTATCAATCTCTGCATACCACGGTGCTGGGTCCCTACGGAGAGCGGGTGGAGATCCAGATCCGTACCAGAGAGATGCATAAAATTGCCGAGCAAGGAATCGCGGCCCACTGGGCGTACAAAGAGGGGATAGGCGTTAGCAGTGCCCAGAATAAGGCCCTGAAGCAATTTACTTGGCTGCGCGAACTGCTCAACCACCAGCAAGAAGTCAAGGATCCGACCGAGTTCCTCGAAACGGTGAAGGTAGATTTGTTCAGCGACGAGGTCTTTGCCTTTACGCCGCAGGGCGAAGTCAAGGCCTTGCCGCGTGGGGCCACGGCTTTGGACTTTGCCTATGCGGTCCACACCGAGGTGGGACATCATTGCGTCGGTTCGCGCATCAACGGCAAGATCGCCCCCTTGCGCCAAAAACTGAAAAACGGTGACACCTTAGAGATTCTAACCAGCCCCAAGCAAAACCCCAGCAAGGATTGGCTGGCCTTTGTCAAGACCTCCCGGGCACGCAATAAAATCCGTTCGGTGATCCGCGCTGAGCAGCGCAAAAGATCGCAAGAAATCGGGCGCGAGTTGTTGGAAAAAGAATGCAAGCGCCACAAAATCAATCTGAATCGCAAGTGGCGCGCCGGCGACATTGGCCGGGCCGCGGAGACTCTGGGGTTTCGCAATACCGACGAATTGATGATCGCTCTGGGCTATGGAAAGCTCAGCGCGATCCGGGTCATCGATCAACTGCTTTCACCGGAGCAGAAAAAGAAGGCCCAAGATGCCATCGATCAGACCCGGCCATCCAAGATTGGTAAACTGCTAGAAAGCCCCAAGCGTAAGGCCAAGAGCGGGATATTGGTCGAAGGTCTCGACGACGTCATGGTGCGCTTCGCCAAGTGTTGCCATCCTATCCCTGGTGACAACTTGATCGGTGTCATTACCCGTGGCCGTGGGGTGACGGTGCATGCCCAAGGCTGCCGGCGTATCGCCGATACCGATCCCGACCGACACATCGCGGTAAATTGGAACGTGGGCGATGCCGATGTGCATGTGGTTGGCATTCGTATTCGCTGTGAAGATCGGCCCGGATTGTTGGCCAATGTGACTTCGGTTCTGTCTGAGTCCAAAGTCAACATCCACCAAGTCAATGCCCGGGCCGAAGACGGGGGCCTGGCATCCTGCCATTTCAAGGTCGCGGTCTCTAATCTGAATCAACTGACGGACGTCTTGCGTAAAATTGAAAAAATCAAGGGCATCACTATCGCTGAGCGGGTACAAGAATAAATCCGACAGCGCTTTACAGTCGGTCGGCCTGCGCTTATCATCGAAAAGATAATCATTCTATATGGGTGAATGTATGGGTTCCTTGGGTCACATCGGAAAGTACGAACTTCTCAAAGCCTTGGCAGTGGGTGGGATGGCCGAAGTATTTTTGGCGCGGCAGTCCGGACTACAAGGTTTTGAGAAAGTAGTGGTAATAAAAAGAATTCTTCCCAACCTGGGCCGGCAGGAACGCTTCGTACAGATGTTCCTTGATGAGGCAAGGCTGGCGGCTCGCTTCAATCACCCCAATGTGGTGCAAATCTACGATTTGGGGGAGGACAGCGATAGTTTTTTCATTGCCATGGAGTACATCCATGGCGAAGACATCAAGTCCATCGTCAGGCAGTGTGCCCGAAAAAAAGAGCGCATCCCCATCGATCACATCGTCAAGATTTTTTCCGGTGCGCTCGATGGCTTGCACTATGCCCATAACCAAAGCGACCTGGACGGACGGGTCGAGGGCGTAGTGCACCGCGATGTCAGCCCGCACAATATCCTGGTGTCCTACCAGGGCGGGGTGAAATTGGTCGATTTTGGTATTGCCAAGGCCCGTAGCCAAATTTCCACGACCGTCCCGGGTCGGGTCAAAGGCAAGCATGCCTACATGTCTCCCGAACAATGCCAGGGATTCGAGGTGGACCGACGTTCGGATGTTTTTTCCGCCGGCGTGGTGATGTATGAGCTGGTTACCTGGACCCGTTTGTTCAAACGCAAGACCGACATTGATACTCTCAAGGAAATTGTAGCCGGCAACATTCGCCCGCCCAGTTCCATTTGCGCCGATGTAGATGAGGACCTAGAGAAAATCATTCTCAAATCCTTGGCCCTGGACCGAGAACATCGTTACCAAACTGCCCAGGATATGCAGATCGCCCTAGAAGACTACCTGCTCAAAAAGGGGCACAAGTCCAATTCGGTGCTGATATCCCGCTATCTCAACGACCTTTTCGAAGACAAGCTCGAAGCGCGTAGTCGAGCCTTGGAGAAGGCACAAGCCGAGAATCTGGAAAGAGCTGTATTGACCGAGGGTCCCGACTTGGTTGCCTTCCTGGATATGTTTTTTGATTCTGGCCAGACAGCCAGTGACGTTTCATCCAATCCAGACGCCCTGGTCTTCGACCACAGCGATCCTTCGGTAGAGAAGCTGGAGGTAAAAAAGAAGAGTAAGTGGGAGGCCAGCACCAAACCGGCGCTGAACATACAAGACGCCGGGAAAATTCCGGTCAAGGCGCCACCCCGTCGCGTGCCCGACGAAATGCGTTTGGCCGAGCCCTTGGCAAAAACAGAGCAAGAAGCAAAACCACCGGTGGCGCGGCCGCCAAAAGATCCCGTGCCGGAAAAGATTATGCCCCCCATCCGTGAAGTGAAGTCCGAGCCTATTTTGGACCTGGACGCGCAGATGGCCGCCGCCCCAAAACTAGAGCCCGAACCGGTGGAATCTTTACCGCCTTCTGCCCCAGCTGATTACCAAGAGATGCTGCAATCACCGGCAAGTCGCAAAGGCATCGGTTTTACTCTCGCGGTTCTGGCGGTCTTTGCCGTGATCGGCGGCGGATTGATTGCCCTGTTTCGCGGCTATGTACCCGAGTCGGTCGCGCCAACCACCGGCCGGGTGCTACTGAGTTCGGTACCTTCCGGGGCCGATGTCTTTTACGACGATAGTCGCTTGCCCACCCAAACCCCCACTGAAATCGGGCAGGTCAAACCAGGCGAAGAACATACTGTACGTATCTCGCTGCCGGGCTTGCCTCCTTGGCAAAAGAAATTCACCTTGACCGATACCACCCAACCCTTAAAGCTCCACGCCGTGCTGAGCGAGGCTGCCGCCGACAAGGTGCGGATGGCCGGAAACCCAATTATCGCCGGGGTGGACGGCAAGGGTACCGGTAGCATCAAAATAAACAGCGTTCCTAGCCGGGCTTTGGTCTACCTCGATGGCGTCTCGACCGGCAAGAAAACACCGGTGACCCTAGCTGCCATAGCCGCCGGTCTCGATCACGTCATCCTGTTAGAGAAAAAAGGCCGGGCCCCAGCGTATGAGCGATTCAAACTAGACACGGAAAAGGAAGTCTCGTTTAAACTAACCTTACCCGCTAAAACCAAAGGCCCCAGCGGCCGCATCAAAGTGCGTATCGAGTCAGAACCAGAAGGCTGCAAAGTCTTGGTAAACGGCTTTCCGCTAAGCAAACCCACGCCGGTATCGGTAAGATTGCTATCCACCTCCGCCTCCGAAATCGAGGTCACCGCGCCCAAACACAAAGATTGGACCGGCAATGTGCGCCCCGTTCCCGGCGTAGACCTAACCATCTTCGCCAAGCTTAAAAAACAATAGGTGCGGTTGCCGTAAGCAAACGTGCCGGCGGGCATAACCCGTGGTTGCCGTAAGCAAACGTGTCGCCGGGCATAACCCGTGGTTGCCGTAGGCAAACGTGTCGGCGGGCATAACCCACCCAGGGCTTCACCCTGAGCCGTATACATATATTTTTGATTTTCCTGTAGCATCTTCTTATAGCATTCTTGCCTGTCAATTGATGGATGAAGGTCGAATCGTCCAGGCTAGGACTGAGCGGACAACCAGAAAAATCTTT
>JAUVBB010000016.1 GCA_030591445.1 Deltaproteobacteria bacterium | reverse complement strand
AGTCCCATGTGGTAATGGGTATAGGCCACATCCCGATGCTCAGGCCCCAAGGCTTTTTCCCAGATCTTCAATGCCTTGCCAAAGTGCGCCAGCGAGCGGTGGTACTCGCCCTTTTCGTGGAACAAAATCCCAATGTTGTTGTGAGAATCTGCCACATCCGGATGCTCAGAGCCCAAGGCTTGTGCCAAAATATTCAGTGCCTGCTCATAATGCCCAATCGCCCGACCGACCTCGCCCATACGTTTGAGCGTAATTCCCATGTTGTTGTGAGTATTTGCTACATCCGGATGCTCGGGGCCCAAGGATTTTTCCAGGATTTCCATAGCCTGCTCTTGATGCTTAAGCGCCCGGCGGTACTCTTGCTCTATCGTAAACACAATGCCAATGTTGTTGTGAGTATTTGCTACGTCGGGATGCTCGGGGCCCAAGATTCGTTCCCGTATTTTCAGTGCCTTCTCATAGTACGCCAGCGCGCGATCGTACTCGCCCTTTTTTTGAAACACCACGCCAACGTTGTTGTACCAATCTGCCTCGATTTTTCCATGCTCTCCCAGTCGGCCGAGTACGGCTTTCGAGCGCCTAATCGCCGACTCTACTTGATCGAGACGAGCAAGTTTATAGCCCAATACAAAAATGAGTCGATTGTTGGCCTTGGCCCTGATTTCGTCGTGCTTGGCTTCGTCGGCCAGGTAGCTACACTCCTTTAGAGTTTTTGCTGCTTCCTCGTATTTACCCGTTCTTTCTTGCAGACGACCCAGCAAGAACAGGGCCTCGGCTGCTACTGGTTTGTAGTCGAGCGTTTTGGCAATCTCCAAGGACCGCCAGGCTAGCGCAGCGCCTCCTTGGTATTTGCCGGACTTTTCCAAGGCCTTGACTACATCCAGTTTTTTTCTTAGTGATTCGACCTTCCCTCTCAAACCGGCATCTTCGGGTGGTGCCATTTCCGCCGACAGGAATTCTTCATCCGAACACGAGTCAAGCAAGCTCAGGCCGAAAGTTGCTTGCACCGCCTTCTCCACTATTTTCGCGTCGGTTTTGGTAGCAAACAAAGTCACCAGGGCATCCATCTCTGATAGCTTCCGGTTCAAACATCTCATCCTCAAATCCAACATTCTCTCCGATTGTTCGCCTCGGTCATGGGTGGCTAGACAGGCATCGGTGCGTAAGGCAATCCATTTTGAAGCCCGGTCATCCAGGATCTTGCTTGCCCGCTGATAGGAATTTTCGGCGTAATATCTCTTGGTGCCCATAAAGGCCTGCTTAACTTTTGCCCGAACCTCCGGGTCCCATACGCCAAGCAGCTTATCTTCTGCTCCCTGGCAAAGGCGGCTGGCCTGTGTTGACGCATACCATATGCCAAAACCGGCGATAAGCAATGACAACGAAATTGAGCCAAAGATCGTGACCCTTCTTTTGCGTTTGTCACGCAGCTCCTGGTGAAGTACCGCCGGATCGTTTTGCAGAGCCTCGAGTAGTTCGTCCATGGAGGCAAAGCGATTCGCACTATCAAAGGAAAGCCCGCGTAGGATCAGATCATCCAACCACCCAGGGATTTTTTTATCCTGTGGCCGCTGCAGTGTCGCGTTTTTTATGTTTCTGAATATGTGACGTACATTGACTCCGGTAAAAGGTCGACAACCGTATAAGGACTCGTAAAGAGTTACGCAGAAACTGAACAGGTCCGAACGCTCATCAACCTGCTTTCCATCCATTTGCTCCGGCGCCATGTAGTTGGTGGTACCAACCACTGAACCCGCCTGGGTCAAAGAGCTGGTCAGCAAATCCTTGCTCGATGCTGAACCCGATCGGAAACTTTCCGAATATTTTTCCAGAGCCTCATCCGAATCTAACGAGGCATCCTCTGCGCCGGTCACTGCGGCCCGGGCCAAGCCAAAATCCAATACCCGGACGCGACCGTCTTTGCCCACAATCATGTTCCCCGGTTTGAAATCCCGATGAACAATGCCAGCCTGGTGGGCCGCCGATAAACCTCTGCCGGCATCAATGACTTTGGCCAGTATCTCTTCGCGGGAGGGATGGTTCTTCTCTCGCCAGTCGTCAAGGTCGTCTCCCTCAACAAACTCCATGGCGATAAATATAGAATCCTGATATTCGCCCACATCATAAACAGTAACCACGTTGGGGTGGGTCAGTTGTGCCAGAGCTTGCGCCTCTCTGAGCATACGGATTCTGGCTCTTTCCACCCCCCGCGAAGACTGGCTTCTTTCTTTTTTGACCGTAAGAATCTTGATGGCCACCGGACGGTTTAGCTCTGGATCGAAGGCCTGATAGATAGCACCCATGCCGCCTGCGTCTACAAAATCAATGACCACATAGCGACCAACGCTGGTGCCCCGCTCTAAAAGACGGTCTTTTTCAAATTGCTCCGAAGACGGGCAAGTATTGGAGCCAGTGACTGACTCGATTTCCGTATCGTCTTTGGCCAATAAAGCAGCTCCTTCCCCATCCACGGAATCTAATCAGGCAAAGCTCGTTGCCGCAGTTGTGCCCTGAGGGTATCGAGATCAACAAAACGCTCGGCGTCCATGCCCGCCGCCCGCGCCCCTTCGACATTGGCTAGCAGGTCGTCAACAAAGAAACAGGCCTCCGGCGCCAGGCCCAGATTGGCCGCGGCCATCGCATAGCAATGAGGGTCGGGTTTCAGATAGCCGATCTCAAATGACAAGGTAGGTTTGGCAATCAAGTCCAACCAGCCAAAACGCTTGCGCAAGCGTGCCCAATGCAGGGGATCGGTATCCGAAAGCAAACCCACCGGCACCTTGGCCAACACCCGTCGTAGCAACTCTTCCGAGCCGGCCATGACATGAAAGGCATCGCACCATTGCGCAACAAAAACATCATAAGAGAAGCTCTCGCCCAGAAATTGGCGCAGCTGAACATAGAACGGTCGGGGCGCTAACTTGCCGGTAGCATAGGTTTGGTAGACCTCTCGCCACCGGTCTCCAAGGCCGTCACCGTTTTGGCCATCAAGCTCACGCATAATCCGCGCCCACAGCGGCCGGCTCAGGTCCACCCCCACCAACACCCGACCCAAATCGAAGATCACGGCCTTCACTTGGGTCTTTGGTTTTCCATTCATAAGCAGGCAGGTTATCATGGTCGGGTCCCAAAGTCAGGAGAGAGCCGTCATGAAAAACCAATGCCGAGCCACCTCGCTAGCCCTGGTCCTGCTCGGCCTGGGCACCAGTTCCGCCTGCGGCAGTTGTGAGGAACCCAGCTCCGACGAGGAGTCCATCCGCGCCCTGATCGCCCGCGCCGTCCAGGCCTGCCAACAACACCGCCTGAGCGAGGTGATAGATCTGACCACCGACGACTTCTTCATCCCCAGCCGCGCCCGCAACCGCAAAGAAGTCAAACGGGCCCTGCTCTACGCCTTCCGCCGCCTGGGCCGCTCCCGCCTGCTTACCCCCCGAGCCGACATCGAACTAGGCCCCGAACCCGGCCTGGCCCGCGCCACCGTCTATGTCCTACGCCTCAAAACCCAAATGCCCGACGCCGCCACCCTGGCCGACAATCCCCCAGAATGGCTCGAACAAGTCGCCGATCTCGGCGACCTCTACCGCCTGGAACTATCCCTGCGCAAAGACGACGAGCAATGGCTCCTGAGCCAAGCGCAGGCCAAGCGCTTTAGGGGACTTGGTTTTTGAGTATGCAGATATAATATTTGATATTAGTTCTGCACACTAATGTGCTTTCGAGCAGCACGGCGCCTAAGAAAAAGGATTGAGCAGAGCAATACCACAAGAATCGAAGTCGCGGGTGTTGCGGGTAACCAAGGTGAGTTGGTGCTGATCGGCAGTCGCGGCGATCAACATGTCGGCTTGGCTGCGGGTCTGGCCTTGGCGCCGGAGCTTACCGCGCAGGGCGCCACCACGCTGAGCAATGACTTCAGTGATGGGCAAAATCTGGCAATGCCGTTCATTGAATTCGTCAAACCAGGCCTGGACCTTGGCATTGGGTTTGGCGCTGAGACCGTAGGCAATCTCTTCCACGGTCACGACACTAAGCGAAATCACCTTTACCTGCCCCGCCCATTCGAGCACCCCTCGGTTGGGCCGGGCCCGGACCAATTCACTCAGGATATTGGTGTCACACAGATAATTCAAAGCGCATCGTCGGGAGCAAAAGGATTAACGCGATCTTTGCGTTTAAGCCAGGCAAAGCGATAACGCTCCTTACGACACAGCGCGCGCAAATCGGCAAAGGAATCAGCAATGCTGCTCTCGGCACGAGCCTCCCGCCATTGCATAAATTCGGCAAAAGTCTCCGCATCGATCAGAGCCGCAACCAGACGTTCTCGCCGATAAATAGCCTGAGGCTCCTTGACCGTCGAATCGACCACCTCCGAGAAACGTCGCCTGGCCTCCGCAATGGACCATTTTTCTGCCATGTGTTCTCCTGTACACTTTACATGTACATAATAATATCTTACTATGTACATGTCAATAGATGGAAGGATAAGGGAGTGCGATCCCATGGGATGGATTAGATCATGGCGGAGGCGGCGTTGGGGCCGGCGGGAGTTTCCGGAGGCCTGGCTGAAATGGGTAGAGAGTTTACCTTTCTACGCCGCGTTGGATACTGATATGCAGGCGCGCTTTCGGCGGGCGCTGCAGATTTTCATATTTGAGAAACACTTCTTTGGCGCCGGGGGGCTGGTGATCACGGAGAGGATGAAGGTGGTGATTGCGGCGGCGGCGGTGCGGCTGATCTTGCATCTCGATCTGTCCCTTTATGATCGTTTGACCGAAATCGTGGTTTATCCTCATGCCTTTCGCAATCCCAAGGCCGAGGGAGATATCCATCTGGGCGAAGCTCATCGGTTTGGTACTGTGGTTTTGTCTTGGCCGGCGGTGCAGTGGGGTATGCGCTATCCTTGTGACGGTCGGGATACGGCCCTGCACGAGTTTGCTCATGTCTTGGACAAGGAGGGCGGCGGCTTTGATGGTACGCCTCGGCTGCGGGCCGAGGCTGATTATGGTCCTTGGGCCGAGGTGATGAGCCAGCACTTCTTTCGTTTGCAGGGCAGCCGGTGGCCCGAGAAACAACTACTGCGTCAATACGGAGCCAAAAACGAGGCCGAGTTTTTTGCGGTGGTAACAGAAGTGTTCTTCGAACGTCCCCATGAGATGAAAGCGCTCACGCCGGACTTGTTTGCAGAACTTATTCGCTTTTATGGCTTCGAGCCTCAGCTGGACCCGTCTTGCCATTGACAAGGAGCAGGAATGGATATCGTCGTCAGTCATGCCAATGCCGATTTCGATGCCCTGGCTTGCCAGGTGGCGGTGTCGATGCTTTATCCGGGTACCATTCGGGTATCCCAGGGTAGTTTGGCGCCGGTGGTGCGAGACTTTTTGGCTTTGCATAAAGAATACTTCGAGCTGACGCCGGTCAAGAATATCGATTTAAAAAAAGTGCGGCGGCTGTTTGTGGTCGACGTCCGCCGCCGGAGCCGCTTGCGGGCCTATGCGCCCTTGTTGGAACGGGCCGGTGCGGGAGTGGAAATCCAGGTCTTTGATCATCACCAGGCGGCGGACGATGATCTCAAGGGTGACCGGGTGGTAGTGGAACCGGTGGGTGCGGTGGCCACGCTGCTGGTAGAGCGTTTGCGGGCGGCCGACACCATCATCAACCCGGTGGAGGCAACGGCCTTGGCGCTGGGGATTTATTCGGATACGGGCTCTTTGACCTACGCCGGCACCACGCCGCGCGACGCCGAAGCGGTTACTTTTCTATTGGGCCGGGGTGCTAGCTTGCCAACCCTACGCTACTTTCTTCATCCGCCTTTGAAAAAATCCCAACGGCCAGTACTAATCGATTTGCTCGAAGACACGCGTGAAGTCATGGTCAGCGGGGTACGCATCGGCATTGGCACGGTGGCGCTGGAAAAATCGGTGCCCGGGCTGGCGGGTGTGGTCAGCCAGGCACTGACCATGCAAGGTTTCGAGGTGCTCTTTGCCTTGGTGGCCAGAAAGAAACGGGTCACCATCATCGGTCGCTCCCGGGTGCCCTATGTCGACATCGGCAGTCTATTGCAAGAGTTCGGCGGTGGCGGCCATCCCGGCGCCGGCACGGCCGTGTTGCGCAACACCGATGCCGTACAGGCTCGGGCGCTACTCATGAGCCAACTCAAGCGCTGTCCGCCCCAGCCCAGCTTCGTGCGACACCTGATCTCGACCCCGGTCCACACCGTGAGCCTCGAAAGCCCACTGGAACAGGTGGCCAAAGAGTTTCGCCGCCAGAAAATCAGCGGCGCGCCGGTACTAAAGAACGATCAAATCGTCGGCATTATCTCCTTGCGCGACATTCGCCGGGCCCGACGACAGGGACGCGCCCATCTGCCGGTTTCGAGCTGCCTTTCGCAAGAGGTGGTCACCATCACCCCCGACGTTCCGCTGGTGCGGGCACTGGAAAAGATGCTGCAACACGACGTCGGCCGCTTGCCGGTCTTGGAACAGGGCCACCTGATCGGCATCATCACCCGTTCCGATGCCTTGCGCATTCTCTATCCCAGCCAGAAAACCCCGAAAAAAACACGATGCTCGTAAAAACAGTATACATGTAACTTTTCAGTTATTGCTGGTATTCGCCCCCAGACTGTGGCAGGAGGCGCTTGGCGATGTTCGCCCGTGAATCGCCTTCTGCCTGATTGTCCAGCCGTGAGCCGGATCACATACAACTTTGCACGGGAAGATTAAGAAGATGGCCTGAGCAAGGCGCAATTCTATGTCATGAAAGGAAATCATATAATGAACCAAAGCAAAGACAGCTACGGGGCGCGGCAAATCATGCGGCGTTCTTTTTTCTCCTTGTTTGTTTTCACGGTAGTGACGCTAAGCACGGGCTGTGTCGGACCCCTGGAGGAATTGGACTGTTATGACAATGACCAGTGCAGCGACGGCAAGTTCTGCAACGGCCAAGAACTCTGCCTGGACGGAGTCTGTCAGGCTGGCAAGGCACCGGATTGCGCGGACGACATCGAATGCACCGATGATTCTTGCCACGAAGATAGCGCCGGCTGCCGGCATGTGCCCAACCATGCCAAGTGCACCAGCGACGAATTGTGCCATACCCGGCAAGGTTGTACCTTACAGGCTTGCTCGCTGGACGTGGAATGCGACGACTTTGTTTTCTGCAATGGTGCGGAGATCTGCAGCGAAGGGGTTTGCAAAAGCGGCAGCAGCATCGACTGCGCGGACGGCATCGACTGTACGGCTGACAGCTGTACCGAGAGCGAGCAAGGAGCCATTTGCATCAACGCGCCGGCCGACGAGTTCTGTGCCCAGGGTCAGATATGCGATCTGCAAGCCGGCTGTCAGGAACCACCATGTAGCCAAGACGATGATTGCCTGGATGCTGACCCCTGCACTGTCGACAGCTGCGGCGCGGATGGCAACTGTTCGAACCTGCACCAGGAGAACCCAGGCAGCGAAGGCCCCGCCGGCAATGCCAGCTGCAGTAACGGCATCGACGATGATTGCGACGGGCTCAGCGACGCGGCCGATCCGAACTGCATCGATTGCACCGAGGCCGCTGACTGCGACGATCAAAACCAGTGTTCCCAAGATGACTGCGTGGCCGGCGTCTGCGTCAACACGCCCCTGGCCGAAGGCAGCGCTTGTAGCGATGGCGATCAATGCACCCGCAGAGATGCCTGCCAGAGCGGCCTTTGTGAAGGCACCGACCCCGTGGTCTGCCCGGCCGCCGACGACTGTCACCATGACGGTGCCTGTGACACGCAAAGCGGCCAATGTGCTTATCCGGCCATGGACGACAACGCGATCTGCACTAGCGACGGCGTCGACTGTACCGACGATTTCTGTCGCGCCGGGGTATGCACCCATCTGGTCAATGACGACTTCTGTAGCGGTGATCGGGTCTGCGACCTCACCGCTGACTGTGTGGTGCCCCCCTGTCAAAACGCCCTCGACTGTGATGATCAAGACAGCTGCACCCTGGACGAATGCCAAGCGGATGGCGCCTGCAGCAACACCATGACTCCCAAACCTGACATGGAGGGACCAGCGGGTCACGCCAACTGCGCAAACCTGGAAGACGACGACTGCGACGGACTGGTCGATGAGGCAGATCCGGATTGTGTCGAGTGTGACGGTCCTGAAGACTGCGATGACCACAACCCTTGTACCGCCGACGAATGTACCAACCGGGCCTGTAGCAACCCAGCGCTCAGCGAAGGCAGCTGCGACGACGGTGATTTGTGTACCACCACCGACCGCTGCCTGCAGGGCGTGTGCGTAGGTACCGCGCCAGTGCAGTGCACGGCCCAGGACGATTGCCACGAGGTCGGCAGCTGTGACCCGAAAACCGGCCTGTGCAGCAACCCGCCCAAAAACACGGGTTCCTGCAACGACGCTGACGCCTGCACCCGGCTCGATACCTGTTTACAAGGCATTTGCGTGGGCTCGGATCCGGTCCAGTGCCAAGCCCAGGACGAGTGTCACCTGGCCGGCGTCTGCAACCAGGCTACCGGCCAGTGCTCCAACCCGGCCCAAGTCGACAACGAAGCCTGTCCGGCAGATAGCATCGCCTGCACCCGCGATGTCTGTATGGACGGCGTCTGTAAGCACCTTCCCGACGACAATCGATGTGCCGATGATCTGATCTGCGATGCCAATCAGGATTGTATCGAAGCCCCTTGCCAAATCGACCCCGACTGCAATGATTGGGACCCCTGTACGACCGACATCTGCTTGGGCACCGGCGCCTGCCAAAATACCCTGACCCCCACCAACCAAGCCGAGGGCGCACCCGGTGAGCCAAGTTGCCAAAACCTTGCCGACGACGATTGCGATGGCTACATCGATCTCGACGACGCCGACTGCATCGACTGCACCGACGATAAGGAATGCTATAACGGCAATCCCTGCACCGTCGACACTTGTGAGTTGGGTGTCTGTGTTGAAAACGCGGGCGCAGCCAACGGCCAAACTTGCGATGACGGCGACCGTTGTACCCAAGATGAGCAATGCAACGCCGGCATCTGTAGCGGCAGGCCGGTAAGCTGCGCCACGCCCGCCGAGTGCTACCAGACCGGCCTCTGCGACAGCGTCGTGGGCTGCACCTACGCCCCGGACAACGGCGCGACCTGCACCGACGACCGCATAAGCTGTACCGCCGATCTCTGTAGCGACGGCAGCTGCCAACATGACTTGCTGGTCGACTGGTGCCTGATCGACGGTGCCTGCTATGCGGCCACTACCCGCCGCGACGGCTATGAGTGCCAAGTCTGCGATCCGGGCCAAAACCCGCACGCCTGGACCGCCTTGAGTGGCATCTCCTGTGGCAGCGTGACCGAGCCCTGTGTGCGCGAAAACATCTGCTCCGCCGGTACTTGCCAGCCCATCTTTCACAGCAACGATCATGTTTGTGACCCCTCGGTGGCCGAGGAATTCAACTGCCTCGAAGGCACCGGCTGTGGCACCGGCTTGTACCTAAATACCCAAGTACGCATGTGCTCGGGCGTGGGCGCCGCTTGTGACGGCAGCTTGATCTGGAACAAGCCCGAACTTTTCGATCGCTGCGAAGACTATGAAAAATGCTCCACCAATGGTTGTGTCGATGCGCGGCTTGATGAACGCTGGTGGGCCTGTAACGAAGGCGAGCTATACGACTCGGAATTCGACCAGAGTTGGACTCACAACCTGAGCAAAGAGCGGGTAAGCTGGGAACTGGCCTACGAGATATGCGCGCGGCACGGTCGAACCTGGTCCCTGCCCAACATCTCCCAACTGCGCACCCTGGCCGAAGGCTGTAAACAACTCGATCCCAGAGGCAGATGCATGGTGATCGCCGGTGCCTGCGAGGAGATCGACTGCCTGGACAAGGGCGGAGTAGACAGCTGCACCTGCTTCGGCGCCGATCCGGTCTCAGGTGACGGCTGCTTCTGGTCGCCCTTATGGGAAGAATCTTGCGAATACTTCGATTTCTGGTCAGCCACCGAGACGATTGACCCTTATTCAAAAATTCCAAAAATGTGGGGCATCGCCTTCCATTACAAAGTGGCCGGCGTCTTTTCTGACCTTATTGACTCCGCCCACTATCCCCGCTGCGTAAGACCAGGCAAATAGAAATTTAACGAGACGCTTTCTGGCCATGCTTGGCCAGCCAAGCATCGACCTCACCGAGCCTAAGCTGCTGAGATTGGCCGGCCTTTGCAAAAATCGCGTGCGCTTTACGGGCTAATTCCCGCGCTCGATCGCGGTCTCGATGCGCGGCCCAAAGTCCCCGGGCCAAGGCAAATTGCGCCTCGGCTTGCAGGAGTTGATCGACTTGCTTGTCTTTGCGGATCTTCAGGGCCCTTTCCAACAAGGGCAAGGCCACCAAGGGCGCCTGCTGATCCTGCCGACAAGCCGCGATATCGATCAGGGCATGGGCGAGTTTTGGGTGGTCCGGACCCAGAGCCTTCTCCCAAATACCCAGGGCCCGACCGAGTAAAACCAGGGCTTGTTCGATCTTGCCCTCTCGGGCCAGGGTACTGCCCAGCTTGTAGTACGAGTCCCCCACTTCATAATTGTCGGGCCCCAGTGCTTTTTCCCGGATGGCCAAGGCGCGCCGATACAAGGCCCGAGCCTCGGTCGTCTTACCCTGTTGCGCATGGATGTTGGCGATGTTGTCAATCACCTGGGCTAGGGCTGGATGTTGTTGGCCATAGACTTTTTCCAGAATCTTCTCCGCGCGTTGATAGTGTTGCAAGGCTTCCGCCAACTTGCCCTGCTTTTCCAGAACATCGCCCAGGTTGTTGACGGTGAACGCCACCTTGACATGGTCCGGTCCCAGCGCCGCCTCCCAAAGCTCCAAGGCCCGACGATAGTGTTTCCCGGCAGCATCAAATTCACCCATGGAGTTGAGGGCATTGCCCAGATTGATGTGGGGCTTGGCCAGATCTGGATGGTTGGGACCCAGCGCACTCTCCATGATCGCAAGCGCGGCTTGGTGTTGTTTACGCGCCTGCGCAAAGTGGCCTT
The DNA here is from genome assembly GCA_030591445.1 of Deltaproteobacteria bacterium. GTDB lineage: Bacteria > Myxococcota > B64-G9 > B64-G9 > B64-G9 > JAUVBB01. The sequence goes on along the minus strand of JAUVBB010000016.1, from coordinate 21,257 downwards.
GCATAAAAAGAATGGCACCCAGATTCACTTTGCCCGAAGCTACATGCAAATGCTCCGGACCCAGGGCCTTTTCTTCTAAGCCAATGGCGCGGACAAAGTCTTTTCGGGCCGCGGCCAGTTCGCCCATGCGGGCCCGCACAATACCGGTGCGAGCCAGGGTGCGAGCCTCCAGCACCGGGTCCTCACCAGCGCGAATCACGATCGCTTCGGCCAAAACACCTATCTCGATCGCTTCGCCATAACGGGCCTGCTCATCGCCCAAAACCTGAACCAACTCGGCAAGCGTCTTGGCCATCAGCCGATCGTCTTTGGCCACCGCGGCCAAATGCAGGGCCTGCTTCAAACGAAGTTCTCCGGCCTTGGCATCGCCCATTTCTTTCAGCAAAAAACCCAACAGATATTCTGTCTCGGCTTGAAGCGGAGGGAAATCCAGGGCTAGAGCTTGCTGCGCAATCTGTTTCGCCAGTTGTTTCCCTTCGGGATATTTTCCCGCGCGCAAAAAAGCCTGAGCTCGATCCAGGTTTTGTCGAACTTTTTCAATTTGTCCGCGCAGCGCGGGATCGTTGGGCAGTGGGCTGGTGGCCATCAAGGCCTCACTGTCCGCGCAAAGAGCCAGTTTGGGCAATGCCGATGCCGCCGCTACCGCTTTGTCGACCAAGGCGCCATCGGCCTGGGCCGCAAACAATCGGGTCAGGGCGCCAAACTGCCCCAGCCGGCGATCGAGACAGTGCATGCGCTTGTCCAGGAGCCGCTCTGACTGTTCTCCGCGCAAGTGGGTGGCCTCACAAGCCTCGGTCCGCATGGTCACCCAGGCCTGGGCATACTGAGAAAGTACCTTGTCAGCCCGCGCAAAGGTGTCGCCGGCATAAGAGCGATCGGTGGCCAAAAAGGCACGCTCGACGGCTTGCTGGGTCGGCTCATCCCAGACCCCGGCCAGACGCTCGGCCGCCGCCTGACACAAACGTTGTTTGCTCGCCTGGTAGGCAGCCGCGGTGACGAAACTTGCAACCACCAGCAGGGCCACCACGGCAGCCAGGATCACCCGGCGCCAAACCCGCCATGGGTCCTTGCCCAGATCAAACAGCAGCTCGGTCAAAGAAGGGTAACGGTCTTCCTTCTTGGTAGCCAAGCCGCGTAGCAAAATACGCCGCAAGTAGGCCGGTACTTTGCTGTTGGGCGGCGGCGGACCAACCGGCTCGGTGGTGACTTTGCTTTTTAGCTCACGGTAGCTGGTGGCCTCAAAGGGCCGGTAAGTATAGAGGGCTTCGTACAGGGAGACACAAAAAGAATATTGATCGGCTTGTTCATCAAGATCCTGGCCCAGATATTGCTCGGGAGCCATGTAACCAGGCGTACCCAACACCGCCCCAGCCAAGGTCATACGCGTTCGCAAACTGGCGGTTCCGGACTGACTGTCACCGGAGAGCGTGACCCCAGTCGGATCCGGGTTCGGCGTGGCCAAGGCCGCCGTCTCGCGTTGCCTTTGTTCGGCCTCGGCAATCATTTCGTCAATCGACGCCGCCCGAGCCAAACCAAAATCGAGCACGCGCACTCTTCCATCCGCGCCCACGATGATGTTGTCGGGCTTGACGTCCCGGTGAATCAAACCGGCCTGATGCGCGGCCTGCAAGCCACGGCCCGCCTGGATCAGGACCTGAACCACTTTCCGTTGGTTCGGCTTCTCGTCCTTTATCCATTGCATCAAGGTCTGGCCCTCTACCAACTCCATGGCCACAAAAACATCATCCCCCAGCGTGCCCACATCAACAGCCGAAACCACGTTGGGATGGGACAATTGGGCCAAGGCCTTGGCCTCGCGCAACAGTCGATCCCGAGCCCGGTCGGCCCGGGAAGCGGATTTGCCGGTCACCCGCAACAATTTCAGGGCAATCTTGCGGTCGAGCTCCGGATCATAGGCCTTGTAGACCACTCCCATGCCACCCCGGCCAATTTGTTCGAGAATCATATAGCGACCGGCATAGGTCCCGGCCTTAAGCTGCAGATCACTCCCCCCGCATTCACCCTCGTCCTCATCCCCAATGGACGCCAGGGTATTGTCCTCAATGGTGGGGTTTGTCATGCCTCTTATAATAGCACAAGCGGAGACTCGGAATCATCTTGGCAACCATCTTCGCTTAGCGCGTTTGCCAGCGCCCGGCAACCGACACAGTCCCCACCCGGCTGGTATTTCCGCAAGCGCGCGCGGATGGCCGCGAATGGTTCGGTCAGCACCTGACCCACGGCAATGGGCAGGCGGCGGCAGGGAAAAACGGTCCCGTCCGGCATCAGGGCCATGGAGCCGGCACCCAGATTACAAAGCGCGCCCCGACGCGGCTCCTCGGCTTCGATCCCGGTCGCCAGCCAGAAGGCGCGATAGGCTGGCAAATCGGCCGGATCTGCGTCCAGCCCCGAGGCCCGCACGATGCTTTCGATAGCCTGGAGCCATTCATCACCGCCCAGGACCTGATCGCGCAGCCGGTCCCCTCGGCCCATGGGCACAAAGCGCTCGAAGATAATGCCGGCGGCACCATGGTCTTCGGCAAAGCGAAGCAATGATTCGATGCCAGAAAGATTATAGCGCGCCAAGGTGGCCATCAGCACCAAAGGCCGCCCCGACGCTTTTCGCAAGCGAGGCAGATTCCTGCGCAAAACGGCCAGATTGCCCTCACCGCGAATGGCGTCATGAACCCGGGCCTCTGCCGATTCGATCGATATCTTCAATTGCCCAAACTTGGGCTCGCGGGCCATGGCCGAAAGCGCCGCCTCGGCCAGTACCGTGCCATTGGAGATCAGGTTCATTTCAACTAGATTTTGGTACCCGGCCAAGCTCTTGATCAAGTCGGGTAAATGGCTAAGCAGCAGAGGCTCACCCCCGGTCAGGTTGACCGAGACCTGGGTATCGGCCAGCGCCGGCAATACCCGCGCGGCCATCTGCAGTAGGACCGACAAGGTCGGCTCGCTAGCCCCGGTAAAATCCTCTTGATAGCAATGGGCACAACGCTGGTTGCAACGATCACTCAAATGCCACTGAAAGCCAAAGGTCTTCATGCCCCGTCCGTCCCTGACTTTGCTTTTTGCCGCCGCCAAGGCTGGGGCTGGCGGTAGATCAGAGATCGCCACAACCACTCAAAGGGACCCATGCGAAAACTGCGCAGCCAGAGCATGGAAGCCAGGATTTGAAAAACCCAGATTACTGGAACCAGGGCCAACTGGCCACTGCGCTCGACCGTGCCGTAAAGCCCCAGGCCGTGGCCGTAAAAAATCCAGGTGCAAACAATCGACTGCAGGAGGTAATTGCTCAGCGCGGTCTGGCCCACCGCGGCCAACGGGCGCAAGCAGCCGGCGGGCAGGCTCTGGCAGGCCAACATAACTAAAGCCGTCCAGGCCAAACTCACCCCGATGGCACCCCAATAGTTCCACTGCATGCCAAACAGGAAGGAGTATTCCAAGCTCCAGCCAGCCTCGAAATGGAGATGAACGCCGATCAATACCAGGCTCAAGCCAACCAGCAGCGAGAGTGCCAGTAACTGGGCATACTCTTTCTTACTGCGGGCGCCGCTGAGAACCCCCAGCTTGAACAGAGCCATGCCCATCAGCATCAAACCGCTACAACGCCAGAAAGCAAAGGACACCACCACGTAGGTCTCCAAGCCCAGGGCCTGGCTGCTCCGCTGAGGCATCTGTCCCCAATAGCTGTCGCGGTAGGCAAGCAGCTCGCGAGCAATACTTTCTGCCGAGGGCAACCATATCTGGGCGGCTTCGGCCTTGAGCTCGGCCGGCCATAGCGACATGCTCAGGCCGCCTAGCACCATCAGCAAACTGGGAATGAGCAGCATGACCAGCGCTGCCGAAAGCAACCAAAGGGGTGATTTGCCTCGCCAAAGAAAAACGACCATGCCGCTGAGGCTGTACCAAAATAGAATGTCGCCGTACCACAGAAAATGGGCATGGGCCAAACCGAAAACCCCCAGCCAAACCATGCGCCGGTAATGAATGCCGGCCGGCGAGCGGGAACTAGCCGCGGCCCGATCCGCCATCAAAACCACGCCGGCGCCAAAGAGCATGCTGAAGAGCGCCATGAATTTCTGATCGGCCAGCACATGAGACCAGAACCAAACCAGCAGATTGCTCCCCTGTAGATCGCCATAGGCGGTGGGGTTGGTGTAGGCCGCCGAAGGCATGGCGAAGGACTGGATGTTCATGATCAAGATGCCGAGCAAGGCAAAACCACGCAGCACATCCAGAGCAACGATACGCTCGGAGCCCTGGGTAGGGCCCGCGCTGCTTTTTGCCTGCTGTTTGCTCAAAGTCGAATGCCTTGGTGCGCGCGGATATGGGGCAGAAGCTGAAAGTCGGTCTGCACGGTGGCGATAGACTCTCCCCTTTGCCAGATACCGTTTTTCACTCTGGGGTCCAGCCGGCGTGCGGCCACGTCCAAATAAGGAATTTGGGTCGGATCGATGCCCATGATTCGGGCACAAACGGTATCGACCGCGGGCAAGGAGCGGCCCATAACTACCACCCCGGCCGCCTTGGCCGGGCCCATGATGGGACCATCGCCCTCCATGCCGATGACGCCGTCGACGATGGCAAAATGTGGACGCAGGGTGGCGGTAATATCCAGAATCGAAGCCTGCAAACCGACCTGATGGAAAACGTTCTTGGGCCAACCGTAGATCATGCCCGGCATGACTCCGAAGAGGTTCTTCATCGACAGAGTCACGCCTGCCCAATGATGGGTTTTCATCTTCGCCAAGGACACGATCAGGTCGACCTGGTTCAAGATCGCCGGAAAGTGAAAAGCCGGTATCTCGGTCCAAGCACCGCGATTGGGCAAGATCCAACCCGCCTGGGAATTAAGATCGCTAAACGGGATCCGATCTTCAGCCAAGGCCTCGGCCAGACCCGACTCTTCCAGCACCAGCAAGGTATCACGCCGGTGTCCGGGCCCTTCGGCCACCAGCACCTGCCGGGCCCCCATGCGCAAAAAAGCCTCGGCGGCCCCGCGCACTACCTGGGGATGGGTATTGATCTGCTCGGCCTGGGCGTGCGGCTCTACCAGATTGGGCTTGAGCAGCACTCGCTTTTGCCGTATCTGCGCGGGCCCCCAACCAAGTTCTTGCAAGCCTGCGCCAATCAGTTGAGCAAAGTCTGCACGATAATCGGAAGCCCGGCCAATAAAGGTAGCCGGCTTCTGTTTGCCAGAACGCAACTGCCAGACCAGACCGCCACTCACACCCGCCACCGTGCCAATCAGGCTACCCTGTAAAAAACGACGGCGGGAAATACGGCGCTTCGGCCGGTGCTGATCAGTGGGCTGGGTCATTGACTAACCAATCTGCCGTGGCCGAACTGGCCAAGCACAACAAACTTAGCGCTTCGGTATCATAAGCGCCGTAACGATCTTGCCGGCCCAGGCTCTCACCCAGCCACGCGCTCGCGCCCGCCGGTCTTTGCCCCCAGGCGCCCAGACCCAACAAAACCCAAGCAAGCGAAAGCGGAGTACGCAAGCGCGCTGCTTGCCCCTGCAGATAGGCAATGCTCTTTTGCACTATAGGCCGAGCCACCCGACCCGCCAAGGCGGCCAGGGCTACGCCCGTGCATTGGGGCAAGGGGTGGAGCACAGTGCCATAGACGGCGGTGTTGCCGTAGTTCCAGCCCCCGTCCGGAAGTTGGCGATTTAGTAACATCCGGCCCGCCTCGTGCACCCGCTCGTGCTCGGCCTGGCCGCAAAGAGTCAAAGCCATCATGGCCATGGCGGTGGGCTCTACCCAGGAATGGGTCCCGCCCACCCAAGGCCAGCCGCGCAGTTCGGTATCATGGGCCGCGGGGGCCGCCTGCCGGCGAGGATAATGACGACCGGTGACGGCCAGCAAGAACTGCACCGCTCTTTGGCGAGCCGGCCCATGGGCCGCCGAGCCCGACCAGGCCAAAATAGCCAAGGCCGTGGGCCAGAAGACATCGGCGGCCTCGGCTAGCATCGAGATCCGCCCGTCTTCTGCTTGGCCGGCGGCCAGAAAATCGCGGGCGCCTTGCACCCGCGGGTCCGCTATTTTGTCCTGGGCCAGAGCCAAACAAGCCCAGGCGGTGGCGTCGGGCCGGGAAGCCGTGTCGTCCGGCCGGATCGAACAACCGCCGTCCGCGCGGAAGCGCTGTTTTAGATCGGCCCGGGCGCTTGCTAAGTCAGGATTCAAGGCGAACTCTTTGATCGTAGAATGCGGTCCCGAAGCCCATGTCGGTAAGCTTGGCCGCCACCAGGGCATTGGGCGCGCGCCCGCAGCGCAACCAGCCGCCCATGGGCAGCAAGCAAACATCACGCCGCATGCCGGGCCGCAGACCCACGCGCACGGACAAGCTGCCCAAGGGGCTCACCACCCGCGCCGGCTGGCCGTCTTGCAGGCCCTGGGCGCCCGGAGCCTCGGGACTGAGCAGACAAAGAGGCAAGCCACGCTGCTCCTGTGGCCGGATTTGCGAATGCTGGTAAGACCGCGGCTTGGCGGTCAAGAAGCTAAGCGGATAAGCGGCATCGACTTCGACAGCAGTCGGCATTTCGGTGCTGAGTCGCATCTGGCCCGAGGGAGTAGCAAAACCGTCCTGAAAGGGGATTTCCGGCTGGGTCGGGTTGCGCCGAAAATCATCGCCGGAAGCCTCGAACCAAGGTGCCACCATGCGTTCGAGCGCGGCCGCGGGGTCGGCCAGCCAAGGATCCGGCGTAAGGCCCAGGCGACGATGAAGCTGCTGCGCTATCCAGACATCTTCCCGGACCCCTGTCGGCGGCAAGACCGCCTGACGCACCCGGGCCACATGATGGTGGCCAAAGGAACCCACGGCATCGGTCGGATCTTCGAGCATCAGCGACACCGGCAAAAACAGATCGGCACAATCGGCGGTGTCGGTCAAAAAGGCATCGGCCAGCACCACGAAGTCCACCGCCCGCAAGGCAGCGGCGGTGGCCTGGGAATCAGCCAAAGCCGAGACCGGGTTGGCCCCGTGAATATAGACAAAGCGCGCGGGCGGATCACGCAAGGCGGCAAGATCCCGGCCGTAGCTAGCTATGTCGATAGTGCGGCCGCTTTTCTTGGCCAAGAAACTTTGGTCCAGGCCCCGGCTACGCCGCGAGGTATAGGTCACCCCGCCACCGCGAATCCCGACCTGGCCACTGAGCGCGGCCAGCGCATCAATGCAGCGCAAGTTCTTGCCCCCCGAGGCCCGGCGCTGCAGCCCCCAGCCCAGATGGGTGGCCACCGGCCCTGGCTGCGCATAGAGTTCGGCCAAAAACTCCACGTCGGCCATGGCCACACCGGCCTGGCGGGCCAGGCTGGCAACTTGCATTTCGGAACCAGCCAGCCAATCCCTGAATGGGACAAAGTTCTCACAGCGGGCAATCGCCCGGGCGTCGAGGCGATCGCTATCGAGCAGGAGCCGCAACACGGAAAGTGCCAAGAAGCCATCTCCACCCGGCGCTACCGACACCAGGCGGTCGACAAAGGCCGCCGTCTCGGTCGCCACCACCTCGATGAGCACAATGGGTACCGAGGCCCGCCGCCGCTCTTGTAGAAATGGAATCAGATGCACGCCGGTGGCCGCCGGATTCTTGCCCCAAAGCACAACTGCCTGGCTGTTGCCAAGATCGGTAAAATCGTGCCCGGCGGCCATGCCAAAATCTTGCTCCTGGGCCGCCACTCCGCACTCATCGCACACGCCGCCCCGTAGCGTAGTCACCGGCCCCAGGGAGCTAAAGAAGTGCCCCACCAGTTTCTTTCGCAGCCCCAGCGAGCCACCACTCATCTGATAAACCACCGAGGCCGGTCCATCCTCTTGCATCGCCGCCGAAAGTTTTTCCGCTGCCAAATCCAGGGCCGTTTGCCAATCCGTCTCTTGCCACTTGCCCTCACGGCGTAGCAGCGGCGTGGTCACCCGCTCCGGATCGCGGAGCCGACCGACATGGCGGCGAATGCGTCCGCAGACAAAACCACGGGTAATGGGATGATCGGGCGCCCCCCGGATGTGAATCCGGTCGCTCTCGGTCTCCACCTGCAAAGCGCAGGCATCCGGACAATCATAGGTACACGCTGTGGGTATCGTCGTCATCCTGGTTGCTATTATTGTTCGGTTGCGCCCGGATGACAAGACGAGATTTAGATTTTGGCTAGCAATTGATCAATACGATTGCGGTCAAAACCGATAACCAGATTGCCGCCAATGTCGAGTACGGGAATGCCACTACCGCGCAGACCGGCTTGGCGGAGTTTGCGCTTTAGTTCAGCGGCGGCGCCGCGATCGCGGTCGATGTCACGTTGCTGAAAATCAATTTTTTGCTTGCGTAAATGGGCGGCGGCCTTTTTGCAAAAGCCGCACCACTCGGCGGTATAGAGAATGACCGCGGGGGTATCTTCTGCTAGCGCCGGGGCTATGCCGAGCAAGCTCCGAGCCGACTCGGCCAGTTGGGCGGCGGCACGTCGGCCCAAAGCGGCGGGGTCGTCGGCTTCCGGGGCCCCGGTCTTTACGGCACCCAAGCGGTCGAGATCGACCAAGGTGTAGTTTACCGGACCATCCTGGTTTTCTTGGCGGGCATCGACCACCATGATGCGGTCTGTGCGCAAACGTTCCGCGCGCGGGCGCCCGGTATCGCTCACCACCACCCGGGCCCGTTGCGAGGAGGGGATATCCTCCATGCGGGCCGACATGCGAATCCTGCCGTTTTCGTCGAGCCAACTGTAAACCACCGAACCAGCATCGGGGGCCAGGACCACCGGGGGCGGCGCGGAACTGGGTGGCGAAGTCGAAGAGGGGCAAGCAGTCCACAGCAAGGAGATCAAAATAAACCACTTGCTCATGGCGCGGCATCCGGGGCCCAGGCTTCCATCAGAGCCTGGTTCAACGAGCTGCGCAGGGGACCCAACTCGCCCTGCTGGGTAAGAATCCGGCCCAGCGTGGACAGAAGCTGATTGACCGGGGTCAAATCGAGCACGCAGTCACCGTCGATGTGTTTACTACCGAGGAAGTTACGCGGACAGACGCTGAGCTCTCCGCTCTCGGGCACCAACAAGGCCAGGCCGTGGGTTCGGCAAATGACCGGTCGCTGGGCATAAACTAGGCATTGTTGATCAACCAGCAGGGGACAGGGCGATTGCGGATCTTTTTCAGCTTGGCGGGCCCGGGCGACTATCGCCTGACGCACAGCCGGCGACAAATGGCCCACCGCCTCAACCAGCAGGGCCGCCTCGAAGGAAAACACCGACAGCTGCGTGTGGCAGCAATCGTCGCAACCCGGTCCACAGTGCATGACGGCGGCATATTTTTCTTGGGCATGGGCAAAGAAATCATCCAGCTTGCCCAACAAGAGCCGGTAGTTTGAAAGCGCCTCTTCCATAAGAACCGCTCCCCTTTACTCCAACACTTCCAGTTCGTCGGTCACGACTTTGGAATAAATGCGTGGACAGCCTTCGCCGCTCAGAACGGCGCTACACATCCAGGAACCGACTCCCTCCGTCAACTCATCGCCTTGCGGTTGCGCCAACCAATGGGCCTCGATCCAGATGGCCCGGCAGGCCGACTGCTGCGAGGAGAGGGATTCGACAAAGCGTAACAACTCGCGCCGGGCCGGCAGGCCATCGATGCGCGGCAATTGGTAGGCTACCACCAAATCTTTGGCGCGCTCGGTCAGCACCAACTCGGGCAGCTTGGTCGGCGGACAGCGCGAACAGCGCTCGGCCCGCAAGACCAGCCGCAATTGCGGAGGCGCCATATCCCAGCCAATCTCGGCCCGCACCGGGCCGTAGCGCTCGATAAATCGGTGGAAGTCTTCCTGCTGTTCGGCGGCCCGGATCAAGCGGCGAGCGCCGGCGGCAGTCTGGGCTAAAAGTGTCTCGGTATCGGTGGGCGACATCGGTTGGCCACTTTGCTGATCCAACACCATCCGCGCATTGACCCGATAGATCAGCTTGTGGGTCGACCATCCCGGAGGCGGTCGCAAAACCAGGTCCACCGGCACCGCGCCCTTGACGGCACAGGTCCCCGGCCGGACCTCGATCAAGCGCCAGCGTTGGAAAGGCGACATGCCCCGCCAACGGCGTAAGCGTTGCTTGAGTTCGGTAGGCTCCAAGTGGTGGGTCTGACACGGCGCCTCATCGGCCCACGCATCGGCACCACCCATCAAGACAGCCATCATCAAGATCAGACCTAGAGGCTTCATGATCCCTCTCGAAAACTAACTTTCTACTTTTGGGATTCGGCCTTTTTTCAACCAGCGTACGCCGAAGAAGAATAGCGGAAAAGCAATCAAGGCAATCACCGGCACCCAAAAAACATAGGCTTGGCGGGAGCGGATTTGGCGCAAAATATGTAAGGCATCGGCATCCTCCGGATTCTTATCGAGGATCTCCTGGGCCAGGTTCGCTGCCCGATCTAGCTTGCGCAAGGCATAGAGAGCCTCGGCCAATTTCACCAGCACGTCCCGATCGCCCGGATGCTTGTCGAGTAGAGCTTCCATGACGCCGATGGCTTCTTCTACCTTCTCGTCGAAGTTCAAGGCCCGGGCCAGCAGCAAACCCACTTGCTTGTCAGCAGGAGCCAAGGCGGCGGCCCGCTGGAAGGACTTTTGCGCATTTTGGTAATCTTGTTGCTGGTCATGGAGATATGCCCGCCCGAGTACTTGCCAGCCACGGACCAACTCGGGCTCGATCTCAGTAACCAACTTGGCCGGGCCCACCGCCTTCTTGGCATCGCCCAAGCCGATGAGAGAATCGGCTCGACCCAAGTTGGCCTCGACATGGTTGGGATCTTTCAGCAAGAGCTGACTGTATTCGATTAAGGCCTTCTGAAACATGCCGCGGGCCAGATAAAGCCCACCCAAGGCCACGCGTAGCTCAGGATCGCCCGCTCCCTGGGCCCGGGCCTCGCCCAGCTTCAGCAAGGCCTCGCGCTCCTTGCCTTGTTCGAGCAGGCGCAGTCCTTCGTCCCGCAGCGAGACCGGCTCGGCGGCAAAGGCCGCCCCCGCCAGCCAGACCCAGACCCCCAACAGAATCGGCAGCGTTCTCAACAAGTCTCACTCCGTTGCTTGTTTGCCAGGCGCAAAGGAACCTCCAGTCCGTGCTGCTCCATGAGCTCGGCGTCGGCCAGTACTTGCTCGGTTAATCCCTGGGCCACTAACTTTCCCCCATCCAGGACCAGACAACGCTTACACACTTGTACCACCATATCCATGTCGTGGGAAGCCAGAAGCACGGTGCCCGGCAGCTGCCGCAAGACCGCGATCAGCTCCCGCCGCCCTTTCGGATCCAGGTTGGCGCCGGGCTCGTCCAGTACCCAGACCTTGGGCTCCATCGATAAGACGGTGGCAATGGCCGCTCGTCGCCGCTCGCCGTCGGACAAATGGTGAGACGATCGCTCGCCCAGCTCGGCCAAACCCATGGTGGCCAATGCCTGCCGGGCCCGTTGGGTCGCCTGTTGACGGCTCAGGCCCATGTTCAAGGGACCAAAGGCGGCGTCTTCTTCCAAGGTGGGCATAAACAACTGATCTTCGGGATCGGGAAACACCATGCCCACTTGCTGGCGTACTTTGCTAAGCGAAGATTTTTCAATGCGCAGTCCGTGGATACGCACCACCCCGCTACCCATCAGCAATCCATTCAAATGCAGCATCAGGGTGGATTTGCCGGCGCCGTTGGGGCCCACCAGCGCGACCCGTTCCCCGGCCTCCAGGCTAAAAGAGATCCCGGACAGGGCCTGGTGGCCATGATAATCGAAGGACAAGTCCTCGACCGCCACGGCAAGATCTCCGGGTTTCATAAACCGCCTCCCGCCACCAGACCCAGAATAGGTACCGCCACCAAACCAGCGCCCGCCCCGACCAGAAACACCACATCGACCCGGCGCATTTGCAGGCAGGATAAAATCCGTATTTCGCCGTCGAAGCCCCGGGCCAGCATGGCCTGGTGGACGCGGTCGGCGCGATCCAGAGCGCGCAGAAGCAAGCGACCAATCATGCCTCCGGTCGAACGCAGGCGCCAACGCACCGTCCCGCCCGGGGCCCGGGCCATCCGGGCCCGGCGCACCCGTTGACTTTGATCGGCCAACAAGTCCAGGTAGCGAAACAAGAAAGAAAGGGTCACCACAATCACGCGCGGCACCCTAAAAGCGCGCATGGCAAGAAGCAAACGATGAAAGGGGGTGGTGAAAACCAGCCACTCAACCGCCAACAAGGCCAGGGCACCCTTGATCAAAATGGCCAGGCTAAGCTGCAGCCCTTCCTGATACACGGTCAGCTCCAGCCCGGGCAGAACCCAAAGGGGCGTGGGCCCGCGGGTAAAAGGCAAGAACATAGCCACCATCAGTACGAAGGGCAGTACCAGCAAACTTCGGGACAGCACGAAAAGAAAAGGCAGCCCCGCAACCAAAAGCGCGCTCAGCACCAGAACCGCCGGCCATAAGAAAAGCGTCAGCGGCACCACCGGCAAAGTCGAGACCCCCACCACGAAAGCCAAAACCGTCACCAGCTTGACCCGGGGATCAAGTCGATGTATCGGCCCCGCGCCCGCGGCCAACTGCTCGACGGTTCGATGGTGCATGTACTAGTGCTCGCTCTGGGAATGGGCCGGCGCGGGTGGCAATGAGCGCGGCCTCCGCCGACGAAGAAGAGTACCGGCTAGCCAGGCCAGAAAAAAGACCACCAAGGTACCGCTGAGACCGGCGCCGATCTGCCGCCAGCGCGCGGGCGATTCACCGGGCAGCTGATAGTCGGCCATGGGAGCAGCCAGGAGGGCTTCGCCTTCCGCTACCCCTAAAGACGCCAAGCTATGTTCGAGACCATCCGGCGCCCCGGAAGCCAGCAAAGCCAAACCAGCGGCCACCGCCAGGGAGACTGCCAACAAAACCAGCACGAAAGTCTTCATGGCACGGACTCCAACAGACTGGGACGCGCCGCCGACAAAAAGCGCAGGGTGGCCACCGTGATCAGCCCTTCGCCGATACCGATGAAGGCATGCACCGTGCCCATGGTCCAGAGCACGGGCATAAGCGGCGCACTGCCCGAGGCCCAGAGCTGCAGAGCCGCCAGCAAGGCTCCGACTTCCACCGCCGCCCAAGCCGCCACAAAAGCAGCCAGGCTACGACGGGCTTGCCCGCCACCGCCCGCAAGCAAACGATAAACCGCCCAGCCGCCGAAGCTCCCCACCAGACCCATATTGATGAAATTGGCGCCCAGCGCGGTAATACCCCCATCCTGAAACAGCAGCGACTGGACCAGAAACACACAGAAGAGCACCACACTAGCCGCCGCCGGACCCAACAAGACGGCCAACAACACCGCTCCCATCAGGTGACCCGAAGTGCCGCCGGGAACCGGGAAATTAATCATTTGGGCAGCAAAAACAAAGGCCCCCAACACGCCCATCAGCGGCGCCCGCTGTTCGTCTAACTGCCGAGAAGCCCTGCGCACGCAAAGCGCAAGCGCCCCGGCCGTCACCGCGCCCGCCCCTATCCACACCGGAGCCGAGAGAATACCATCAGGCAGATGCACGTCGCCTCCCTTTACGCCGCCGGATCGGACAGAGTCCGAACCAGCGCGCCGTGTTTGACCCCGCGAGTACCCAACACCCGGTCGGCCATTTTCTGGATGCTTCTAGCCTTGCCCTTCATCACCAGCACCTCGATACAGTTATGGTGGTCCAGATGCACATGCATGGTGCTCAACACCGCGCCCTCGTGATCATGTTGCAGCCGGGTCAGCCGCGCCTGTAAATCGGTCACGTGGTGATCATATACATAGGTCAAAGTAGCCGTAACCTCATCCTCACTGCCACTCCACCGCTCCTCCACCAGTCGATCCCGAATCAAATCCCGAATCGCCTCCGAACGATTGGCCCAGGAATGATGGCCCACCCAGCTATCAAATTTATCCAACAGTTCCCGTTCGATGGATACCCCGAAACGCATAATGTCCGTCATAAACAATCTCCGTAACCGGGCCCAATACCCGAGTAACACGTCTGGAAAATACGTAGCACAGGTGTCAGCTAGATGCAAGTGCAAGACGGTCCGGGCCGCACCTTTGGTTGCGGCTACCACACCGAGCTGATAGGTATGCCGGCATGCATGTTGCCTTGCGCCCGATTGCGTTTTTCGTCCTAACCGTTTTGCTGGTTTTGTGTTTGCCGGCGGGGGTGGCAGCGCATGCTCAGTATCAGCCTTTTTCCATCAATCGTTATACCGAGATCACGTTTGAGGCGGGCAGCGTCCGGTTCGAATACACCATCACGGTGGGAGATTTGCCGGCGCGCAAGTTGCGGGAGCGGGCGGACGATGACGGCGACGGCAAATTGAGCCAGACCGAATCCGATTTCATTCACCGTTGGACCAGGCAGAAGCTGGTCCGGGATCTCTCCTTGCAATTGGATGGCCAAGTGCCGGCCAGCCAACCGGACCCGGGGCGCTTTGACTTGATCTCTGCGCGGGTGGATCGATTTGCGCCTATGCGTTTTCGCTTTCTGATCGAGATTCCCTGCCCGCCGGGAAAGCACAACCTGGTCTATCACGATCGATCTCGCTTTCCCGATCTGGAGCAAACCGAGCTCTTCGTGCGCAGTGGCCCCGGAGTCGAGATTAACGCCATTGCCCGCGACCGGCGGGACCGAGGCGTGGTGCCGCGCATGTTCTGGAACCAGGGCAAAGCACCAAGCCCGGTGCGCATTCGCTTCGAACTGGGAGAACAGCTGGGCCAAGATCGCTCGCCAGAAAAGCCAAGCGAGCAGGGCGCGCAACTGACCGACGACGCGGACGCACTCAAACAAGCACTGACCCGCGACGATCTGGGATTTTGGCGCTGGCTGGCCATTCTGGCCTTGGCCGTTTTCTTGGGCGCGGTCCATGCGCTCAGCCCGGGTCACGGCAAGACCCTGGTGGCCGCCTACCTGGTCGGCCGTAGCGGAAAAATGCGCCATGCGGTCTGGTTGGGTCTTATTGTTACTTTCACTCACGTGTTTTCGGTGTTAATGCTGGGCGTGGTGGCCCTGTGGGCCGCGGAGCATGTAGTGCCCGAGCGGCTGACCCCATGGCTAAGCCTGGTGGCCGGCGGCATGATTCTGCTTATGGGCCTGTGGATGCTTCTCGGCCGGCGCGCCGACAAAGATCATGAGCATGATCACAGCCATAGCCATGATCATGACCACGCCCATGAACACCAGCACGAAATTCGTCCCTGGCAACTGCTAGCCCTGGGCATCTCGGGTGGCATGGTGCCTTGCCTGTCGGCCACGGTGGTGCTCTTGTCGGCCATCTATCTGGGCAAAATCGCCTTGGGCTTGTTGCTCATCCTGGCCTTCAGCCTGGGGCTAGCCGCCACCCTGATCGTACTCGGCATCCTGGTGACCCGCAGCCGCGATCTGCTCAAACGCTTCTCTACCGGCCCCCGTGCCCAACGCGCACTGGCTACCTTACCGCGACTCAGCGCGGTGGTGGTTGCCGGCTTGGGTCTATGGATGGTGATAGCGGCCATCGGAAAAATATGATAGGAAGCGCGAAGATTATTCATGCCCCGAGGAGGTGCGTGACCATGCGCCTGACAGTCGTACTTATGGTTTTCTGGCTGGGCTTTTCTGTTTGGGCCCGAGCCGGCGACGTGCATTATCAAGATTACATCATCGGCGATCAGGCCGTCGGCCTGGGCGGTGCCTATACCGCCATCGGCGCCGATCCTTCGGGCATGTGGTACAACCCAGCCGGCATGGTCGATGTGCACAAAACTTCGCTGAGCCTCTCGGCCAATCTCTACGGCATTCAAGATTCCTCGGTGGGCAAGGAAGAACTCGTGTTCCCGGAAGATCCCATCTCCAAAATCGTGGCCGTGCCCTCCTCGGCGGGTTTTGTGCAAACCTTTGGCCGTTTGGATATGAGAGGGCGACGACCCTATGCCTTCGGCACCAGCATTGCCGTGCCCTATTACCGCAAGAGCTCCACCGCCGAAGAGGGCACTTCGCAGGACCCGGTTTTGGGCCCATATCGCCACGGCTATCATCGGGTCTTCGAAGACCAAACCCTGTGGTTGGCCGCCGGCGCCGCCATGCGTCTATCCGATCGAATCAGCATCGGCGCGGGCGTAGCCCTGGCTCATCGCTCGGTCCAAGACGCCGCCTCGAACTTCATTGCCAGCGATCTGGTCAACGGTGAGTTCCGCTCTTTTCGCAGTGCCATGATGGACATGAACTTCTCCAACGACAGCCTGATGCTGGTGGGCGGGATAAAATTTCGGGTCCTGAACAACCTGTACCTGGGCGCCATGGTACGCAGTCCTTCGGTGACCGTGTACTCGAAAGGCAGTTTGCGCTTTGCCCGCTCGCGTTCCGATGGCAATGGCGATGTCGGTTTCCTGCCCACCCCCGACGAGGTGCAGGTCAAATCCGAATCTAAGATCAATGGCGAGGCCCGCATGGGCCTGGCCTACTTTATTGGCGATTTCTTAACCCTGTCTGCCGATCTAAGCCTGTACCTGCCAGTCGACTACACGCTGGTGAACCTCGAAGACAAACAGGCCAGCAGCGCCCTGTTGATTCCCACCACTGTCGAACGCAAGCTCACCATCAATGGCAACCTGGGCGCCGAATACAAGTTCCTGGGTCGCTACAGCATAGGTCTGGGCGCTTTTTCCAACTTCGCCTCCTCTCCCCAAATCCCTAACGAGAACGTCACCCGGCCCACCCCCGCTCGGGTAAATATGTTTGGCGGCAGCTTCGCCTTTGGCCTCAGCTCCGAGCACTCGCTGACCCGTCTGGGTTTCGCCTTTTCCCGCGGCACCGGCGAAGACGTTATCGCGGTCAACAACCCTGGCCAGCTCGCCCTCGAAGCCCAAGACTACGCCCGCGTCGAAATCACCCAGACCTTCTTCTACTTCTTCCTGGCCAGCACTTTTATGTATTAACCCGGCCCTTTGGCGCTTGACGAAGAGGAATCAGATAGATAGGCTCTGGTCTTTGCTATTGAGAGATCTCTGCTTAGAGGAGCGTCATGAACAAGTTGACGGAGTTAAATGGTCTTTCCATTTCCGACCTGGAATTGGACCAAGAGGGAAAGCTTACGGTGACTTTCGACTTGCCGGTGAGCCAAAAAAGCACCCATTATGCGGTCTCCAAGCAGGGCACCCGGGTGCTGGACGTGTATGATCACGAGGATCTGGAGCGTTTGGCCAAGCAGCTTTTCGCCCGGGTCAAAAAGCACGTCATGGAAGAACCAGACGAGGACATGGATTCGGTCAATTGCGATCAATGCAAAGAGGCTACCTGTTGCCGCGAGTACAACGTGTTGGTGACCAATGAAGACATTGACCAGCTGCGGGGCGCGCTTTCGCGAGTCGACTTCGCCAAAAAATACACCGACCCGGCGGTGGACTGGACCGGCGAGTTCAAGTTTCAACTCAAATCCAACCAGGACAAAGTCGGCGACAAGTGCGTTTTTCTTAAACGAGATCGGACGGGACGCATGCGTTGCAGCGTTTATGAGCAAAGACCGCAAATCTGCCGTGATTTCGACATGGCCATCTGCGACGAGCTTGATTCCTTAAATTAGATCCCTTTTCATCCATGGCTAGCGGCAAAGTGGCGCATGAAGTCGGCCAGGGCGGTGGCGCCGGCAAGCGGCATGGCGTTGTAGATCGACGCCCGGCAACCGCCTACGCTGCGATGGCCTTTGAGCCCACCCATGCCCTGTGCTTGTGCTTCCGAGATGAAACTCTGTTCCAACTCCTCGCTGGGCAGCCGGAAAACAATGTTCATGCGTGAGCGACAATCGGCGGAGACCGGGCAAGAATAGAATCCCGTCGACTGATCGATAGCGTCGTATAACAGGCCCGAACGCTGCTGGGCCAACTGGTCGGCCGCGGCTACCCCGCCCTGCTGATGCAACCACTCCAGCACCAATTGGGTGAGATAAATGGCATAGACCGGCGGGGTGTTATACAAGGAGCCTTTTTGGGCATGCACTGGGTAGCGCAAATAGGCGGGCAAATCATCCACGCAGGCTGCCAGTACATCGTCGCGAATAATCACTAGGGCCAGGCCGGCGGGACCCAGGTTCTTTTGGGCGCCGGCATAGATCAGGCCGAAGCGCTCGATGGGCAGCGGGCGGCTAAGGATATCGGAAGACATGTCGCAAACCATGGGCACTGGGCCAGGATCCGGCCAGCTCTGCCATTGCACGCCACCGATGGTTTCGTTGGAGGTCAGGTGCAGATAGGCGGCTTTCGGGTCCAAATCGAGTGCGCCCGGATCGGGCAAGCGCATAAAATCATGTTCACTACCGTCGTAGACCATGCGAACTTTACCCAACTTGCGGGCATCAGCCAGGGCTTTCTTGGCCCAGGCACCAGTCAAAGTAAAATCACAACTGCGGCCTTGGCCCAGCAGATTCAAGGGCACCATGCCAAATTGCATGGTAGCGCCACCGCCCAAGAGCAAGACCTGATAGTTGGCGGGCAAGGCCAACATCTCGCGCAGCAACTCTATACAGCGAGTGTGCACCCGATCGTATTCGGGGCTGCGGTGGCTCATTTCCAGCAGCGACATGCCTCGGCCCTGGTAATCGACGAATTCTGCCTGCGCCTGTTCGAGCACCGGCAGCGGCAAGGTAGAGGGGCCAGCGTTAAAATTGTAAATGCGATTCATGTCTCGTCCTCCCAGAGGCGTACAATCAATCCGGAACGAAGTTTGGGCTCAAACCAAGTCGACTTGGGCGGCATCACCGCCCCGGCGTCAGCCACCGAAAGTAGTTGGGCCACCGATACCGGAGCCAGATAGAAGCCCACGGCCATATCTTGCTGGCATCTTCTCTCCAGCGCGGCCACCGTGTCCATGCCACCCACGAAGTCGATGCGATCATCGGTACGCGGATCGGCAATGGCCAATATAGGGGCCAACAAGTTCTGTTGCAAGATAGCGGCATCGAGCCCGCCGACCGGATCAGCGCCAGAAAAGCTACCGGCCTTGGCACTGAGCCGGTACCAGCTCCCGTCCAAGAACATCCCAAACTGGTGGGCAGACAAAGGCTCGGGCCGCTCGACGACAGTGAGGTCAAAGTTTACGGCAACTTGATGCAAGAAGGCCTCCCGGCTTAGGCCGGCCAAGTCTTTCACCAGGCGATGATAACCCAGGATTTGCATCTCATGATCGGCAAAGGCCACCGCCAGGAAATGCTGATGACCGCCGGGACCAGATCGCGACCCACTCACGGCGGCGGCGGCGGCAGCTCGGTGGTGACCATCGGCGATGTAAAGCGCTTCGACGCCGGCGAACAAAGACTGGAGACGATTTACCACCTCCGCATCGGCCAAATGCCATAGCGCGTGTTCGACCGCATCGTCCGCGGTGAATTCACAGTCAGCTCTGCGCGCGGCACACAGTGACTGTAAGCAGGCACTGATTTCTTCCGGGGCCCGGTAGGTGAGCAAGACCGGGCCGGCCTGGGCGCCGAGCACTTCGATATGACGGGTACGATCTTTTTCCTTGGCCGGCCGAGTCAGTTCGTGTTTCTTGATCCGGCCGGCCCGATAGTCGGCCACGCTCACGCCCGCCACCAGGCCATGTTGCTGCCGGCCCTCATGGGTCAAGCGGTAAAGGTACAGGCTGGGCGTCGGATCTCGCTGCAGCCGACCGGCCCCCATCATGCGCGCCAGATTGGCCTTTCCCTGGGCATAAATGGGCTCGGTATGGGGATCAGTCCCGGGCGCCATATCCACCTCAGGCCGAATGACGCGCACAAAACTGTCCGGATTTTCCCTGACCAGCCCACGGGCTTCAGCATCGCCCAGAACATCGTAAGGTGGACAGGCAATTTGGGCTGCCTGCCCCGGCTGGGGACGCAAGCCGCGAAACGGTCGTATGTCAACCATGGCGTCTCCTTTCGCTTCTTCTCATATGGGAGCCGGCCCCGGCCAGGCAAGAAAAATCTCCGCAGACAGCTTGCCCCGATTTCGGCCAGCAGGTAGCCTGGGGTCTATGGACGAAATCGATCCCATCGAAATCCCCATCGACGGCTGCCTGGACTTGCACACCTTCCATCCCCGCGAGGTCAAGGAATTGGTTCCAGATTACCTGGCCGAGTGCCAAGCACGCGGCATCTTGGCGGTGCGTATCGTGCACGGCAAGGGCAAAGGCCACCTGCGGCGTACGGTACACGCGGTCTTAGGGAAAATCCCGGAAGTGGCGTCTTTTCAACTGGCCGGGCCGGAGGCCGGCGGGTGGGGAGCAACCTTGGTCAATCTACACCCGCCCGGAAAAACGTCACCAACTTGAGGCGATTGCCGGGCGAGCGTGAGAGATATCTTAGCTGCGATCGAATATGCAGCCGTACAGCTCGGTCATGCATTCAGACTGCTGGCAGTCGGAGCAAGGAGCCATGCACTCGGTGCATTCGGTAGAAGTCTGCACCACGCATTCGGCATCGCAGCTGATGGTCATACATGCCGGACACTTTTCGCTGATGCACCCGTTGACCGCGTTGAGCTTGTCGATGCTCGACACGTCAACATTGGCCAGACAACCGTCGAAGCATACCGAACCGGGATCGCTGGGACAGGTATCGGCGTTGCCATTGGTTATCGGACCCGCGCAAGTACCCATGCACTGGATCAGTCCGTAGCAGCCCTCGCCCGTGCCCTCGTCGGCCAAGGTGGAACCGCAAGCGTTGATCTCGGTCATGCAGCTGGCTTCTTGGCAGGCCATGCAAGCGTCGAGGTCAGTACCGTCGCAGGCATCGAGGCAATTGGTGTAGATACACTCGTTGATGGTCATGTAGATATCGCGGGCATTGGCGGTGGCCTCGTTGGTGCAGGCAACCCGGCACTGCATATCGTTGTCAGCGCAGCAACGGTAGCATCCCATCATGCTGTTACAAGAAAGCGTGCCCTGGCAACTGGCTTCGGCTTCGCAGTCGGGATCCAGGCAATCGGCTAGGCCGTCGCCGTCGTCATCGACGAGATCACTGCAATTGCTCTCGGAACCACCGGTACCACAGCCGGCATAACCAGCACAGTCCGTATCGGCACAATCGACCAAGCCGTCGCTGTCGTTGTCCACGCCATCGCCGCAATTGCTCTCGCGGTCGGGCAGTTGGCAACCAGCAAAAGAGCTGCAATCGGTATCGGAGCAGTCGATGAAACCATCTTCATCGTTGTCCAGGCCATCCGCGCAGTTGGATTCCCTGGTAGGGCCGGCGCAAGCGGCAGTGCCGGCGCAATCGTCATCGGCACAATCAATTTTCCCATCGACGTCATT
>JAUVBB010000237.1 GCA_030591445.1 Deltaproteobacteria bacterium | reverse complement strand
CCGCGACTAAAAGACCTATGCCAATAAAGACCAGCACCAATCCGCCCCAGCTAACCGGCAAAATCTGCGAGGAGATGGCGGCCAGAATCAAGGCCAGGGCCCCGATGGCCCCCGGAAAGATGGCCCCAGGATGATAAAACTCCATGCCGATGCCGCCCAGGCCGAGCAACAACAAGAGCATAAAAATGTTGGGACTAGACAAGAAAGAGAAAAGTTTCTGCTTCAGGCTCATGTCCCAATGATCGACCGCGGCCCCGGCGGAGCGGATGGTCACGGTGGTCTCTTCGTCAATCTTTACCTCACGACCGTCGATCTTGTTCAGCATGCGGGGCAAGGTATCGACCACCAAATCAACCACATTGATTTCGACCGCTTCGTCGGCGGTAATGGAGACCGACTCACGCACCGCCTTCTCCGCCCACTCGGCGTTGCGGCCACGGTCCTTGGCCACCGATATAATGAAGGAGACGGTGTCGTTGGTGACCTTCTCCAACATGATGTCTTTTTGCTCTTTCTGCTTTTTCTTCTTTTCCTTTTCTTCGTCGTTCTTCTCGCCGCCACTAGGCATATCGGGGATGGGCGAATAGAAGACCGGATGGGCGGCGCCAATGCGGGTACCGGGCGCCATGATGGCAACATGGCCGGCCATGGTGATAAAAGTACCGGCCGAGGCAGCCTGGGCGCCCTTGGGACTAACAAAAGTCACGATCGGGATGCGGGCATTGAGCATGCCCTTGACGATGTCCTGGGTGGCATCCAGCGCGCCGCCCGGCGTGTCGATCTCAATCACCAAACAGGTGTAGCCGCCCGCGACTGCCCGGTCGATGGCGTCAACGATAAACTCGGAGGTGCCGCTAAAAATCCCACCGTGAATTTGGACCACGGCCACCCGACCGGCCCCGGCCGCTGCTGGTGCCTCATCAGTGGGTGTCTTTTCGGCAATGCCGGCATCCGGAAGCGGATCGCCGGCGGCCAGCACGGAAAGACCGGCACCAATCAGGCCCAGCAACAAGAACAGACGGCTGATTCTACGTCCCCAACGCTTTCCCCATTTGCGCATGCGAATCATCTTTGTTCCTCCGGCTTGGGCGCCATCTGCGCCATGACTTTTTGTACGTCTTCCCACACCATCTTCTTGGCCCCCGGGCTGCGCAACAAATAGGCAGGATGATAGGTGGGCATGATCTTGGCCCCGGAAGGATGGGGGAAAAATCGCCCGCGTAGCTTGCCCATGGATTGATCGGAGCCCACCAGATACTTGGCCGCGGTGGCGCCCAGGGCCACGATAAACTGGGGGCGCAAAATCTCCAGCTGCCGGGTGAGAAATTGACCACAGGTGCGCATCTCATCGTCCTGGGGGGTGCGGTTGTCGGGCGGACGGCATTTGACTACATTGCAAATATAGACTTCTTCGCGCCGGAAACCCATGGCCGCGATGATCTTTTCTAGCAGTTGACCGGCCCGGCCGACAAAAGGCCGGCCAGAGAGGTCTTCGTCGCGGCCGGGTCCTTCCCCGGCAAAGACCAGACGGGCAACAGGATGGCCCTCGCCAAAAACCAGCTGGGGGCGTCCCTGGCTCAAGCGACAACGGCTACAGTCGCCAATGTCCTCACGCAGCGCTGTCAGTTGGGCTTGAGCCTCTTCGGCGCTAAGCGGATTGGGCTGCCAGCCGACCGGTTCTTCGGACAAAAGCTCGGCCGGCTGACCAAACAGAGTCGCCTGCTGTCGATGCGCGGGAGCCGCGGTCTCTTTGTCCGCCTCTTGCTCGGTGGGGGCCCGGGCCGCTTGTTCCCACTTGGCCCGGCGGGCCTCGCCGAACTTATAACCATCGCCGGCGGCAACCAAGGCCTGCTCGTCGGCCTCAACCTGGGCGGCATCGGTTATCTTGCTTGCTGAGGGCGGAAGATCTTTGCGTTGGAGCCAACGAACGCCAAAATCTTGCAAAAGACGCAGCCGAGCTTCCATCTCGCGTGCTACCTGCAGCAGTTCTTCCTGGGGATCCTGCATCGACCGGCCTCCCGGATTTTCGTTGGCAAGTTTGACCCCGCAACGCAGGCTTGGTATAGCATCTTCACTGAACAGGAACAAGCATGATGGGTATACTGCCTTTCTTGACGGTCATCGGGTTCATTTTGCTGTTGCCGGCTCCGGCATACGCGTGGGGACCGGCCACCCATCTGGAATTCGCCCTGGCTACTTTGAAAGATTTGGTCCTGGTGGCACCCGCCGTCGCCGCCCTGCTCAAGAAATACACCGATGATTTTCTTTATGGCAATCTGGCCGCCGACATCACCGTGGGCAAAAATTTTTCTCCTTATCACCAGCACTGTCACAATTGGCAGGTGGCCTTCGTCATCATGGAGAAGGCCGAAGCCGAATCCACCCGCGCCTTTGCCTGGGGCTACCTCGCTCATTTGGCTGCCGACATTGTCGCCCACAACTATTTCATCCCCTTCAAGACCGTCCAGCATTTCCGGGGGCGCAAACCTTCTCATGCCTACTGGGAGATGCGCTTCGACACCCGCATGTCGACCGAAACCTGGCGGGTGGCCAAATCGCTATCGACCCGGGCCTTCGCCAAGCACGATCGGCACTTGCGTAAAATCCTCACCGGCCCGCTGTTTTCCTTTCGGGTCAACAAGCAGCTGTTCAACTCCATGCTCCGCTTTACCCAGATTCTCCAGTCAGAGCGCGCCGCCGCGGTCTACGCCCGCAGCGCTACCAAGGTGTTGACCGAAGACGAGGTACGCGAAGTGCACACCATGGCGGTGAGCCGCATCTTGAACCTGCTTGCCGACGGCCAAGAAGCCACCTGCGTCCAAGCCGACCCCACCGGGCATCGCAATCTCCTGATCGCCGGCGACATCCGCAAGCGGCTGCGTTCCCTGGATTCGCAAAATCGCCTGGAAAACCCAGACCTCATCGGCGAACGCTTCCGCCCCATCTTCCGCGAAGCCATGGGCTCGAAACTCGCTCTGCCCTCGATGCTTGAACTGACCAAACCTGGGGCCGCCTTGCCTTCGGTCCATCGCCGCCGGTCTAAGTTACGCCTTAAACTCCAGGCCAGTCGAAAACTTTTAGGCAGAAAGAAGAAAGCCAAAGACGTTCTCAGCCCCAAGCCCAAGAAAAGAAGGCTACTGGGACGCAAGAAAAAACCGTCGACGCCGCCTAATCCTTAGCGTCGAGCGCGACGCGCCGGCAGCATTTTTGCTACCCGACTGAGAATGAGATCGGCAACTTCATCTTTGGAGAGGAGGGGCAGTTCTTCGCTGCCGTCTTTGGTAACCAAGTGCACTCGGTTGGTATCAACGCCAAAACCGGCATCGGGCAAAGAAACATCGTTGGCAACCACCATGGCCAATTTCTTGGCCCGCAGTTTCTTGCCGGCCGCCTCGACCGGATGGCCCGTCTCGGCGGCAAAGCCCACGCGCAGAGCCGGGTTCTTTTTCCGGCCCAGCGCCGCCAGGATGTCTTGGGTTCGCTTCCAGTCGACACCCAGGCCGCCATCGCCCTTCTTGATTTTTTGTTTCGCCGGTTTGCGCGGAGTATAATCAGCCACCGCCGCGGCCATCAACAGCAAGTCACATTTGGCAGCGTCCCGGCCAACGGCCCGGGCCATCTGGGCCGCCGATTCTACCAACTCTGTCCGCACCGCCCAGGGAAAGTCCAAGGCCGTGGGCCCGGAGATCAGTTTCACATCGGCCCCGCGCCGAGCAGCAGCCGCGGCCAGGGCATAGCCCATTTTGCCACTGGAACGATTGGACAAAAAGCGAACCGGATCCAGTCGCTCGCGGGTGGGCCCGGCCGTAACCACCACCCGGCGGCCGGCCAGATCTTTTGGGCTCAGGCAAGCGCGGGCCGCCTGCCATAAGACCGTAGGCTCTTCCATTCTACCCGGGCCCTGCTCGCCGCAGGCCAACTCGCCTTCGGCGGGACCCACCATCACCATGCGCTCGACCTGGGCCAAGAGGGATACATTGGCCTGGGTCAGCCGATTCTGCCACATGCGGGTGTTCATGGCCGGCGCCAACAAGATGGGACAGGTGCTGGCCAGAATGGTGCTGGTAAGCAAATTGTCGGCCATGCCGGCGGCAATCTTGGCCAAGGTATTGGCCGTCGCCGGCGCCACCAGAATCAAGTCGGCATCCCGACCCAGATCGATGTGCGCCATGCCCGCCGCGGCCGTAACCCCGCCGCGGCCGACTTCGACCGGCCGGCCGGTCAAGGCTTGGAAGCTCAGCGGACCCACCAGTTCGGCCCCGGCCTCGGTCATCACCACCTGTACCCGGGCCCCGTCCTTGCCCAACAAGCGGGCCAACTCACAAGCTCGGTAAGCCGCAATACCGCCGCTGACCCCAAGCACGATTAACTTGCCATCTAGCAAACCCATGCCCTCCTCCTTCCAAACCCAGCTATCGACGCAGGAAAAGTTTCCACATTCCTCCGTGATTGACAAAGAAAAAAGACATCGGCTTACCGGACAGTATTTTGTCTCCCACCCGGAAAGTGACGTAGAGTACCACCAGCGTTGTCTCGCGCACCAGCTTGCGTCCCTTGGGCATCAGTAACACATCGGCCGTCTCGGCCTTGGCCACCCGCAAGCCGGCAGCAAAATCCTTGGCCCAGCGCTTGAGAAAGCCAGCTAGCTTTTTTTCATAATCGGCCTGGTCCACCTTGCGTGCCGACATGGCGGCGTAGTCAGCAGCCGACAAGCATAGGCGGCGGGCACTGGTGACATCTCCCTTTTCCAGCTGCGCGGCCAAGCGATGCATGGTCTGCCGAGCCGATACCGGCTGGAGTTGGTCTGCCGCCGCCACCGAAGCAAGTCCCAGCCAACACCAGACAACGATCCAAGATACGCTGCGCATCACACCCTCCACTGGTCCAAGGCCGAACCATATCACAAGCAACGAAACTTTTGACATTCTACCGTCGCGGAGAGGAAAATACCCCTAACCTGGGAGACTGGCACATGAGCGCTGGCATCATCGGACTGATACTGATCGTGTCCTTTATTTCCTTTTTGGTGCGGCTTTTGATTCAAGCCATGCGACGAAGTTCGCGCCAACGCGAAGAGACTTTCCGCCTGGTGGCTGAAAAACTGGGCGGGACCATCACCCCCGGCACCATCTGGCGTTTGCCCACCGTCCAGTTTGAAGCCTTCGGCTTTTCCGCCCACATCGAATTCTATTCCACCGGGGGCAAACACCCGACCTACTACACCCGACAAATTTTTCGCTTCCCCGCTAGCCCTCCTTTCGGTCTCCACATTTATCCGGAGGGATTCCTGGCCACCATGGGCAAGTACTTCGGCGCCCAAGACATCCAGATCAATGACTCCGTCTTCGACGCCAAATTCATGATCAAGGGCTCGGACCCGGAACTGGTTCGGGCCATGCTCGACCAGCCCACCCGCGATACTCTTTTCCAGCTGCGCGCCTTGAACATGAACGACCATATCGAGCTTTCCGCCCGCAAACGCATCTTCAGAATCCAGAAGCTCTCCTGGCTCAAGGCCGCCCACGAATTGGAGCGCTTTGCCCTCCTGGGCAAGGAAGTGTTTGCCGCTTACTTGCGCGCGGCCGGCAACGTCACCGTCCCGCCCGAAGCACCCCCCGCGGCCCTTGAGAAATGCGCCGTTTGTGAGGACGTCATTGAGGGATCGAACCAAACTTGCCCCCGTTGCGGCGCCAACCACCATCCAGAGTGCTACCAACTCAATGATGGCTGTGGCCGCTGTCAGGGCAACTGAGATTACCATGAAAACACCGGCGACTTTGCTGCTTATGCTTTTATGTTGGCCCTGGCTCCTGGTCAGCGCCTGCGATTCCGCCGAGAAAAAACAGGCACGCCTGGCCCAAGATCAAGCGCGGCAAGAGGCTGTCATCGCCAAGGATCGCGCCCGCCATCAAGAGCATCTGACCGAAATGCGCATCTTGCTCAAGGAGCAACTAGACGGCATCCGCGTTTTTGCCGATCGGGTCAAAACCCTGCCCGCCCACTTGCCCGCGCCCGAAAAACGCAAAGCCCGGCGCTGTCCCCGAAAAGCCAGCAATGGCCAAAGCGAAGTCCTGCGCATCGATGCGCCGACTTTGCAGCTGGCCGCCGACGGCCTTGCGCTGCCGCAGAGCCTGGCCGCTTATCCCTTGGCCGGTACCGACGGCTGGCACGTGCTGCGCAGCAGCGATCTCTTGCCCATGGTCTGGCCCGACCTGGCCCTGCGACCCAAGATCGTAAACCAAAGCCTGCGCCTGAGTAAGCAGACCGGCTTTGTCGCCGTCTTCGACTCCCAGCAGCGCAAGCTGCCTAAGCTATCGGCCGGGGGCAAAGCTTTCGAAAGCGGCTACTTCGTCGGTTGGGTGCACCTGTTTGACGCCCGGACATCCCGGCTGGTGTGCGCCGAACCGATCAAATTCCTAAGCTCCCTAACCCTCGATCTCGATGCCGAGGGCCAGAAGAAAATCCAGGCCGATTTCGACAAACAGGCCCAGGCTGAACTACAACGTGCCAGCCTACGCCTGGGCCAACGCGTGTTCCCCGTCGACGGCAAGCATTGAATTATTGAACATCCAGAGCCACTCCCACCATGGCGGTAAAACCGGCCAGGGGAGCGCCGGGGATTTCTTCCACCCGGGTATCGAGCAGATTGGCCAATTCGAGATAGAGCAGCAGCCGGCCGGTGCGACGGCTTAGGCGCAGATCGACCATCCAATCGCCCGTCTCTTGCGGGCGTCTGCGAAACCGGGCCGAGAGACTGGCCCGCAGACCCAATCCGGCCGGAAAACGCCCGCGCAAAGCCAGATCATCGATGGCTTGGCGAAACATATACTTGGATAGCATTGCCGGCGCCGGGCGGTTCATATCCAAGCGGGCATAGACCAACTCCAAGATGGTATCGGGCCGGGGCTGATAGCGGAGCTGAAACTGGCCCCCCATCGTGAAGATTTTTCCAGTGTTGCTTGCCTGCCAGGGATCATCTTCGGCATTCTTGGTCCAGTCCACTAGCCCCGAGTCCCAGCGCAGCAAGGCGCTGGCCTGCAGTCTTAGTTGATTGAGCGGACGCCAATCGAGATGAAGATCGCCGGCCCAACTGCGCTCCTGGCCCAAGCTAGGATCTCCCCGATTCGCCGGACTGGCGTAATATAGCTCGGTGAAAGAAGGCAGCCGAAAGCCCCGACCACCAGCCAAAACCAGGGCTAGATTTGGACCGACCGCAAAACGCAGAGAACCGGCCGGAGAGAAAACCGCGATGGGATCACCGCCCTCCCAATCCACCCAGTCAAAGCGCAGGCCCCAGTTGCAGCTGAGCCAGGCAAGCAATGACAGGCGATTTTCGCCGAAGACGCCCGTCCGCTGCCGATCATGATCGCCCAGGGAAGAGCTGCGTACGCGCTGGCGGCTATGTTCCGCGCCCAGCACCAGACCACCGATGGCGCTTTGGCGCTTGCGCAGGCTCAGTTCCACACCCAAGTCCCGGCTGGTATGGCTGGACTGGTATCCGCTAGGCTCCGTGCGCGCGAGCAAAAATTCATCATGATGCTGGCGAAAGGAAAGCCGGGGCAGGATCTCAATTCCCCCCGGAGCCACCAAGGTGCTCGAGATCAGAGCCAAAAAGGTCTCGGTTTCTTCCGCGGAAGGATAGGGCCCGTAAAAGCCATCGGCGCCAAAGTTTTGGTTCAGGTAACCCAGACGCAGCCGGGTCACGCCGCCCGGATGGATCAAACTGGCCCCCTGAGAGACCACCACCGACTGCGAATCGGTACCCGGCCGGTGACCGTCGGATCTTTGCAGGCCCGCCGAGTGCCGGGTAGCCGCCGAGAAATCCGCGCCGGGCCGATCACCAAACCTGCCCGTTGAAAGTGACAAGGAAGAGGCGACCGAAGCATGACTGCCGCCCGCTGCCCGAACCGCTGCCTGTCGGCGGGTCCCAGATCGGGTAATGATATGCACCACCCCGCCGAAGGCCCCCGGCCCGTAAAGCGAGGAACCAACCCCCGGCAAAATCTCGATGCGCTCGATGTCATCAGCGGTCAGGGGCAGATTCATATTGTGATGACCGGTCTGCGGATCGTTGACCGGCACCCCATCGACCAAGATCAAAACTTGCTCAAAGCCCGTTCCCAACAAAGACAAGTCCGCCTGTGTCGGCCCCCGGCGCTGCACATCCACCAAGGAAGCCCGCATCAGGATCTCAGCCAACGAAACCCCCGACCAATCGTCGAGCTGCTGGCGGGTAACCACCTGCACCGGCCGCAAGCCACCGTCGGCAGGACCAGGCAAGCGGGTCGCCGTCACCAAAACTTCTTGCTCGGGTTCCGGCTCGGCCAGAACCACAATCGGCAGTAAAAACAACAGGATCAAACAGCTTGAGAATACAACATGCATCCGTATGTCCAACCTATCTTTCATTTTTTTGGCCCATTTTGGCCAAGTCACGACACTAACTTTACGGCATTTGCATGAGTTTGCCAGTACCCGTAGTGGCTCAATTGAGCATACTAGGCGGGTGCTTACTTTATGCAATGGAATGGGGGAAGTTTGCAAAGGGAGATAGAATGAGACCAGCCATCACCATGCACAAGTCACTGTTAATACTTGTCGTTTTACCATTGCTGGCCCATTGTGCGAGCCCGGAGCAGGCTTCTCTGGTGTCGTCGGGCAAGCCGATTATGAACGGCGAACTCGACACCAATCCCGATCACGGGGCAGTGGTAGCCCTGCTGACTGGGTATTCTCTGTGTTCGGGCACTCTGATCATGGATGATCTGGTGGTCTCGGCCGCCCATTGCGTCGAGGGGGTGTCCACCGCCGATTTGCGCATATATTTCGGCAATAACCTCGAAACCGACCCCGGCGAATTCCGCTCGGTAAAGTGGATTGAGGTTCATCCCGACTGGAACCCAAGCCTCCTGACCGGTGATATCTCTTTAATCAAGCTGGCCTCCAAAGCACCGGCGAACATCAAGCCCATCCCGGCCCTGCCGGCGGAGCTCAAATTGACCGAGGCCGATGTCGGCACTACCATTGAATTCAGCGGATTCGGCAAGACCGAAGACGATGTTACCGGGATCAAAATGCACGTGCACAATGAGATTGAACTGGTTTGTCCCGGCCCCGACGCATGTTTTCTTGGCTTCAACCGGGTCGCCGCCAAGGCACTGGCCTATTTACAGCCAAAGCCAGAAGGGGGACCTTGTTCGGGAGATAGCGGCGGCCCGGCTTTTATCGTTCGCGACGGGGTTGAGTACGTAACCGGCGCCACCTCCTACGGAGATCAAACCTGTGCTACCTTCGGCGTCAGTACGGATATCAGCGCCTATGCCGATTGGATTGCCAGCACCCAAATCGAAGAAGATTGCAGCAATCAAATCGACGATGATAGCGACGGCAAGATTGACTGTCTGGATTCAGAGTGCGCCGGGTTCCCCGATTGCCCTACTGCTTGCGAAGAGGCGCCAGCGCTCAGCTGTGGTCAAACCGTCACCGGCTCCACCGAGGGCGGTACCATAATGTTCGCCACCTATGCCTGCCTGACCAGCGCCGAATGGCGCGGGCCCGAGGTGGCTTATCAGCTCGACATTCCCGAGGGTAGCTCAGTCTCGCTGGACCTGACCATGAACTCGGGCGACTTGGACATTTTCGTACTGCCGGCCGATTGCGACCCTGAAGCCTGCATCGACGCATCGACCAATGAGCCCGGACAGCCGGAGCAACTGGATTTCAACGTACCGGCCGGCGGCGCCATGTTGCTGATTGACACCTGGGATCACACCACCGAGTTCAGCCTGGAAATCCAGTGCCTGGGCGGTGAAAATTGCCTCAATGGCACGGATGACGACGACGATGGGGCCATTGACTGCCAAGATAGCGATTGCGCAAATCATGATGCCTGCGTGGCCCACGAGGACATCTGTGACGACGGGCTCGACAACGACGAAGATGGCCTGCTTGATTGCCAAGACCCCGATTGCTTTGCCGAGCCAGGCTGCGCCCAACAAGATTCCTGCACCCAGGCCAAGGTCATCACCTGCGGGACGACCATCGCCGGCCACACCACTCACGGCCACGATCGATTCAACGTAAATAGCTGTCTGACCGCCAACGCCGTGGAAGAAGGCCCGGAGCTGGCCTACCAGATTGAAGCACCCACCGGTACCAAGATGACCGCCTTGCTCAAGATAGACAAGCAAGCCATCGGCTCTGATCTAGACTTCTTCTTGCTGGCCGCGGGAGCCGAAAGCTGCGATGTAGACCAGTGCCTGGCTTCGTCGGGAAACCCCAACCAGCAAGACGAGCGCCTGGAATTTGCCATGCCGGCTACCGGCGCCTACCTATTGGTCGAGACCTGGACCGCTAACAAACCCTCCGCTTTCGAAATTGAGCTGCTTTGTGACACGGCCACCAACCCCAACGAAGACTGTATAAACGAAGTCGACGACGATCAGGACGGGGACATCGATTGCGATGATTCGGACTGTGCCTCCGATCCGGCCTGCCAGGAGACGGGCGGCGAAGATTGTGGTAACGGTCTCGACGACGACCAAGACGGTGACATCGATTGTGCGGACTCGGATTGCAACGCTGATCCTGCTTGTCAAAGCAACACCGCCGAAGACTGCGTAAACAACCGCGACGACGACGGCGATGGCGACACCGATTGCTTTGATTCGGATTGCAGCGACCGGGCAGCTTGCCAAAGAGAACCAGACCACAACGACTCCGGCGGCTGTCATACCGCCGGTGGCCGGCAAAGCCCTTTGGGCTGGCTTCTCCTGCTAGCGGCGCTGGCCTTCGTGACTCGTCGCCAGTCTCGACCCTAGCGCTACTCCGGGCGCGTGCAGCGAAGATCGATCGTAAAACCAAAAATTGGGCCAACTGAATCACGTTTCCGTAGGGGCGCGTCGCGCGCGCCCGTTCGGCAT
>JAUVBB010000513.1 GCA_030591445.1 Deltaproteobacteria bacterium | reverse complement strand
TGGCTGAAGGGAGAAAAGATGGGCCATAGGCCGATGGTGGACATCAACATCAACACCAAACCCAGCCAGACCAGGGCGATGATGAATACCCGGCGTTTGCCGATGCGGGCGCACAGCATCGACACCGGGGCAAAAAAGAGCATGGCGCCGGCCAGCACGATCATCATCAGATAGCCGGCGGCCTGTTCCCAGTCGGGAACACCGGCGTCGTTGACCACGTTGGGCAGCGAGGAGAGCAAGCCCAAATCGCTGGGGCTGGGCGGATAAGAGCCGAGGATCTTGGTGGCCACGAAGGGGGTCAAGACCAGGGTGATCATGATGGCCATGCGATAGAAAAATACACCCACCAGGTAGGGCGGAAAAGCTGGATTGCGGAAGGTGCTGCCGAACTCGGTAAAGGCTTTGCTGATGGCTCCCTTACCCGGGTTTTCATCCTGGCGGGGTGCATGCTCTTGCTCGCGAACAAAGAGTACGCTCAGCACGAACAAGGCCAGCATCACCAGGGACCCTAGCAAGGCCACACTTTGATATCCGCCCGACAAGAAGAGCAGCCCGCCGGCGGCCAAGGCTACGAATACCGGCAGCATGTTGCCGGCCAGGGTGCCTAGCACATCGCCAAACAAAGACATCCAGGCAGAAAGCCGCAGTCGCTCGCCGTCATGAGGCGTGATTTCGGGCAGCAGGGAAAGATAGGGGGCCACTACCACCGTGAAGAAAAACCAGAAGCCAAAGAGTGAGGCAAACAGCAGGGCGGCGTTGGCCAAAGAGGGGGTGGCGGTGGCGGGGCTCCAGATGAAGAAATAGCAAAGCGCCAGCAAGGGCGCCCCGGCCACGATCCAGGGTTTGCGCCGACCCCAGCGGGTTCGAGTGCGGTCGCTGAGGTAGCCTACGATGGGGTCGGTGATGCCATTTAGGGCATTGGCCAAAAACCAGATAATAGAGAAGGTGGCAATGGGCACCAGCACTATCGCTTCGCCGGCTTCGTTTTCTCGGCCGTAGTAATAATAGGCCAGAAAGGCGAAGCTGGCCGGTCCGTAGCCCACCCCGAAGTTTCCGATGGCATAGCTTAGCCGCTGCCAGGGGCGTAAGTTGGTTTCGCTCTTTGCGGTGCTGGTCATATCCAGTTCAATCCTCCCGATAGACAGCGCCCAATTCGCGCGAGCGGACGGTGGCGGTCTCTACCGCTTCCATCAGCACTGCTCGCAATCCGGTTTTCTCCATCGAGTAAAGCGCATTGATGGCGGTGCCACCCGGGGAGGTGACCAGATCTTTCAAATAAATGGGGTGCTGGCCGGTCTCTTGCACCATGCGTGCGGCGCCCAAGACCGACTGGGTGGCCAGGCGGGTGGCGTCTTCTCTGGCCAGCCCCATGCGCACGCCGGCATCGCTCAGGGCCTCGATGATGATGAACACGTACATGGGCCCGGTTCCGCTCAAGCCGGTCACGGCGTCCATCAGTTCCTCTTTGATTTCCTGGACCGTGCCGCAGGTCTCGAACAATTGGCGCGCCAGCCGCATGTCTTTCTTGCGCGCGAATTTGCCTGGGCACAGGGCGGTGGCGGCCTCGCCTACCGCGGCGGCGATATTGGGCATGGCCCGGATGACCCGGGTTTTGCCGCCCAGCAAGTTTTCGATAAGCGAGGTCGGTATGCCCGCGGCCACCGACAGGAAAAGGGCGCCGTTGCAGGCCTGATCTTTGATCTCGGAGAGAACCCCCGGCAGAATTTGCGGTTTGATCGCCAGGATCACGACATCCGCCTTTTGTACCGCTTGGGCGTTGTCGTCGGTTACCCTGATGCCCAGCTCTTTCTTCAAAGTCTTGAGCTTGGCTTTTTTATGGTTGCTGAGCGTGATGCGAGCAGGGCTAACCACATTGGCCCGCAGCATGCCTCGCACCATGGCGGAACCCATGTTGCCGGCGCCGATACAAGCGATACGCATATCTTTCATGTTTTTCTCCCGAGTTGATTCGGGACAAAAGATAACATTCGGCCGCAGCCTACGCAATGAAGTACATTTTTACTTGCTTTCGCCCATGGGAACCTGTTTTGATTGAGCTATGGACACGACAGGCAAACGAAAAAAATACCTTATCAATACAAAATTTCAGATCAAATGGACCTTGATCATTTCCTTGATTGGGACCATTTGCGCCGGGCTATTTGCAGCCGGGGCTTGGTACTCGATCAACCAACAGAACGAGATTATCATCAGGGCCATCAAGACGGATGATAAGCTGCGCAATGAATCCCAAGAGGTCATGATTCAGCTGCTCAACATGCCTGATCGGACCGACAAAGAAAAAGAAGGCTACGAGAGACGCTTCTACGAGCTGAAGGCCGACTTTGAAAAGAGCAAGGATGACAAAAGCGCGGTCATGGCCGCCAACCGGCGTGCTCGCTACATCATGATCGGCTTTGTCGCCGTCATCGGCATCTTCCTTTTTCTCTGGGGCATCGTGCTTACCCACCGCGTGGCCGGCCCGCTCTATGTCATCAAGAGCACCCTAAAACGCCTGGCCGAAACCGGTGATTTGGATACCCGTCCCTTGCGCCAGAAAGACGAGTTCAAAGACATCTATCACGACATACGTGAAAGCCTAGAGCAGATTTCTTCCGATCAAGAGACCAAGTAAAAATTTGGCAGTTAGGTAAGGCGGGCTTGGTGGCTAGGGCGAGGGCATCCAGCAATTGCCTTGCTGGAGTAATGTCATCCACTGGGCGGTGTCGATCATGCCGAGCTCATTCCATGAAGAAAACGCCATCCAGGCGTTATAGGGAGTGAAGGCCAGATCGTAGATGGGCCAGGTCGGGTCGCCTAGGGTTTGGCTGCACATTTCATCAAATGTCCCCGGGAAGTTTGCACTGCCCAAATCGAATACCACCAATCTGCTGTCGTTAGTGCCGGCGAACAAATAGTTACCCCAGGCTTGGTCCGGCTGGAAGACGACGGTGGAATAACCTTTGGGGATCGAAGCAGCCACGTAATTACCAAAGAGATCGAAGATTTCAATCCACTCGGAGCCCACAGTACCGCAGGTGGCGGCAACATATTCGTTGTTCGTGTGGAGCGTTATCGATCGGCAAGGCGTGTCGTAGGAAGCGAAGTGGGTAGCGGTAGTGACGGGATTCGGATTGCCATTCAGATGAAACATAGTCAGGCCAGGCTGGCCGACTTGCGCCTCGGAGGCTACCACCAGGTAGCTGGGATCGGTTCCACGGTAATAGGAGAAGGTCATGTCGTTTACGGTGCCGCTCACTGATAAGCCGAGCAAAAAAGTGCCTTGATGATCTCGGATAGTGATGTCTCCGTCGCCCATCGAGGTGGCGATGTAGCGGCCCTCTGCCTCGACCGCGACCCTTTCCTGAACGCCGGCGATATTTGTATGGCTGCCATAGCTACTATCGGCTTCCTGGAAGGGCCAGAGCGCCACGCTGTTGCCGCCGGTCGAGTAAAGGTCTTGATCGTATCCGCTGGGGCCGGGAGGGCCAAAGGCTAGCGATACCACCGAATCGGAATGTCCGCCCGTCAAATCGGCTGCAAAGACGATCTCGTTGGCGTCGAAGGCTTGTATGTCGATGTCGGGAGAGCTGGAGTCTGAAAAGGCGATGAAGTGTTTGCCGGGGAAAGCCCCTGCCTGTTCACTGGATAGGTCGATGCTCTTGATGTCGTTGCGGGTGGAAAAAACCATGTACCAAGCGTCGAGCCAGACATTGCAATGCATTTCGTTAGGGTTGCACCAGACATCGTAATTGCACTGATCGTTGGTGCTGCAAAGGTCGCCCAAACAGCCCAAACACGGCCCGCCGCAGTCGAAGCCTTGCTCTCCTAATTCAGGATTGAAAACGCTGTCGCTGCAGTGGCCGGGCAACTCGCACCAGTGGTTGTTTACCGGGTCGCAATTATCGCTCAGGCAGTCGACGTTGACGGTGCAAGCCCGGTGGCCGCCGCAGCGCAAGCAGTCGGACCCGCCGCAATCGATGTCGGTCTCGAAGGTGTTGGTGCCGTCGTTGTCGTATAGGCCGTTGGAGCAAGAGGAGGGGGGTGTGAAGCGGCAGTAGGCGTTGTCGTTCACCTGTTCACATACCTGGCTGTTGGCGGCGCAGTCGATGTTCGTCTGAAACATCATGCAAGTGCTGCCGCGCTGGTCGCAGATCTCGAAGACTTCATCCCGGCAGCGTTCTTGGCCGGTGGTGGCGCAGTCGGCGGGGCAGGGGCCGCAGAAGGGATTGCCGCCGTTGTCTTCCAAGCATACGTTCCCCCCGTTGGCGCAGTCCTCTAGGACTCCCCACACGCGGCAGCCAAGCGCATTTTGATCGCAATACAAAAACTCGTTGAAGTCGTCACTACAGCGGGTCTCGCCAATTTCGCATTCGTGTGAAACACACTCACATTGCGGAGTGCCCGACAATTCGCTACATAGGGCGCCCATGGACTGGCAGTCGGTGGTCTGCACCCAGTGCCGGCAGAATC
>JAUVBB010000181.1 GCA_030591445.1 Deltaproteobacteria bacterium | reverse complement strand
CAGGGTGAACTGAAACCTGCCCATCTCTTGGAATTAAAAGAAGCGTTCGCCATAGATGCCTACGCCAAATTGGCCAGGGATGCGCTGGCCAACAACCCGATGGAAGAATTGCTCAGTAACCCCGATCAGCAGAGAACCGTCGGCGAGCTGTTTACCTACCAGGTCAAAACCAAGGGCATCAGCAATCAGAACCACAGCGGCCGCTGCTGGCTGTTTGCCTCTCTGAATGTACTGCGTCCAAAAATCATCGAAAAGTTCAAACTGGAGAACTTCGAGTTTTCTTATAACTATTTGTACTTTTGGGACAAAATAGAAAAGGCCAACTTCTTCCTGGAGAACATGATTGCCTGGGTCGATCGCCCTCTTAGTGATGATCGCGAATTGATATTTTGGTTAAAAAACCCCGACACCGACGGCGGCCTGTGGAACATGGCCGTGGATTTAATTGAGAAATACGGAATGGTTCCGCTTTACGCCATGCCCGAAAACGAGCAGAGCAAAGACAGCGACGATTTGATCAATGTGGTTTCACTGAAACTTCGGCAAGGAACGCATGCCATACGCGCCCTGCACACAAAAGGCGCCGCCCTCGCCGAATTGCGCGCGAAGAAGATGGCGATCATGAAAGATGTGTATCGCATTCTCGCCCTGGCCTTGGGCACGCCGCCGGAATCCTTCCTCTGGCGCTACCAAGACAAGGACCAAGAGGTAAGCTCGGCCAAGAAAATGACTCCCTTGGAATTCTATCATCAGGTGGTCGGGGTGGATCTCAAGAAATATGCCCAACTTATGCATGCCCCGCACCTGCCCCTCGATAGGCTTTATCAGCAACGAGCCGCGCGCGCACTGGTTGACAGCCCGGGCCAGATTTTTCTCAACTTGCCGGCTGATTCCCTGAAAAAGCTCGCCTTGGCGTCCATCAAAAACGGTGAAGCCGTCTGGTTCAGCGCCGACGTTTTCAAGGCCAAGATCAAAGGCGGCTGGCTGGCCCCAGAGCTTCATTCACTTGAAACGCTCTTCGGAACCGACTTCTCTTTTGATAAAGCCCAGCGCTTACGCTACCGCGACAGCGTCCCCAATCATGCCATGGCTCTTATCGGTGTCGATGTCGCCGATGGCAAACCGGTCAAGTGGTTGGTGGAAAACAGCTGGGGTGAAAAGCGAGGGATGAAAGGCCGCTGGGTGATGACCGACAAATGGTTCGCCGAATACGTCTACGGTATCGTTGTCCACCAACGCCACCTGAGCAAGAAAATGAAATCCATGCTGCGCACAAAGCCCCAAGAACTCCCGCGTTACGATCCCACCTTCACACCCCTTTGATTTCACATTCAGCCGTCGACCGGCAAGACCAGTTCGGCAAAATCGTGGGCCGGTGAATTTACTTGAGATGAGACGGGAAAAACTTCTAATGCTTCGGTCGTAAAGGGACGGAGAATCTCTTGGGCTACGCTCGGCTCGGTATCGGGATCTAGCCAAGCAGAGAAGTCTTGCCCAGGAACAATGGCCGGCATGCGATCATGAATGGAAGCAAGCAGTTGGTTGGGGGCGATGGTCACGATGGTGAAACTGTCGATGTTTTGACCGCTGGTTTGCCAGTTCTCCCACAACCCAGCAAAGACCATGATGCGGCGTGATTGTAGGCAAACAAAGTGAGGTACCTTACCCGAGCCCGTTCTTTTCCACTCGAAAAATCCATCGGCCGGCACCAAACAGCGCCGCTGTTTGAAGGCATTTCGGAAACTGGGTTTGACGCTCAGGGTCTCCGCGCGGGCATTGATGAGCCGGTTGCCTATCTTGGCATCCTTGGCCCACGAGGGTATCAACCCCCATTGTAACAGGCGAATCTCACGACCGGTCTGACCAAGCACCACGGGAACTTTCTGGCTGGGGGCAATGTTGTACCGAGGCGACCAAGGCTCAGCCATCAAGCGAGCAGCAAATGTATCTTCTGCTTGATCCGGGGTCAGTGAGAAGAATGCAAATCGTCCGCACACAATCGATTCTTTCGCCTAGACCGCCCGGGACTCGATGGCCTTCATGACCGCGAGCACATAGTCGGGAAATTCTCCGGATTCAAAGACCAGCTGCCCGGCCAGATCGGCAGCGACGAACTCCTGCGCGTAGGGTACCGAGCCGATTAACTCCAGGTCGCCCAACGCGGTGCGAATAAGATCTTCATCTTCCGGGCTCCGCACTTTGTTGGCCACCACCACCACCTGGGTAAGGCCGATATCTTTGGCCAAATCGCGAACCATCTTGGCTGCTTGAATCGAGCGGGCGCCGGGTTCGACCACCACCAGCATCAAATCCACCGCGCGGGCTGTGGCGCGGCCCAAGTGCTCGACACCGGCTTCCATGTCCAATACCAAGGCATCGTTTTGATAGAGCAGCAAATGCTGGACCAGGTTTTTGAGCAAGATGCTCTCGGGACAGACACAACCGGATCCACCGTGATCGACCGTACCCATCACCATGAGGTGGATGTTGCCGTGCACCGCTGCCACTTGCTCCGGGATGTCGTCAACCCGGGGATTCATCTTGAAGAAGCCACCCATGGTTCCAGGCTGGGCGCCGGTACGCTCGAAGATGAGATCTTTCATATTGGTGATAGGCTCGATTGCTTCATGATTGGGAAAAGCCAGCGCTCCGCCTAGACTCGCTACCGGATCGGCATCGATAGCCAACACGCGCCGTCCCTTGGCTGCCAAATGACGAATCAGTAAAGATGAGATAGTGGTCTTGCCCACGCCGCCCTTCCCGCTGACCGCAATCTTTAAAGCTTTTTCGCTCATGCCGTGCCCCTCTCAAGAAAAAAACGGGACACAGAATTTTTTCTGTGCCCCGTTTAGAATCAATGCTGATGCTTGCTTACAGGTCGAGCCAGGAATCGCTGTAGAGTGTCTGGCCCAACAACATTTTGGTGGTTTTGGCAAACTTGAGTTCTTCCTCTTTCAAGCTGCCCATATCGACTTCTTTGCCATCCATGACGTCAAAAACGATCTTTTCCAGGTCCGGACGCTTGCCCTTGGCGATACCCAGAATATCAGTATCTAGACCATCGAGGATAGCACCGGTCAGGCCCGCGTGTCTGAGCATCAGCAGGTAACACTGATTGAGCAGGGGCCGTAGGTTATCGGGTGAACCATTGGACACGTTAGACAAGCCGCAAGTGTTGGAGTAACCCGGAGCCATATCGCCCAGCATGGCGATAAACTCGGTGCAGGAAGCCACTTGCTGTTGTTGGCTGGACACCGGCACCACGATGGGGTCGATCCAGACGTCTTCGACCGCAATCTCAAACTCACCGGCTTGGGCCATCAACATGGCGGCATTGGCAGCGCGCTCGTTGGAATCACGGGGGATGCCTTCGGTTCCCAGCACCAGGGCCACCGCACCAGAGTTGTACTCCTTGGCCAGCGGAAACAAAGCATCCATGCGCTCGGGTCGAGCCGAGATGGAATTGATTACGGCTTTGCCTTTGTGCACTTTGAGGCCGGCTTCGATGGCCAAGGGATTCGAAGTGTCGAGATACAAGGGCAAATCGGTCACTTCCTGTACCGTCTCAACCACCCACTTCATCAATTCGTCACCAGCCTTGCGGGCCGGTCCCAGGTTAACATCTAACAAATCGGAGCCGTTGGCCACCAACTTGGCTACCAGATCCTGAATGGGTTTCTTTTCCCGGTTCTTCATGGCCGGGCCTATCGACTTCGACATCACATTGATGTTTTCGGCGATTACTCTAAACATGTCTTTCCTCCCTGGGCCGCAGACGGATCAGCTGCCGAAGTTATCCTTGAGGTAGGCCGGAATATTGCTGGCTTCGCGCGGACCTACATGCACTTTCCAGTCCGAACCTACTTCTTCTTCCAGATCGCCCTGGATAATAGCTGCGTAACCCGGAATGACCAGGTTGTGCTTGTTGAGTTTTTCTTTGATGCCGCTCTTGTTGATAAACTCACCCAGCACATCGCCGACGAACTTGCCCGCCGCCCAGGCGGTCAAGACAGAAAGACCCTCGGTGTCAAGGATTGCCAAATAGCACGGCACACGGCTGTTTTCGATTTCTCCCGAGACGATGAAATAAGTCAGGGAGAAATTCGAGGTGGTCATCACCGGGCTGTCGGGACCTGGGTTGTTGATTTCGTAAATCTTCTGTTCGGTCTTCATGGGCCGCTGCGGATCGGTATAAATGTTGAGCCGTTCCAACAACAGATTGAACAGATTCTGGCCCTGGAAGTCGGACAACACGGCCAGGCCGGCGTACTTGGCGATGGACATGGAGGCATACAGGGTCTCCATCATGAAGTCGTCAGTCATCTCGAAGGGCATCACGATGGTGGGGAAACCGAAAGGCTTGAACTTCTTCTGAATGGCGGCTTCCCGGATGTGAATCTGATCGTGGAGCACGGTCTTGATGTCGCGCGCGCCGGAATCGATGACCAGATCTTCTACCCCAGCGGCAGTGATCTTCTCGGTCAATACCGCCAAGGATTCCAGATCGGTGGCTTTGACGGCCAGCGGTACCTTGTGCTCTTTGGCGATGGCGATCATGGCATCGGCGTTGTCAGCCGTAGCCGCATAAACCAGCGGTTTGCGATCAGCACAGACTTTGACCCCTTCGGCCATGACTTCGGCCGAATCGGCGATGAGAATGATGCCGCCCTGGGTCTGCTCTTTTACCTTGGTAACCAGGGCGCTAAACTTGGCCTGGTCGCCGGACACCGAGCGAACAGCCACGGCATCGCCCTTTAGAATCAAACCCACGCGTTCGTAGGACAGCTCGGTGAAGCGCTTGAGTTTGCCGTCCACGGCATCGTCGGCCTCGTCGTCGCTGACCAGTATGGCCAAACCAGTGGGGTTGAAAAAGGTCTTTTCATGACGGAAAAGTACGGTCTCGCCGCCAATTTTGAAAGCGCCGTCGCCCGTTCCCAAAGCCACCGCCCGAATCGGCGGTGCAGAGGATACAGCCAGTTTCTGCTTGGCTTCTTCGGACACATATGGACAGGCGGACAGTTCAGCCTTGCCCGCGGCCAGGTTCATGGCAAAAGCCAGGCACGTAGGAATGCCGCATTCCTTACAATTGGTCTTCGGCAACATCTGGAAAATCTGAATACCCGTGAGGCCCATCGGTTCCCTCCTTTCGGGTGCTTTACATTATCGAGTCCATGCTCAAGGCAGGATGCTCTTTTTCGGTCAAGAAGGGGAGAATCTCCTCTTCGGTTGTTCCTATGGTCTCGTCGGCGATCCGGTCCAACAAATCGGGCATGCCGGCTTCCGCGGCTCTCAAATTAAACTTCTCCCGCAACTCTTCTTTCAGCCGCTTGGGCATCCACACGACGCGTTTGACGCCGCCTTCGGCGCGGATGAATTTCTTGCTATTGACGTAGGTTTTGGAATGGCCCACGAATCCCGGCGTCACCGCACCGCCGCCGACACTGCCGGCCAGGGTGGTGAATTTCATGCCGCAGGGGGTCATACCATTGTAATCACGATCGACCGTCATGATCCCGTTGCAAGACGGCGCCAAGGCGCTGATGGCCTCGAAGCAGCCACAAGAAGTCATGGGGTTATCCATGATGGAATAGGCATTATAGAACTCGACCGCGCCGCGCGAGGCCTGATTGACGAATTTGTTGGTGCCTTCCCACTGGCCCCTGAACTCATCGATAACCTTGCCCTTCTCAATGGGCTGGTTGGGCCCGGTGGGACTGATCTCGAAAGCAGCTTTGCAGTCGAGCCAGGAGTAGGCACCACACAGACCGGTGCGCTCCGGGGTAACCACGCAGACATGGGAAGGAGCGAAGGACTGACACAGGGTGCAAGAGTAGTAGATGGGCTCTTCCTCGTCGCTCATGCCTTCGACCCGCTCGTCACGTACATGGTACACTGCGCGGGCTTGTTCCAGGATGGGCTTAACCTTGTCTTGGTCGGTGTAGATCCTCACTTGTACCTTGTCGCAAATACCACCGAATTCCTGATGATACTTGGCGTGCAAGATGGAGCCCAAGTGCTTGAAGCGGAAGCCCTTGTCAAAGGCGTCCTTGCTGAAGCGGTACCAGGCAATGTCGCGCTGGCCGATGTGCATCAGGCCCTTGGCATAGTTGACCAGGTGATGGATTTGCCGTTCCAGGATGGGTTCGAAATCGTCTTGCATGTTGCGGCCGGCCACTTCGACCACGATCGCCATGCCCATGCGGGTGCCAACTTCGAGTTCGTCGAGTTCAGGCCCAACCACTTCGATCTTGCCGTCTTCGACTTCGTCCATGGCTTTGGAGGTAACCCACTCGACGACCGTGTCGGCCTTGGGACCGCCCGCCTCGACGTAAATGGCGTCGCCGCGAACCCGCTCGCCCTCGAAAGCCGGGCCATAAGATACCGGCACCGGCACTTTGGCGATATTGACCTTGAGGCCGCGAACCTCGATGGCCTTGGAAACCATCTTGTCGTAGGGAATATTGGCTACCACATGCT
This sequence comes from Deltaproteobacteria bacterium, assembly GCA_030591445.1. Taxonomy (GTDB): domain Bacteria; phylum Myxococcota; class B64-G9; order B64-G9; family B64-G9; genus JAUVBB01. The sequence goes on along the minus strand of JAUVBB010000181.1, from coordinate 6,379 downwards.
CGTAGGTACAAATACCCGTGGGCAAAACCTCGGGGATGGGCGTGTCGGCAATAATGGGGAAACCATAATTGACACAGGCCAGGCCGTTGGCATACCACTCGTCGGTCACCTCGCCAAAGGTCATGCCGAAAGCGAAGATGCGATCCTTGTTGTAGATCAGAATCTTGCGGAAATCACCGGGTTCGATGCCGCCGAAGGACATGGCCGCCCGGGTGGCAAAACCAGCAGCAAACACCGCCGCCGAGACGGTCTTACCGAAGGGTACCAGTCGAGTAGGCCAACCAATTTGCACACCAGCTTCCTTGAGTTGATCGGGCATGTACCGGCCATTGGTGTCAGCCACCATGAACACGTACAAATTCTTCTCTTGCAACTCGAGGGCAATCTTCACCGCGATTTCGGTGGTCGGCGGCGCGCCCAAAATGGCCGCGAAGCCCGGGGCGGTGCCATCGACAAACTCGACGCCACGCTTACGCATGATGACATCATCGGCGGCGCCCAGCCAAAGGTTCTCGTCGGTTACATCTTCGCCCAATTGATAGATATCCGGGTTTTCGATGTATTTCATGGCCTCTTCCATCTCTTGCAGGAAGAAGGTGGCCATGCCGGCGTCCAAAGCCGGGGCCAAGTATGGCAGATGGTTTTTCTCTTTGACCGGCGGGGGAATCAGGCTAGTGGCACGGGCAAACACTTGCTTCATGTCGGCCAGCTTTTCGATCTTGACACCCAAGATCCCGTAAATGATGGGCAAATAATAGCCCGTATTGGGAAAAGCCACTTCCTGGTCGGGACCATGCTTTTCCAGCAACTCTTGGTATTTTTTCTCAACCCGCGCGTATATTTTATGTGCACCGCGGATTCCTGCGGAAGCTATGATTTTAGACATCTTGGCGCTCCTTGTTCTTTTGTGTAGAACCCGAATTCATCAACCGGCATCCAATTCACGCCGCATGGCCATATCGAACAACACCCGCTCCTTGCCCTTGTCCAGGCCGAGAGCCCTGCGCTTGCCGTCCATGGCTTCGATCATCTTGCGGGCCATCACCATGGGATCTGGTTCAAAGCCCCACATTCCGCCGGTGAGTTTCTCGTGTTTGTTGAACAGAAAGTCGGTGAATCCCTCGGCACCCAGGGTCGGGAATGTCGTGCCTAAGAGGGTATAAACTCCGGATGCCACAAAGTACTGCCCAATAGAAATGGCTTTTTCGCTCATCCACTCCGGGGCCGCACCCACGGCCGGCAAATCGCAGATGTCGTCACCCAGGCCGCCTTCTTTGACCACGGCGGATGCCGCCATCAGAATACGAGAATTGTCCACACAGGAACCCATGTGCAGGACCGGCGGGATGCCGACGGTTTCGCAAACTTCCGCCAAGCCGGGGCCGGCAAATTGGGAAGCGGCTTCCGGCAACATCAATCCTTCTTTGGCACAGGCCAAAGCCGAGCATCCGGTTTGCAGCACGATTACATTGTTGGCAATCAACTCTTTGACCAAGGCAATGTGATCTTTATCGTGGGTAACCTTGGGATTGTTGCAACCCACCACCCCGGCAATACCCCGAATGCGACCGTTGATGATATTTTCATTCAGCGGTTTGTAAGATGAGCGATATACACCACCGAGCAGATAGTTGATGGTCTCGTGGCTAAATCCCGCGATCATATTGCATTTGGCTTTGGGGATCTTGGTGACGCCGCGGTTCTTGTAATTGTCGATGCCCATCTGCACGATCTGCCTGGCGATATTTTCGGCATCGTGCTCTTCGAATTGAATGTGCTGGGCGCCCTTTATCTTGGCGCGATAGTTGGTGGTGATAAACTTGGTGTGGAAACAGGAGGCAATCTGGGCCAGTGAGGACATAATGCACTGGACATCGACGGTCATGACATCGACCGCTCCAGTGGCCAAAGCCAATTCTTGCTGCAGGAAATTGCCGATATTGGCCACACCATGACGCATCAGGATTTCGTTGGCGGAACAACATAGCCCACCCAGATTGATGCCCTTGGCGCCAACCGCTTTTGCTTTTGCAATCATTTCCGGCGATTGGCAGACCACCATGACCATCTCGGACAGGGTGGGCTCGTGGCCATGAATCACTACATTGACTTCGTCGTCTTTCAATACGCCCAAGTTGCATTCACCCAGGATGGGTTGCGGAGTACCAAACATGATGTCCTGCAACTCGGTGGCCAGCATGGAACCACCCCAGCCGTCGGCCAGTGCCGCTCGGTTGCCCTGCATCATCAGGTTTTCCGGGTCTTGATCCACACCCATGTGGGTACGGTGCATGCACTCAACGATTTCACGATCGACCCCACGGGGCTCCATGTTGTGCTCTTTCCAGAGAGCCTGCCGTTTGAGCGGGGCACGCTTCAGGAAAGGGATAGGTCCATGCTGCTCCCCGAAAATCCCCAAGGACTTCTCACCAACTTCGATAGCAATGTCTTCTACCGCGCGATCGCCGATCTCGACCCCAAAGTCCATGGCCAGCCCATAAAGTTTCTGCTGGTCCTTGATCTTGTAGTCTTTGGCCTCGCCTTTGGCCGCCGCCAAAAAAGTCTCGGCCACACCGCGACCGTGATCGGAGTGGGCAGCAGCGCCAGCGGCGATCATGCGCACAAAATGGCGCGCGGCTACGGTATCGGAATCGACACCACAGACGCCGTATTTGAGTTTCTCTTTCGAGGCATCTACTCGGCAGGGACCCATGGAACAATGCCGACAGCAAAGCCCCTTGAGTCCGAATCCGCATTGAGGGTGTTGTTTTTTCAAACGATCCCAGCTAGTGCCGATGGGCTGCAAGTCGGTGCACTCGGCCAATACTTCCAATGAAGCCGGGTCCACACTCCTGGGTATCTCTTCTTTCTTAGTTTTCTTTTCGTCCGGCATGGTTTTTCCTCACTTCCCCCGTTGCTCAGCTAAATGAGTAGACTGACGAGTTAGCTCGCCAGCATTTCCTTGCTAAGCTGCTTGGCCAGTTTCATGGCTTCGGGATGGCGCATGATCATGATATCGCCACCGGCGGCCAACAAACTCGTCGCCGTCACGGCTTCCATCAGGATGCCGCGCGGTTTGGCCTCGCCCAGATTGTTTTCGTGATCTGGCAGCTTGGATTCCTTGGTTTTCCAGACTTCCACTCCCAGGTTGCAATAAAGCGGAAACTGCAACCTATCGTCTTGCTGGGACAAAGCGGCCATACGCGCCCGCTCCATGACCGAATAGCTGTATTCCAAACCGTAACCCAAACCACCCACGGTGGGATCGATGAGGATGTTTTCGTCGGTCACGCCCAAGTTGCCCAATAGCACGTTAAGCTGTTTGGCCAAGTTGATATCGATGGGCGAAGAAGCCACCGCGATGTGCTTGTACGCCAGGGCCGCCGCGCCGATTTGCCGGTGGTTTGCTTCCTGCACCGGGCCGATACACAGACGCTTGCCGTCCATGGCCTCGGCCACCGCGCGCAAAACCTCGGTGTCCTTCTCTATGTTGGCCGTGCCCCATACGCTCAAGGGAACATCGATGGCGGCAGCAACCGCCTTGACCACTTCCACGGCATGTTCGGCCGAGAGATTCTTGTCGTTGGGGTCGGTGCCCTGCAAGCTAATCTGAATGATATCGGCACCGAAATCATCTACACACTTCTTGGCCCAGGCAGCAGGATCCTTGACCACGTCGCCGTAAACCTCAAGCAAAGATTCGGCCCAACCCTCCGGTTCGATGTCCAGGATATTCAGACCAAACCGGGGAGCGTTCGGAAACTCGCCCTCGAAAGTGTAGAAAGGGTAGGCGGTCTCGCCGCCCACGGCAAAAGACTTCTCACCTTTTCCTACCGTGATGGTGCGGATGGCACCAGAGTAACTTCTCTTCGGAATGTCAATTCCCATTACCGATCCTCCCTGCCCTGCTGACCCCCATAAGCCCTGCCTTCGCGCAGAACTCACCAGACGCCGCATAGGCTAGATTGCGGAATATGTATAAAAAGTCCGACCTTAGGCCGGGGTTTTTCTGCGCTCGCTGCCATACCAATCGTCGGAGAACCAGTAGCGCTCCCCGGCCTTGAGATAGCGGAGCATCTGCTCGCGATTCTCCATCTTGGAACGCCAATTATCCCCCTTATCAGGGACACCCTCCTCATATGTTTCTCCAACGATTTCAACCTCTTCACCATCAAACTTCTTCCTCTTGATTTTCTTCTCTTCAGCCATGGAAACCTCGTTTCGGCAGTTGTTCACAAGAATTCCAGCTTCTTTTAACGGATGAGATAAATACACCTGTACATATGACAATGCAAGCACTTTCCGGAAATCGAAAGCTGGCCCATTTCAGAGGAGATCAAGTCAGGATAGGATCGAGCGCGGCGGAGAGCTTCTTAAGCAGGGCATGTTCGGCGGGCAAAGCCAGCAAGGAACTTCCTTCGGCGTCCGCCTGGCTGATGGCCGAATCTTCGGGCAAAGAGACCAATAACTCGAGGCCGGAGTTGTCTATCTCTTTCTGCACCGCGTCAGCGATGCTTTGTGGAGCGCGGTTGAGAATCACAAATTTTTTCCGCACCTTTAATTGTAGCTCCTCGACCCGGATGTTGATTCGGGCGGCCGCCCGGGCGGCCTTGACCGAGTGATCACAGACGGAGAATAACAAATCGACATCACGGGTGGTGCGCCTACTCAGGTGCTCCATGCCGGCTTCGTTGTCCACCACCACGTAAGCATAATCATCGGCCAGCATGTCCATGAAATTGCGCATGATATTATTCAATGCGCAATAACAGCCAGGGCCTTCCTGCCGCCCCATGACCATGAGATCGAAGTCTTTTTCTTCATGCAGCGAAGCATGCAATTGTCTCTGCAATACCGCCTCTTTGGACATGCCGGCCGGAATGGACGCCCGCTCATCCAAGAATTCTTCGCGCATCATGCCCACGGTCTTTTCGACCTTAACTCCCCAGGCATCGGCCAAGGTGTAGTTGGGGTCGGCGTCACTGACCAGCACCGGCGAGCGGCCCGTTTGAATCAGGTACCGCGTCACCAGCGCCGCCACCGTAGTCTTACCGGTACCACCCTTGCCGGCAACGGCAATCAGTTTGCCCATAAGCCCTTATTTCTCCAAGCGCATTTTGGCCGAGCGCACGGTATTTAGCATGAGCATGGTGATAGTCATGGGGCCCACACCGCCAGGAACCGGGGTGATGGCCGAGGCCTTTTCGGCCACTTCATCGAAGTCCACGTCGCCGCATAGTTTGTCTTTGCCGGACGGGGTCTTGCCAATCCGGTGCACGCCAACATCAATGACCACGGCACCTTCCTTGATCATGTCGGCCTTGATGATCCTGGGCACGCCAGCGGCGGCAATCAGGATATCCGCTTGCAGGGTGTGTTTTTTCATGTCCTTGGTGCGGGTGTGGCAAATGGTGACCGTGGCATTGGCGCCCATTGCCTTCTGAATCAAAATCGCGGCTACCGGCTTGCCCACGATGTTGGAGCGACCGACTACGACCACATGTGCACCCTCGGTCTCAATACCCGAGCGCATCAATATCTGCTGGCAGCCGTGCGGCGTGCAAGGTAGAAAATAGGGATTGCCGATGAGCATCTTGCCCACGTTGGTCGGATGGAAGCCGTCCACGTCTTTGTCCGGGCGAATGGCCACCAACACATTGTCTTCATTGATATGCTTGGGCAAAGGCAACTGCACCAAGATGCCATGGACGGCTTCGTCGTTGTTCCACTCGTCGATCAAAGCCAGCAAATCGGCTTCGGTAGTATCGGCGGGAAGGCGTTTTTCAATGGAATTTACGCCCAGGCGCTCGCAGGTCTTTACCTTGGAACGAACATATACTTCTGACGCCGGATCCGCGCCAACCAGGGCCACGGCCAAGCCCGGGACCAAGCCATGCTTTTCCTTCAATTCGGCGATTTCGGTCTTGAGTTCAGCCCGGATTTCCTTGGCAATATCTTTCCCACTTAGAATTTTAGCCGCCATGATCTTTCCTCCCTGCCAGTAGTGGCATTGGTTTTCGTGTCTCTCGCTAAACAGCGCCGGGAGTCTACGGCAGGCTCTCTTCGCGGTCAAGGACAGATTGGATCTATGGTTATGGATGTAGACTCAAGACCGCATTCTAAGCGGGAATACAAATAAAATGGGGTCTACAGACCCCATTGGGATAAAATTACCCAGACGAAAAACAGAGGAAATAGAGCTGTAACCATACGTTTTCATGTAATTATATGCTGGTTTTGTACTAGGTGCCTAGTTTGGCCCGCATCCTGCATTTATAGAAAGTGTCATGAACGAGAAACAAATCAAATTGAAGAATATTGCAAGGAGCAAGAACATGAAAAAGTCATTCTTGGTAGTTATGGTAGCGATGGTTGCTTT
>JAUVBB010000467.1 GCA_030591445.1 Deltaproteobacteria bacterium | reverse complement strand
ATGACGATCGAAACGGCAACGGTCGGATGGATTTTGAGGACGAACCGGATCCCTCCATTGATCGTTTTCTCGGCGTCAGCGAAGATTACGTGCTTGGTTATTTTCCCGCCGAGGCCCAAGCCGACAGTTACTGTGCCGAGTTGTTCGGCGGCGCCTTGTGCGTGGGCTATCATCTCATGGGCATCGAGCGGGTTGACTCCGAGGCTCACATGACCTGTTACAACGGTTGTATCGATCAAAATTGCACTGAGGATCCAGAGCATGGCGTCGAACTGGTTTGCGATGATGATGCCATCGAACAATGCCAGATCGACTGCGGCAGCGGTTTTGATCGGCTCTTTGAGGTTCCGGGGGGATTTTCCACTGACATTTCCATCGTGATTTCCAACGATCCGGATGAGATTGAATTCCCGGATTTTTCCTAATGGGCGTGCGGGGGATTTCTTGCGGCTAAGACGCGCTTTGTGGTTTCTGCTGATTGGGCTTTGCTTGACCGGCCCGGCCCATGCCGAGATTCGGCGGTATGGAGTACTGATCGGCAACGCGCGCGGTTTGCCTGATGAGACCGAGTTGCTCTATACCATGGCCGATGTGCGCAAACTCGAAAGTATCCTGCTGGCGGTCGGCCAATTTCAGCCCACCGATTTAGTCATCCTGGCCAACCAGAGTGAATCTTCGGTTAGCGATGCTTTGTTGCAAGTAAACCGGCGCATTGCCGCGCAAATGCAGGGGCCCGAAGATCAGGCATTGTTGCTGGTGTATTACTCGGGCCATGCCGATCAAAACGCTTTGCATCTAGGCGCCGGGCGCTTGCCGCTGACGCGTTTGCGGGAGCTGGTGAAAAAATGCCCGGCCACGGTTCGGATATTGATCCTCGATGCTTGTCGCTCTGGGGCCATGACCCAGGTCAAGGGTTTCAAGAAAGGGCCGGCGTTTCCGGTCCAAATTCATGATCGGCTATCCGGGGAAGGCTTGATTGTGATCACCTCCTCCGCGGTCAACGAAGACTCGCATGAATCCGATTTTCTGAAAGGATCGTTCTTCACTCATCACCTGAGCTCCGGTTTGCTGGGTGCGGCGGATGTATCTGGTGACGGCCGGGTCTCCTTGGCCGAGGCTTATCGTTATGCCTATGAACGCACCATCGCTTCGACCAGCCGGACGCTGTCTGGTATTCAACATCCGACTTATCACTTCGATTTGCGGGGCAAAGACGACCTGATTCTGACTGATCTCCAAGCCCACTCCGGGCAGCGGGCCCGGCTCTGGCTGCCGGCCGGTGGCAACTATTTGTTCATGCGGGGCCGCGATGGCGGGGGCCTGGTGGCCGAAGCCCTGGCCGAACAGCCGCGCTTGGTGACATTGCCGGCCGGGCGCTATTTTGTGCGCCACCGGGCGGCCGATCACTTGCGCGAAGGCGTGGTAACAATGCGTCCGGGCAGCGAGCAAAAACTCGACCTGCACTCTCTGACCCGCGTGCCCTACGAGCAGATGGTGCGCAAAGGTTTGGGGGAAAGAAGACTGGCCCATGGTCCAGTGGCCATTTTTGTCGCCCGGGCCCCGATTGTTGCCGGTCTTTCTTGGCAGCCCATGGGCGGAATTGGCTATGCCTGGCATTTGCCCTGGTTTTCGGTCAGTTCCCGGCTACTCGCCGGTGGCTCCAGTGGGGAGAATTTGTACTTGGAACTAAGCCAACGAGAGGTTCTGGCCGAAGTCTTCTGCTACCGGTCCTTTGACTGGACCTGGCTGACGGCCTCGGTGGGCATAGACCTGGGCCTGTCTTATTTGCACCAGTCCTTTCAAACCACCGGGATGGCACCGGACAACGACAGCTTGGCTTTTCTAGCCGGCATTCAGGCAGAGTTGGTTGCCCACTTGGCCGGCCGGATTTCATTGCACCTGGAGGCAGCCGGCCTGGTGTATTTCTTTCCCGAACAGCGCGCCAGCGGTGAGACCCAAAACGCCAGCCCTTTCGTTCCGCGCTTGGGTTTGGGTCTGGGTTATCAATTTTGAAGATCTTTGTCCGAAAGTTCTTGGCGGAGGGTCTTTATAGGTGAATGGATTGGACAAAGGATCGGCGCCGGCCGAAGACGTCGACACCCTTTATCGCAGGTACATCGTTATGGTGCGCGGGCGAGCAGGACGAATATTGGGCAATACCGCAGTGGCCGAAGAAGTGGCCCAAGAGGTCTTTATCCGCTTCCTCAAGCGCAGGCGCAAAGGCAAAGACGAGCAGAACCCCGGGGGTTTGTTGTATCGAATGGCTACCAACCTGGCGCTCAATACTCTGCGTGACGCCAAACGCAGGCGGGAGTTACTGCAAGAACATGGCAGCGTCTTGGCCGGGGTCGACGCGCTTGCTCCCGCCGAGTGCCTGGCTTTACGTCAGTGCCTGAGCCGGGTTCCCCGCGAGGAGGCTCGCATTGCCTCTTACTACTATCTCGATGGCATGGAGCAAGAAGAGATCGCCGATTTGCTTGCCATGCCACGAAGAACCGTGGGCAGAAGATTGGATAAGTTTCGAAAACGGGCCCGCAGCCTGCTCGAGGCTGACCGGCAAAGGGGTAACTCATGACCGCTGATCCATTTGGGCGCAACCGGCCCGGCGCGGCCTGTCTGTCTCGGCACCAACTGTCGCGCATAGCTCTGGATGAGCTTGATCCGAAGCTAGCCAACCACCTGCGTGCTCATCTCGATACCTGTGAGCGCTGTCGGGGATTGCTGGCCGAAGAGCAAGCCGCCCTGGCCGAGGCCGCCGCCGCGCCCATGCCCGACCGCTTGCGCAGAGCCGAAGGTTCAAAGACCGTCCGGCCGTGGTCTCACCTGTCGTGGGCGGTGGCGGGGGTAGCCACGGCGGCTTCGGTGGTCTTGTTGTTCTTGTATTTGCCCAGAGTTCACGACCATGCCGGGCTGCGCAGCAAGGGCTCGGTTCGGCTGGCGGCCACGGTGCGCAGAGCGGGAAAAATCCTGGCCTCCGAGAGTTCCTTGGCCCAATTACCCGAGATTCGTGATGGAGATCAACTGCGCATCAAGGTCACTGGCGCGGCCGGCAGAGCCATCGCTTTGCGCGCTTGCGATGCTCATCAATGTTCCACTGTTTACCGGGGCTTGGCGGCGGCCGACGCTTGGCTGCCTACGGGCCTGACCGCAAGCCAGGGTGAGAGCGAGTTGCAATTGTTACATTGCCTCTCGTTATCGGATCTGGACCCATGGCTGGAGCAAATCGGAGAAGCCCTCGAAGCTCGCCAGGTGCCCACAGGATGTTACTTTCTCAACTGGCGGCTGGAAATCGGACCGGCCACGGCGCCGTGAGACAAAAATAGAGTTTTCTGCTAGGGTGGCAGCGGTACGCGCGTTTGCTGCGCTGCGGGAGGTGGCTATGACCATTGATAAAATACGAAACTTTGGAGTCTGGGGGGTTGGGCTGTTGGCGCTCATGTTGGCGGCTTGCAACAGTACCATTCCGGCCGAAAACGACCTTTGCCAGGGCGACAGTATCTGTGATGATCACAATCCCTGTACCCAGGATAGTTGTGATCCGAGCAAGGGCTGTGTGTTTTCTCAGCTCGACGGGGCAGAGCTCTGCGACGACGGCAATCTCTGTACCGTAGATAGCTGTGACGCCGTGGCTGGTTGTCGGCATGATGGTCTGGGAGTAGGGGACGATTGCGACGACGGCAATGCATGCACCAGTGACGATGTCTGTCAGGGCGATGCCGAAGGAACTTGCCTGGGGACGGCGCTTTCAGCGGATACTTGCGACGACGGCAATCCTTGTACCACTGATAGCTGTGCGCCGGAATCGGGCTGTGTCCATGATGGCAGTGCGGTGCTTGTGCCGTGTGATGATGGCGATGCTTGTACCACTGACGACCAGTGCCAAGGGGATGCTATCGGCACCTGTGTTGGCGTGGAACTGCTGGCCATAGACTGCGACGATGGCGATCCTTGCACTGCCGATAGTTGTGATGCGGCGGTCGGTTGTGTGCATGTGACCGCGGGCGTGACCGCGTCCTGCGATGATGGCGACCCTTGCACCAGCGGTGATGTCTGCCAAGGTGACGGTAGCTGTGCCGGACCGGATGTTGCTGACTGTGATGACGGCAATGCTTGCACGCTTGATTCCTGTGATTCGGCTAGCGGTTGTCTTCACGACGGGACTGGCGTGACCGGCGCCTGTGATGATCACAACGTTTGTACCCAAAACGATACTTGTCGGGGCGATGTCGCCGGCTCTTGCGCCGGCAGCTTCCAACCGGCCTCTGCCTGTGATGATGGCAATGTGTGTACTGTTGATACCTGCGATGCTGGGCTGGGTTGTGTCCACGACGGCACCGGCATCGAGCGCGCTTGCGACGACGGCAATGCTTGCACCGGCGGCGACCTCTGCCTGGCTGATGCCGCGGGCACTTGTCTGGGGATTTTGCCGGTAAATTGCGATGACGCCAATCCCTGTACCGCCGATTCCTGTGATCCGGCGGCCGGCTGTATCCACGACGGCACCGGCATCGTGGGTGCTTGCGATGACGGCAGTGTGTGCACCGAAGACGACCAATGTCAGGTCGACGTGGCCGGTAGCTGTCTGGGCACGGATATCACGGTCAGTTTGTGCGACGATGGCAACGACTGTACCGCCGATAGCTGCGACGCCCTGGCTGGTTGTGCGCACCATCTGCTGGCCCTTCATGACTGCTTTCCGGTCTTCGATGTGAGCTACCCGGCGCGCGGCGCCACCATCCAGGGTAGCGCGCCTGCCGACACCACGGTGATGGTTACGGGCACGGTGGTCAGCGGAGCCGGGTCTATCGATAGCTTAACCCTCAACGGAACCGATGTGACCCTGACTCCGGCCGGCGAGTTTGCCGTCCCGGTCGATGCCCTGGTCGGTGGCAATGTGTTGTTGTTCGAGGCCACTGATAGCTATGGATCGAGCCGAAAGCGGGTGCAATCTTTCTTGTGGTCCACCGATTATCGCAAACCGGATGCGGACGTGGCCGGCAGCGGCATGGTGGACCCGGGCATGGGTATTTGGCTGGCCCAAGAGATCATCGACGATGGTGATCACAGTATGCCGCCCGACGATTTGGCCACTATCTTCGAGATGGTCATGGCCGGCTTCGATATTGCCGGGTTGCTGCCGGATCCATTGGCGGAAAATGTCGACGCCTCGGTTGGTCACTACGATATTTTCCTGAGCAACGTGACCTACAACGCGCCCACCGTGTCCTTGCAGTCGATCAATTTCGGCCTGCACCTGACCGCGCGTATCACCAACTTCGAAGGCGACTTGT
>JAUVBB010000604.1 GCA_030591445.1 Deltaproteobacteria bacterium | reverse complement strand
CTTCTGATTTATGGACAGTATATAAAACAAATACCTTTTTCGACACCCTCCTTGTCAGATCAAAGACTGAGTGTTAGTTTGTGGGAGCAAAGCCAAATACGTAGGAGGTTTGCCATGTCCAGCCATCGCTATGGTCGAAGAAGTTTCCTGAAAAAAACAGCTGCCGCCTCGGCGGCCATCACTTTTTCCGGCAAAATGGCGCCGGCCGCTTCAGCGCCCGCTCCCCTCTTGGTGAGTCTGACCGGCAAAGGCATAGCGGCCGATCTTGACGCTGCCCTAAGCAAACTGCTGGCGCCCTGGGGGGGCATGCAAGCCTTCGTCAGCAAGGGTCAAAGCGTTTTGCTCAAACCCAACATGGGTTTCCCCACCCCACCCCAGGTGCGGGCCACTACCTCGCCACAGTTGGTAGCCGCGGTGGCCAAACAAGCGCTGGCCTGCGGTGCCGGCCGGGTCACCATTATCGACAACCCAGTGCGGCGACCGGAAGCCTGCTTGCGCGTCAATGGCATTCGTAAGGCCATCAAAGGCCTCGATGTCCACATCTTGATGCCCACCAGTGACAAGTTATATCGAAGCACGCTGGTTCCCAAAGGCAAGTCCCTGAAAAAGGTCGCCATCGTCAAAGAGGCCCTGGAAGCGGACGTACACATCGCCCTGCCCATCGCCAAATCTCACAATGCCGCCGGTTACACGGGCACCCTGAAAGGAATGATGGGCCTGATCCTCGACCGCGAGAGCTTCCACGCCCGCTACGACCTGAACCAGGCCATCGCCGACCTCAACACCGTGCTCATACCCAAACTGTCCATCCTCGACGGTCTGCAAGTCATGACCACCGACGGCCCAGCCGGGCCCGGAGAATTGGTCACCTGTAATACCCTGGTAGCCGGCACCGATCCCGTGGCCGTCGATGCCGCCGGCGTCGAATTGACCCCACTTTACGGACGCGCCATCAAACCTCATCAAGTCAAACATCTAAAATTCGCCCAACAAATGCAGCTCGGCACTCTCAGCCCGCCAGCCGAGCGCGTACAAAGACTCACCTTCTAAGCAGGAATAGACCCGCAAAGATAAACTCCTCGTCACTGAAGCCCAGAGGAGACACGCCTGGTGCTCAGAACAAACATCTGAAACCTGAAGGTTTCACTAGCGGCTGCCAGTTGTCGGCCCTTGAGAAAAAGTGCTGTAAATTCATCACCTAAGAACCAAGTGGGTAAATTGGTGTGCTTATTGCTTAAATATTTCATGCCAAGAGAAACTTGAGCAAGGAAAAAACTTAACGATAGATAGATATAGGAGAGAAAAAATGAAAACTCTAGCTTGCTTATCGATGGTCTCATGCTTTCTTTTTTTCTCGGCCTGCGGTGCCTTTGACGATGGGGGTGCAAACCGGACCCAACCCGTGGTGACACAGGAACAAGACGCAGCTCCGACGATTCCTTCGCTCGAGCTGTTTACCGACATCATGGCAGCTCCCGCAATAGCTTCGCTTGACCCATTTACGAATATCTCGGCAGTGGAAGCTGATTTCCAAAATCCGATCACTGCCGCTACCCAAGATGATCCTGAAATCGCTGGTGGGGAGCGAGATATTGTGGTGGAGACCTTCGATGAGTATCATCGGGTTTCGCTATATACTTCGAGCGAGAATCTTCTCGCTCTAGCCACTTCGGTTTCGGCGGGAATGGCGCAAATCGTGTGGGATGGCGACGACAACGATGCGACCACGATCGACTACCAGGGCCTCGGCGGTATCAATCTAGGCGACGGCCATCTTGACCTGACGATCCATAGTCTCGATCTAGCCTGGTTCGAGTCAGTTCAGTTTGAGATCGACGTGTATACCGATGCTGACAATTGGAGTCGATACACGGGCACAAACGAAATCTTTGGGATCACTGCTGAGGGAATTTCTATCCGTTCCCCGATCACGGTAACAATCGCGCCAACGGAGTTCATCGTCCAGCAAGGAGAGGGTGCTGATTTTACCAACGTTGGCGCTGCCAGCCTGACCATTACCACCTTGTCATCGAGTGTCGATCTCTGCATGCTGCCTCTAGAATGGTTTCAGACCCAGTAATTATTCTTAATAACAAAGGCACTTATGACGGCGCCTTCATTCGGCTTGTTTGACAGACGAGGGCGGTCGGGATAAGTAGCCTGGCTATGAGTGCCCTAGGAAATACCGACCAATCCCAAAGCCAGGCAAGCGAATTTCTGATCGATGTCCAAGGCTTGACCAAGGTTTTTTCCGACAAGAAACGCGGAAAGATTCGCGCGGTAGACGGCGTGAGCTTCCGCGCCCATGTGGGTGAGATCTTTGGTTTGCTGGGCGTCAACGGCGCCGGCAAAACCACCTGCTTGCGCATGTTGGCCACCATGCTCAAACCCACCACCGGCGATGCCAGCGTGGCCGG
>JAUVBB010000502.1 GCA_030591445.1 Deltaproteobacteria bacterium | reverse complement strand
GTCAGCATTGGCTTCTTGCTGTTTGCCAAATGTGTGAATGATGAACTCGTCTGGACCCAAAACTGGATAACTAATTTCAACGGGGCCATTGATTAGACTGCGGATTTTTTTAGACATCTCCCTGCTTAGTTCGCCTGAGAATTCAGGTCTGCGTGGTTCTTCTTTTCCTTTTTTTACATATTCATCAAACATTCTTATGGCTTGTTTTTTTTTCTTTGAAAACCTGTTTAGAATTGGACTTATCGCAAGCCACTCTGGGGGTTTTTCCATTCCGAGATATGCACGGTGGCTTGACCAGGTGCTACCGGAAGCCTCAGACACAATTCCAGCACGAGCTGGGTTGTTGTGAACGTAACGAACGAGTTCAAGAGCATAAGTGTCTGTATCGCAGGAAACCATTTTGGGCCTATCAGCCATTGCTGTTCCAATACGATTGAAGCTCTTGTTTAGCCAATTGACCCAGCCAGTGTTTACGGACTTCATGAAGGTACCAAGAGGTGTTTTACCTAGCTGTAATACCAGGTGGATATGAGAGGACATGAGGCAATAAGCAAACAACCTAACGTCTGATCTTTCGACTCCTCTTTGGAGCGCAACCAGAAAACGCTCCCGAGCGCCGGGATAGTCAAGCAGGAACTCACGATTATGAAAACGTGAAATAACGTGAAAAAGGCCACCGGTTACATGAAGTCTTGCAAGTCTTGGCATAATACATGTATTTATAAGTGGTTATAAGTTTTTGTCAATTAGAAACTAAAAAACTAAAGACCGTCCCCGGTTTTACAAGAGTTTCTCAGCGATGTGCGCAAATGGCTGAAGACTCGATCTCGCTAGCTTCTAGTCAACTCGAATGAACCTTGGCTCCAGTCGCCGCCGAAGGAGCCGGAGAGGGTGTTGAGATCGGTGCTTAGAGTTCCTTGAAACAGGTTGGCGCCGTGGCCTTCGGTTTCAAAGAGGACCATGAGAAAGGTGATAAACTCTCCGTCCACGTTTTTGTAAAGGGAAGAACCGTCGGCTAGATCACCATGTTCTATGGAGCCATCGGCGTAGGTCATGGTCAGGGTGCCGGAAACATTTGCGGGCATGATCGAGCGGCCCTGATCGGAGACTACCAGCAGGAGTTGGCCCGAACCACGGTTGTCAGTGAAACTGCCTTGCCAGGTATCGGTGATATCCGGTGGGGTGGGGAAGTTGATGCCATCGTCACTGCTGCCGCAGGCGGAGATGGCCGCAAGCGCGGCCAGGGTGGCAATCAGGAAGTAATTTGTTCGTTTGGTCTTCATGGCTAAAACTTGGGTACGGCTTTGAGTACGGTTTTGCCCTTGCGGATGACGACTTTGAATTCGACGCTTTTGCATTTGTATTGTTTGATGATGGCGGGGACTTGTTTGTTCAGGGAGCTGGCCAGGGCCTTGGGGGTGATGCCGGTGGTATTTTCCTGGCAGCGTTTCTTGGCTAGCATATAGGTTTTGTAGATAGTGGATAATTTGTCTTGGCTCAGGCCAGAGACCGAGCTGGCGGCAGCGGCCGGGGGTTTGGCTGGCTCCGGCCGGTCGGGGGTCTCGGACTTGGATGCCGGGCTTTGATCGTTTCCTTCTTCGACGCCGGTCAAGTTGTGCCGGTGCTTGGTGCGGAAGCGGGCCAGTTGGACGTGCCGGGCATAGGTGCCTTCTTCGATTTGTCGGCAAACACGGTTCCAGTAGTTTTCGTAGGTGTTGATCCTGGCCAGCAGTTGGTTGGTGCGGAATTTCAAGCTGGTGTTGCGCAGTCTGTTCTTGCGCAATTCCTGAATGGCGCGCTTGACATTGGTGCGCTCCATGGAAGGCGCCAAGCGTTCAATGCCCTGGAAGTACTGATCGTAAAGCGCTTTGAGTCGTTCGACCCGGTGCTCCAAGGCTTCGAGCTTTTGCTCGTACTCCTTGGCTTCTTTGCTCATCATTGCCATAGATACAGGATATCAGAATCTGAGGACCAGCGGCAAGTTGTCGTTTGTCTCAATCGCCGATGTAGGCGCCACTGCTGCGCAATTTTTCGATCTCGTCGTCTTGCAAATGCTTGTAATCCACCTTGCCGATGAGGGTCAGGGGCAGTTCGGAGCGAAATTCGATGTCCCGGGGACAGGACCATTTGATGAGATGTTCCCGGCAGTGATCGATCAGGGCCTTTTCGGTTTCGGGGTTGGCCTGAGCCGGGTTTTTGAGTACCACGAAAGACTTTACGCGCTCGATTTGCGCCTGATCGGGCAGGCCGATGACGCAGGCTTGTTCGACCTGCGGATGCTGGCACAAGATGTCTTCCACCTGGGCCGGGTACACGTTCATTCCCGAGGACTTGATCATTCTCTTGAGGCGGGAGCGGAAGTAGAAAAAGCCGTCGGCGTCCATGTGGGCGATATCGCCGGTGTGCAGCCAGGTCTTGCCGTCTTCGTGTTCTTTCAAGGTAGCGGCCGTCTCTTCAGGCTGATCCAGATAGCCTTGCATGACCGCGGGACCGTGTAGACAAAGTTCGCCTTCCTGTTCGGTGGGCGTGGTCTTGGTGCCGCCGATTTCGACCACCTTGGCTTCCATATCGGGGAAGGGGATACCGATGCTGCCTTCGCGGTATTCGCCCATGGGCATGCACATGATGGCCGTGACCGCTTCGGTCAAGCCATAGCCTTCAAGCAGCTTGATGCTGCCGCCCGATTTGGCCACCGCCGCCTCAAATGTCTCTTTGACCGAGCGAGGCAAACGATCGGCGCCGACAAAAGCACCGCGCAGGCAAGACAGGTCGGCATTGAGAAAGACCGGGTGATGGATGAGCGCTTCATACAGGGTGGGCACGCCAACGATAATCGAGGGGCGCTTGTTCTTGATCATTTTGGCGACGATGTCGGCGGTGAACTGGGGCACCAAAATGGCTTTGCCGCCGCCCATGAACACCGAATTGATGCAGACCCCGAGGCCGAAGCCGTGGAAGATGGGCAGAATGGCCAGAATGGAGTCCTGGGGATTCATATGGGCCCAAGCGGCTACCTGCAAGCCTTCGGCGATGAAGTTCTGGTGAGAAAGCACAATGCCCTTGGGCCGG
Organism: Deltaproteobacteria bacterium; assembly: GCA_030591445.1. GTDB lineage: Bacteria > Myxococcota > B64-G9 > B64-G9 > B64-G9 > JAUVBB01. The sequence continues at coordinate 1,618 of JAUVBB010000502.1, read as the reverse complement.
CCGGTGGTTCCCCCGCTGTACATAATGATGGCCGGATCGTGCGTGCTTATCTCAACCGCCGGCGGTTCGGGATGTTTCGCTGCCATCATATCGGCAAACCAGCGGACTTTGGGATCGGCCGGTACCTTGGCGATCTTGCGGCCTTTGGCCAGCCAGAAGCCCCATTTTTTCAGCAAGGGCAGGTAATCAGGAATCCGGGTCAGGATCAGGGTCTCGACCGCGGATTCTTTCATGGCTTCGCTCACCGCCGGATAGAAGGTATCCAGGGTCAGCACCATCTTGCTCTTCGACACTTGCAAGAAAAAGGCGATTTCCTTGGGCGGGGAAAGCGGATGAATCAGGCTGACCACTGCCCCCAGCTTCAACGCGGCGTAGACGGCGATGATGCCCTGGGGGCTGGTGGGCATGGAGATGGTGATGCGATCGGCCGGGCGCAAGCCGCAGGCGGCCAGCGCGCGGGCGAAAGTATCGATCTCGGCCAGCATCTCCTGATAAGTGGCGGTGTAGCCGAAAAAATCATAGGCGACGGCATCGGGACAACGCTGGGCGGTTTGGGCCAGTGCCTGGTACAGGCTTACTTGCGGATAATCCAAATTGGCGGGAACTTCGCCATAGAATTTCAGCCAAGGTGCTTGCGTGGTCACAGGTCTCCCCTTTCTGGCCAACAACATAGCAGGGAGCCTGTGAAAATCAATAGATCTGAGTTCAGAATCCTACCCCTAAACCAATTTGCACACTGGGGGCATAGAAGCGTTCCAGCAGCGAGTCGCGGTTGCCGCGGAACATGGGCAGATAGCCGTGCACGAACATATCGCAGTCGAAATCGTAGATCCGAAGAAAGCGCGCGCCCAGGCGGGTGTGAAAGGTGGGGCCGAAATCGTTTCGATTTTCCAGGCTGTTGATGTCACTGGGATCCAGACGGCCTTCGAAGCGCATGTATTGCAGACCCACGCCGGTGCTGGCATAGAAGGAAAAGCTGGAAAGCGCGTTGAACTCGTAGCGCAGGCCGATGTCGGCGCCGGTCTGGATGCGCAGGATGCGCTCATTGTCGTAGACGCGCCCCGGATAGCCACCGAAATAGATACGGGTATATATCTGCCAATGATCGGCTCCGCGATGAATGGCGATCGAACCGCCGGGGGCGAAGGTGGCATTGTTTTCCCCGTAGCCAATGCCCTGATACAGCTCAAAGCGCCAGAAATTGTGTCCGCGCTTGAGTACACTATGAGCGGCGCGCTGAATGGCGGAGTAACGAGTGATATCGGTGGCCAGTTGCACTGGATCGTGGGCCAAAGTTTCGGCGATGGCCGTCGATACTTGTCGGCTCAGATCATCGAGGTCCTTGACCGTAAAGCGTAGCGGCACTTGTTGATCAATGCGACAGGTCAGATAGTGGACACCTTTCAAGTCGAACAACTCCACCAGCAGCCGGATTTGGCAATTGTCTTCCACCACCAGATGCGAGGGATGCCGACCGAGTTCGTTGCGCACCAGTTTCTCGAAACTCTCCTGGTCGTCCTCCGCGCGCACCTGTAGGCACAAGCGGGTGGCGGCCGAGGTCAGTGGCGACCACAACGCGAGTGCCAACAAAGAAAAACGAAAAAGAGAGCGGGGGATG
>JAUVBB010000029.1 GCA_030591445.1 Deltaproteobacteria bacterium | reverse complement strand
AATCACGATTCGAGCAGAGCTCTTAGGAGCCACGCCAGCATGGCGTTCGACTCTTTGCTCAAGTTCGTCGCAGAGTTTGTTGACGCTGTCGGTAAAGCGTTGCGGATCGTCGTAAAAGAAGACCTGATTGACCAGCAAGGCATCCAGGCCGCTGATGGGCGCCGGATCGGCCTGGCGCAGCCGGGCCAGACGATGCATGGCCTGCCGCTTAGCGTTGACCGTCTCGATGCCGGCCTTGAGCGATTCGACTGTGATTGCCGAACCGGAAAGGCGTTCCAGGGTGGCAGCGAAGTCGAGGTAGGCCTTTTTCAGCACCGCCCGGCCCTCGGCGCTCTTGGTGTTGGGCAGGTCCAGAGCCATGAACTCGCCGGCCACCAGGTCTTTGAAGGTCTCGTAGGCCTTCTTTTTTCCGTCGCAGGTGTTTTCACCCACCACCAGATCACAGCTTTCCAGGTAGGGGCAGACTTTCTCCAGCTGGAAGCCGAAGAAGGACTTGATCAGGGCGCAAGTATTGCGCGGCAGATATTGCTCGGCCTGCTCGGTGCCAAAATCGGCCCCGGCGCACAATCCCACGCACACCCCGCCGGCGGCCAGCACCAGCTCTTCGGGCACGAACACACAAAAAGTGCCCACCACGATCTTGCCCGCCGCCCGGGCGTCGGTAAGCTCTTTGACCCGCAGACCGTGAATTTCGCTCATGACGAAATCGAAGTAGCCCATGCCATCGGGGCGGTTCTGCTGGCTCAGAAAGGTGTCACCATAAAGCTGACCCAGAAAGCCCAGCAGGGCATCGTGCTTGTCTAGGTCCAGGCCCAACTCGGTCCACATCGGTCGGTAATCGGTCGCTTCGGTCATGGAATTTCTCCTTGGGCCCTCAGCAGCATTGCGCCGCCGAACGCCCGCGGAGGCGGGAAGATCAGACGGGCACAGCTACCCGAAGGCCAGTTTTGTCTTGGAGCCCACCGGGCTCCAGGCCTTGCCTTCAGGTAAGGCTGATGATGGAAACCTGCCGTTTCATACCGTCTCTCTCCTTGGAAATGCTTGCCCAACAATGGCGGCAACTAGCCAAGCGTTTATCGGAAACTCGGACTGCTTGTCAATAACAGATCCGCTCGCATGCCCATTTCGGCCGGCCGGCGTCGCCATCGATCTTGCTTGTGTAGTGGGGCAGAAAGCGGTACGGATTGCGGTTCACCGCTTCTACGCAAAGAGGTTCATATGCCCATACATATCCAGGCCAAAGCCGAAGACATTGCCCCGGTAGTTATTCTACCTGGGGATCCTGATCGGGCTAGGTTCATCGCTGATACCTATCTTGACCATCCCCGCTGCTACAACGAATATCGCCAATTGCTGGGCTATACCGGTTCTTATCGGGGCCGGCCGGTGTCGGTGCAGACCACGGGCATGGGCGGTCCCAGCGCGGCTATTGTGGTGGAAGAGATCTGTCGGCTGGGCGCGCAAGTGCTCATTCGGGTCGGCTCCTGCGGGGCCATCGATCCTGAATTGAGATTGGGAGACTTGGTCATTCCTAGCGGGGCCAGTTCCGTCGATGGCACGGTAAGGGCCTTGACCGGCTTCGACGGATTTGCAGCCACCGCCGACCATGAACTGGTGCAACACTTGCGTAGGCAGGGAACGGAACAAGGGGTCCGCCATGGGCAAGGAGATCTGGCCTCCATGGATCTCTTTTACGATAAGCGCGAAGGCCTATTGCCCCGCCTGGCCAAGTTCGGGGTGGCGGCAGTAGAGATGGAGGCCGCCACGGTACTCACCTTGGCGCGCAGAGAGGGCATAAGGGGCGCGTGTGTAACCTACGTGTCGGACTTGTTGTCCGATGCCAGCCGCATCGATGCGCGAAGCGCGGAAGAGGCCACCGCCCGCATGATGGATGTGGTACTGGCAGCCTTAGCGGATATCTAGTTCTGCTGGCCGAGGGGGCGGGCCACCACAATTACGTTGCCATCGGGATCGGCGAAGTAGGCCGCTTGGTCACCCCAGTCTCGCTCGGCCAGGGCTGATAGTTCCCTTGCGCCTGCTTCTTTGAGCTGCTCAATGGACAGCTCGAGATTTTCACAATGTAAGTAGATCTCGGTGGCCGAAATTGCGTGGGTGGGCAGGGCGGCGGGTAGCTGGCCGGTGTTGTGGGCGTAGCCTTCGCGTTGGTACACGCCAAAGCCACGGCCGTCGGGCAGGCCGAACTCGACATACACGGGTACTTCGACGCGCATGGGCCAGCCAAAGGCTTGTTGGTAAAACTTGGCGGCAGCCGGCAAGTCCTTCACGGCAAGAATGGTCAATACATGACGGGGTAGGGCTTCGTCGGCGGGTTTGGCCGCGGCCAGTTGTTCTTTGAGGTCAAGTCCGTCCCATTGTCCCCAGCGGGCCATCACCTGCTGCTGGTGGATCTCGATGATCTCGATGCCGGAGAATTGAAGGCGTCGATCCGTCGGCGGCACGCCGAAAAACTCTCCCCGCTGACTGCCGGAGGCGCTCCAGCGGATGGACACGCTTTGTTTTTTTAGGTCCACTACCAACTCATCGATTTGACCATGGAAGTCCGGAAAGGCGCGGTAGAGATCTTCGATTCCTTGTCGAAAGCCATTGCCATCCGCGGCCCGGCCGGAGGGGCTGTGATCGATGAAATCGGGGTGATGAATTTTATGGAAGGCGCTGAGATCTTCTCCTTGCCAGAGGGCAAACCAGCGACGCGCTATGGCCACCAGATCTTCGTAGTTCTGATTCAAGACCCGTTTTCCCCTTTGATTTGATAAAAAAGACCTCTTGCTTGGCGAACCGCCTTGATCTTGTCTTCACTTTCCAACGGGCCTAGGTATTTGTTGATTTCGTTTATGTGGGTGCCCAGGATTTTGGCAATATCATCCACCGTGCATGGTCTTCTCTTGATGGTTTCCAAGATGGCGCTTTCCACGTCTTTTCGATAGGCCTCGGTCTGCTTTCTCTCTGGAGCGGCGGCAATGATTTCTACATAGTCTAGTTGCCAAAAATCGACAATTTCTTGCAGTCGCTCTGGGCTGGCGGCGACTAAGCCTTTTATGGTTCCGGGTCGATCCAGGCTGTTGAGCTGGACTTGGTCCGGTTTGATCTTTAGCAGGGCTTTTTTGAGGGCGATTAGATCCGGTTCGCTATCGTTATAGCCGGGCAGGATGAACACTTCGAGCAGCAGGGAGCCGCGATATTCTTTTCGGAATGCAATGAGGCCCTCGATGATGTCGGCAATGGCAATGTTTCTTGCCGGGCGGTCGATTCTTCGAAAACTAGGCTCTAAGGCGGCATCTAGGGAGGGCATAACCAGATCGGCGCCCAAGAGTTCTTGCCGGACTTGTGGATTGCCCAGCAGGCTACCGTTGGTCAATACGGCTACTGGGATGGCGGGCCAGTGGGTCTTGATAAAGTTTAGAATGGCCCCGAACTTTGCATGCAGGGTCGGCTCGCCGGCGCCGGAAAAGGTAATATAGTCGGGAGCCGGATGCTGGGAGAGATAATGTTGCAGTTCCTGCTTGACCTGCTGGGCAGGAACATATTCGTCGCGGTCAAGCGTGAGCTTGGTGGTGGGTCCACATTCACAATAGATACAGTTAAAACTGCATACCTTGTGCGGAATCAGATCTACACCCAATGACATTCCTAATCGACGAGACGGTACGGGTCCAAATAGGTGTTGGTACATTCGTTACCTGTATCTCATTCTGGGCGGTTTCGAAAGGGCGAATCTGCTGGATCTGGTGATTAAGGGCTGGTAAATATAAAGGCAAGTGGTTTTCTCCATAATACGGGATGGGCAATGACGGAGCTGGTTTTCCTCCAAGACTTAGTCGTCATTCTGGCAGCGGCGGTCGCCGTGGTTACGGTTCTGCGTACCCTGAAAGTTCCGTCTATCGCCGGCTTCATCATTGCCGGCACAGTGGTGGGACCCCATGCCTTGGGACTGGTTCAGGATATCCACCAGGTCGAGGTTCTGGCCGAGTTGGGTGTGGTGCTGCTGCTTTTTGGCATCGGGCTCGAGCTTTCCCTGGGCCGGGTACGGCGGCTCTGGCGGCCGATCGCGATAGGGGGCGCGGTTCAGGTAGGCGTAACCATCCTGGCGGTATTGGGGCTCAGTGTTTTGTACGGCCTAGACCTCCGATCGGGTCTGCTGCTTGGGTTCATTATCGCGGTATCGAGCACGGCCATTGTGCTTCGGGGTTTGTCGGCCCGCGGCGAGCTCGAGACCCCGCATGGTCGATTGACGCTGGGCATTCTGATCTTCCAGGATCTCTGTGTGATACCCATGGTCCTGGTCATTCCGGTCCTGGGTGATACCGGCAGTGCTGGTGCCAGTGCCCTGATGCCGCTGCTCACCGCGGCGGCAGTGGTCACTGCGGTGCTGGTGGCGGCGCGACTCGTCGTGCCCCGATTTCTTGATGTCGTGGCCCGCACCCAAAAGCGCGATCTTTTCGTTCTTTCCGTTTTTCTAATTTGTCTCGGCACCGCCTGGGCGGTATCAAGCGTGGGGGTCTCGCTGGCGCTGGGCGCGTTTCTGGCCGGCCTGGTGGTCTCGGCCAGTCGCTATCGTGCCCAGGCGATCTCTGATTTGGTCCCCCTGCGCGATGTTTTGGCCAGCGTGTTCTTTGTCTCTATCGGTATGTTGCTCGATCTTAGCGATGCGCTCAATCACCTGTTTCCCATTCTGGGGCTCTTTGCCGCCATCATCGTGGGCAAGTTCATCATCATTTTCCTGGCTGCCGCCATCATGAGGCTGCCCTTGCGGGTAGGAGTGCTCACTGCCGCGTCTTTGTCTCAGGTAGGCGAGTTCTCTTTTGTTCTCCTGCTGGCGGCGGGCGGGACCGGTCTGCTGGAAGATCCTTTTCAGAGCAATCTCACCGTGGCCATCATCCTCTCGATGCTGGCCACACCCTTTGGGATTGCTTTGGGGCCACACTTGGCCGGTGGATTGGGCAAATTCAATCCCCTGACCCGTCTGCTTCAGGTGCGCACCACCGAAGAGTTGCAGGAGACCGAAGCCCTGCGCAACCACGTCATCATCGCTGGCTACGGTTTGACCGGCCGGAACCTGGCTCGTTCACTCGGCCAGATGGGCACCCGCTACATCATCGTCGATCTCAATGCCGAAAATGTTCGGGACGCGACCGCGCAAGGAGAACCGGCCTGCTTCGGCGATGTAACCAGCGCCGAGGTACTGGGACATCTCGGGCTTGCTGAGGCAAGCGAGTTTGTCATGGCCATCAACGATCCCGACGCCACCTGTCGGGCTACCCGGGCGGCTAGACAGATAGCACCAGATATTCCGATTACTGTGCGTACCACCTATGACCTTGATGTGAAGCGCCTGGAAGAAGCCGGCGCCACCCAGGTCGTGGCCGCCGAATCCGCGGCGGCGGATGCCATGATAAATCTGGTGCTTGAAAAAAAAGGGAAACATTAAACAAAATGGCCATGACCCCTGAACAGACATCGGAGTGGCGATCGAAACTGCGCAGTCTTCGCTCGTCGCTGGAGCGCGATCTCGCCACTGCCAAAGAAACAGCTCGTCCGGTAGATCTGGACCAGCCCATTGGTAGGCTGACCCGCGTCGATGCCATGCAGCAGCAGCACATGGCCTTGGCTCGCTGCCAGCGGATTGAAAACCGCCTGCAGATGATTTCGGGCGCTCTGGGGCGGCTTGCGGCCGGCAGCTACGGCGCGTGTCTTACTTGCGGCGATGATATTGAGCTTCGGCGCCTGGAGGCGCGACCCGAGACCTTCCTTTGCCTGAGCTGTCAGCGGGGCCAGTAAGCCTTGACGACTAGGCAGGGGTATTGTAGAAACTCTGCGCTGGAGATCGAGAATCTGGTGTGACCAAGTCCCCCTTGATTCGAGCCACCACCCGCTACTGTGCTGCGCATCAGGAGACGCTGAATCATTTTTTAGGAAAGTAGATGACGGATACCAAACTTATACAGAGCGAGATCGGCAATCGGCGCACCTTTGCTATCATCTCGCATCCCGATGCTGGCAAGACAACGCTGACTGAAAAACTACTGCTTCTCGGCGGCGTGATTCACCTGGCCGGGGCGGTCAAGGCCAAGCGCGGGCGGGCCAATGCGGTCAGTGACTGGATGGAGATGGAGCGGGAACGCGGTATTTCCATCACCACCAGTGTGCTTCAGTTCCCGTATCAAGGGCTGCATATGAACCTGCTCGACACGCCCGGTCACGCCGATTTCAGCGAGGATACCTACCGCACGCTCCATGCCGTCGATGGGGCGGTGATGCTGCTCGATTCGGCCAAGGGCGTCGAAGCGCAAACGCAAAAGTTGTTTCGGGTGTGCAAGCACCGCTCGATCCCCATTTTTACCTTTGTCAACAAGATGGACCGGCCCGGACGCGATCCTTTCGACTTGGTCGGCGAAGTGGAGAGCATGTTGGGGATTGGGGTTTATCCCATCACCTGGCCCGTTTTCCGTTCGGGGGTTTTTCGCGGCATCTACCACCGGATCAAGCGGCAGGTGATCCTGTTTGACGAAGCGCTGGCCAAGTCGAGCGCCCATCTTGGGTCCGAGATCGCGCCCTTCAAGATCTCCGAGGTCGACGACCCCGTGCTGCGGGAAGAGCTCGACCAGGCCGGCTACCAGCAGCTGCAAGACGATATCGAATTGCTCGATTGCGCCGGCGACGAATTTGATCGGCAGCGTTTTGCCGCCGGCGAAATCTCGCCCATGTTTTTCGGCAGTGCCATCAACAACTTTGGTCTCGAGGCCTTCTTGGAGACTTTCTGTGAGTTGATGCCGCCCCCCGGTCCGCGCCAGGCCAACACCGGCATCATCCCGGCCATCCAACCCGATTTCAGTGGTTTCGTCTTCAAGATTCAGGCCAATATGAACAAGGCGCACCGCGATCGACTCGCCTTCGTGCGCATTTGCTCGGGGCGATTTCATCGGGCCATGAAAGTCCATCACGTGCGCAGCGGCCGCGATTTGCGCCTGGCCAATCCCACTTTGTTTCTGGCCCAGGAACGAAGTTTGGTTGACGAGGCTTTTGCCGGCGATGTCATCGGCGTTTTCGATACCGGTATTTTTGAAATTGGCGATACCCTCACCGAGGGCGCCAAGTTTGAGTTCGAGAAGATTCCCAGCTTTGCCCCCGAGTACTTTTCCCGGCTGGTTTCCTTAGATCCCATGCGCCGCAAGCAACTGACCCGGGGCATTGAGCAACTGGCCCAGGAAGGTACCATTCAGCTCTATCGTCCTGCCGGTGGCTACGCGGGCGAGATGATCCTGGGCGCGGTCGGCCAGCTGCAAATGGAGGTGACCAAATATCGCCTCCAAGGTGAGTATGGGGTTAAGGTAAAACTTGAGCCACTCAAGTACCAGTTGGCCCGGTGGGTGTCATCCAGCAAGGGCAAACTCGATCTCGAAGCCCTGCGCGTTGCCTGCCCGGGAATCGTGGTGCACGACGTGCGGGATCGATGCGTGGTTCTGTTCGAGCAAGAATGGGCGATTGGTTTTGCTAAAGAACGTCTCCCCGATGTGGTCTTTGCCGAAACGGCCCAGGGCGTAGTAGTTCGCGACGACCAGTAATTAACAGCCGCAGCTAGCTCCAAGATATCTTTATCTATTGCATATAACCGGATAACCGGGTATATGCAATAGATAGCCTAAGGAGCTAAGAACCATGCGCGATCTGACCAAGGTATTCAAAGCCCTCTCTGATGAGACCCGATTACAGATGCTCGGCCTATTGCTGGAAAAGGGTGAGCTGTGTGTTTGCGATTTTGTCGAGGTGCTCGAGATTACCCAGTCCAAGGCCTCACGGCACCTTCGGCATCTGGTCAATGCCGGGCTGCTAGACGACCGCCGGGAGGCAATCTGGGTTTACTTTCGGCTTGCCGATCGGCCCGGGCCAGACCAGGACTCGGTGCTCAAGATGCTGCCAGCGGTTCTCCATGAGCGGGTTGCCGCCGAACTTTTTGATCGCCTGGAGCAGTGGATACAGAGCAAGGAACGTACAGGAGGCGTCTGTAGTCCATGAAGGAACGCAGCAAACTTCTGCTGATGCTGGCGGTTTTTGCCGCTTGCTGGTTTTTGCCGGTGGGCAGCGATCGCTTCATGGCCGCGGTGGACGAAGGGCTCAAACTGCTGCGCTGGTATGCCCGTGAGCACGTGCTCTTGTGCTTGATCCCGGCCTTCTTTATTGCCGGGGCCATCGGCGTTTTCGTCAGTCAAGGCACGGTGATGAAGTACCTGGGGCCGGCCGCCAAAAAGATAGTTGCCTACCCGGTGGCCGCGGTCTCGGGCAGCATCCTTGCTGTTTGTTCTTGCACGGTGCTGCCGCTTTTTGCCAGCATTCACAAGCGGGGCGCCGGGCTGGGACCGGCCAGTGCTTTTCTTTACTCGGGCCCGGCCATCAACGTGTTGGCCATCATTCTCACTGCGCGGGTGCTGGGCCCGGAGCTGGGCATGGCCCGGGCTCTGGGTGCGATCCTGTTCTCGGTGGTGATTGGCCTGTTCATGCATTTATTCTTCCGTAAGCAAGAGCAGGCGCGTCAGACCGAGGGTGGCATTGTCATGCCCGATCAGGAGAGCGGCCGTAAGCTCTGGCAGGATGGGGTCTATTTTGCCGCCATGGTGGGCGTGTTAGTGTTTGCCAACTGGGGCCGGCCGGCCGCGGGCGACACCAGTATCTGGGCGGCTATTCACTCAGCCAAGTGGGTCATCACCGGCATCTTTGGCTTGGCGCTGGCTAGTTTTGTCTGGCGCTGGTTCGACAAAGACGAGCTTTCCGATTGGACCGAGTCGAGCTGGGGATTCGCCAAGCAGATCATGCCGCTCTTGTTCGCCGGGGTACTGGTGGCCGGATTTCTGCTTGGCGGGCCGGAGGGAGGCCAGGGAATCATTCCCAGTCAATGGGTCAGTTCCATGGTCGGTGGCAACTCAATTGCGGCCAATCTTTTCGCCTCGGTGGCCGGGGCATTCATGTATTTCGCCACCCTGACCGAGGTACCCATCCTGGAGGGTCTGATTGGCGCGGGCATGGGTAAGGGTCCGGCGCTGGCCTTGTTGCTGGCCGGCCCGGCCTTGTCTTTGCCCAACATGCTGGTTATTCGAACTGTGCTGGGTACCGCAAAAACCCTGGCTTTCATTGGCTTGGTGGTGGTGCTTTCTACCGTTGCCGGTTTGCTCTATGGAGCGTTTTTTTGAGGAGGTCGAAATGAAGATCGAAGTTTTGGGCACTGGCTGTGCCAAGTGTCACAAACTCTACCAGTTGGTGGAGACGGTTGTTGCCGAGCTGGGTGTGGTAGCCGAGCTCAGCAAGATCGAGAAATTGGAAGATATCATGAAGCACGGAGTAGCCATGACGCCGGCCCTGATGATAGAAGGCACGGTCAAGGCGGCCGGCCGCATACCCAAGGCTGCCCAGATCGCCACCTGGCTGAAAGAGGCGGGAGCCTAAGGAGTCATGGTCCATGCTTGAAGAGTTGGTAAGCAATGCCGGTCAGTACATTAACACCAACCCCTGGCTGGCCATCGTGGCCGTGTTTGTGGGTGGCATCCTGACCGCGTCCAATCCCTGCGTGTTGGCCATGATTCCGCTGATGATGAGCTTCGTGGCCGGGCGCAAAGAGGACCAGCCCGGCCTCTGGCGTGCCTTCGCCTTCTCGCTGATTTTCGTGCTGGGGCTCTCGATAAGCTTTACTCTGCTGGGAATGGTGGCCGCCCTGGCCGGCAAGATGTACGGAGACGTTTCAGGGATCTGGAACTGGATCGTGGCCGCTGTCTGCGTGCTCATGGGTCTCCACCTCATGGGCGTGCTGACCGTGCCCATTCCGGCCCTGGGCGACCGGATTCAACCCAAGACCCGAGGTTTCCTCGGCGCGCTGGTACTCGGCCTCCTATTCGGCCTGGTCTCGGCACCCTGTGCCGCCCCCATCCTGGTGGTGTTGCTAACCTATCTGGCCGGCTCGGGCGCCTCGGTTTCCTATGGCGGGCTACTGCTCTTGGTTTACGCCCTGGGTCATAGTTTGCTCATCCTCATCGCGGGCACTTCGATGGGCGCGGCCCGTACTCTCATTGAAAACAAGAAGATGACCCGAACCATGGACATTCTTCGCCAAGCGGCCGGCGCGGTGATCGTACTGGTCGGCTTCTACTTTGGCTACCGAGGTCTGCTATGAAAAGAGAATCCTATCCCCTCAGCATGATATTGCTTGCCTTGTTCACATTGGTTTTGCTGAGTGTCAGCTGCCAGCAGCCGGCCGCCGCCGCCCCGGAAAAACCGCCCACGGCAAAAGTCAGCAAGACCAAGATTGCCAAGATCGTGTTCATCGGCAAGCAGGACGCCTGCGATTGCACCCGCAAGCGAGTAGACGATTCCTATGCCGAGTTACAAAGTGCGCTTTCCGGTCACAAAGACATCACTGTCGAACGCATCCGAGTGGACACCGACCGGGCCCAGGTCGAGCCTTATCGAAAGCTGCGCGCCATCATGGTGCTGCCGGCCATCTACTTGCTTGATGGGGCAGGCAAACTGATCGAAATGCTGCAGGGTGAGGTCAAGAGCGAACAGGTTAAAAAAGTGCTGGGCTAAATGCGAGCTTGCGAATGGTTCCGCATCACTTTAAGAATGGGCGGATCTGTTTGATCACTAGTTGACCGCCCGATTGGACTTTCCACTCTGTGTCCAGGAGCAGGGTGGCGTCATTCGGGATTTGGCCGTCCAGGGGGTAGGATGTGGCGATCTGCCAAAACAGGTCGCCGAGTTCTTGCAGTTGGGCATCGCTAAGTACCTGCTCCCCGTACGGAAGCTCACTTGAACCGCTTACTCTGGTGATCTCGGTGACACTACCGCCGGCAAAGCGCAGGAGCAGCTTTTCCGGAAACACGCCCGGCGGCGGGGAGACCACGTCTAGTTCGCCTATCTGGGCGTTGATGAGATAGCGATCATCATCGGCAACGGTCGGATTGCCGGAAAAGGCCACTATGTTGGCCTCTTCATTCTTAGTGCGGGTGTTGACCAGGATGCCCATGGCGGTCTGTAAGTGATCGATGCCGTACCATGCGCGCTCCTCAAAAGCCCCCATATTCCAGAGGGAGGCCCAGACCTTGGTCAGGGCCCGGTTGAGGCTCCGCTCTTTGCTTTGGTCCGGGTCGCAGTGGCTGGGACCGACTTCATCGCCGTCGAGTTCGTCGGCCAGGCAGGCGCTAGTAGAGTCGTACAGGCCGGCGCCGTTGAAGTGCAGGGCGTCTTCGGCATTGCTACTACTACGAAAACGCACCATCACCTGGTCTGCGCCGTAGACCTCGCGGATCTTATCTGTAAGAGCGGCGATCAGCAGGGGGTCTACTAGCGAGCTGCGCATGGCTGCGCGCAGGTTTTCGAGTCGCTGCCGGCGAATTAAGTTATCGCTCTTGAAGGCCGCATCTTGAAGATAGGCCGCCACCGTCTGGGCAAAGCTCAGCTCTTGGGGACCGTTGCCCAGATCGATGCTCCAGAAGTGGCTATCCATGAACTCTTGGTAATAAGAGAAGGGGATCAAGAAGCCAGGGAAACTATATTGCCCGCGGCCGTCAAAGGCGGGGAGTTGATAAAGGGTGGCCAGATTGGCCCCCTTGGATCCGTAGCGCTGAATTCCCAGCGCGCGCTGCTCTTTGCTGTCGGTGGGCAAATCGAGTAGGCCGAGCATTTGGTCCCAGCCCAGATCGGGTGTTGGCACCTCAATAGGCGCGGGCTTGAGACTGGCCCACCAGGCCTCGGCTTGGTCGAGTGAGGCCTCCTCGATGCTCCAGCTGGTATCGCCGCATTCAAAGCGCACCAGCTTGCCCGCCCATTGGCTAAACACGGAGTAGGCCCCTTCCACATAACAGTTGGGCGTGCCCCGCGAAGCGCTGCGGATGGCCAGATGGGATAGTTCTCCCTGCAGGGTGCCGGTAACCGCGCCGGAGATGACGGTCTCTAGATCAAAGGGCGTCTCGTCCAGCACCAGGATGTCTTGCCAACCGAACTCCGCATTCTCGGTGGCGGTCTGTAGCTCGGCCAGGGTATAGCGGCGTAACGTTCCGTAAGCTACTCCGGTGGTATAGGCCTGGTATTTGACGAAGAGATCGGCATCATAACTGGCCACGGGACACTCCTTGAGCACCAGACGCTGGTTTTGGGTGGAAGGCACAAAGACCACCGGCTCTGGCTCCAGCCGCTGCTCCATCTCCGCATGTACTTGGCTCAGTTGGGCACAACTGATGGTGCCCTCCAGAACTGCCGGATCGTCCCACACCGTGTAGCCATACAATACGGCTTCGCCCCCCACCGCGTATTCGGTCACGGTACCGGCAAAAAACTCCCTCTGCTCAGGGTCCTGGATGAGTGCCACATACTCGGCCGAGCTCAGGCCGGAGAAGAGATCCGGAAAGGCTTGGACCATGAACTCCAAGTGGTAGAGGTATTGGTTCACGTTCATAAAGAGCCCAGCCAAGCGAGCGTCAGCGCGGGCCGGCACCATATATTTGCTAACGCGGATTTGCCCAGGCGCGGCGGCGGGCGTACTCACTACACTCCAGGTCTCCATGCTATCCACCCGGTGGACACAGGGGACAAAGCCGAGCCGCCGTTCGGCCTCCAGGCACTGAGTTTCTTCGCCATTTGACGAGGGTGAGCTAGCACATCCCCATATAGAAAAGAGAATCGGAAGCAGTGGCAGAATCCATATTCGTCTTAGCATCTGGATCTCCAGGTCAGCGCAGGTGATACCCATTGGTAACATGTTGATTCTCGTCTGCCAGTAAAAAAAGACGAATATTTTCGAGTTCGTCAGCTGTTAAACGCACTCTCTTGGCATGCGAGGTCAGAACTTCGGTCAGCGAGCTGGGGATCAAACTGCGTGCTTCGGGGGCCAGGTGACAGGCACTACACTTGGCTACCGTGGTGGAACGGCCGGGCAAATGGATGTTTTTCTTGCCGACGGGAGTGCAGCCGGCAAGGGCAAGGATCAGGGCCGCCATCGCAATATTCATGCGTCCAATCATCAAAAGATCGCTCCAAACAGGGAACGGACTTGAAAAGCGGCCAGACTATCCCGGGTACCAAGTTGGGGCTGTACGGCGAGGGTCCAATAGAATGAACCGCCGGTGACACTGAGGGCCGGGCCCAGATAGTTGACGAAGTATTCGATCTCGCCGTTCTCCACTTTGAGTTTTCCGTAGTATTCGAGGGAGAGGGCGAAGTTGTGGTTGAAGTGATAGCCAATGCCTAGCAAGGGCAAGAATTCAAATTCCCAGTCATCGTCATCGATCTGGTACTTTTGTTCGAGCTTGCCGTTGAAGGCGATTTCGATTTTTCCCAATCGCTTGGCCAGAATCAGCATTTCTTCAAGTTTTACTTCATCGCCAAAATAGCCGACCTCAAGATAAAGGGCGGGATCGAGGAAATGTTCGTCTTGCTCGGCAAAACGGTAGCGTGATCTCAGTTTGAAGCCGTCGTAGTCGAGGTTGCCGTATGGTTTCTTGCTAAAGACATTATAAAATCCGAAGTCGAGATGATCGGTAATTCCATATTCAAATTCAATTTGGTGTTTCCACTTTACCTGGGTCCAGTCATCTTCCTCGGCGGGCGTGTTCGGATCATCCCAGGTATTGAATCCCATATCCAGGTAATGCTCTAACTCCAGGGTGCCTTTGGGCAGGGTTTGGTAGGGATAGGTGTAGCCAAAAATTCTCCGGTCAGCCTGGACACTGGAAGAAATCATCGAGATGGCAACAATGGCAGATACGATAATGCTCAGTGGTTTCATGAGAAATTTCCTTTCTGTGGCTTGGTGACAAAACAAAAAAAGCCCGGACAAGCACCATTTGGTGCTTGTCCGGGCTCTGGGATCCGGGTCCTCTGGCCGCTGCTTGCGAAGGGATTATTTAGACGCGATCAACACCCGTCACATGTGCAGCTCCTTTCTGACGAAATGATCATGGCGATGCCGACAATTCGTTTGCATCGTTTGCACTTGAGTTCGAGCCGGTCACCGATTCTTCGCGCCAACAAGCAGCCACAATCGCAGCGCAGATCGTTGTGCTTGCGCCCAGCGGAATCGTTACCAGCGCAAATGATTTCGCCGGCTTTACTCAAGGCGCGCTCTCCTGACACTGCGGGCATAACCCCACCAGCTCCATGTGGTGCCGAAGCAGCGTGAAGCCATGCTGTCTGGCCACTTCTTCTTGCAGTACTTCGAGGGCGTCATATTGAAATTCGATTTTTTGCCCGCAATTCTGACAGAGCAGGTGATCATGATGGGGCTTGCCCCAAATGTGTTCGTAGGTCGATGCCCCTCGCTCTTGCTCTTCCATAAAAGTGGTACGCCGGATGATGCCGGCATTTTCCAGGGAGGGGAGATTACGGTAAATGGTGGTTAGGGCCATATTGCAGCCCTGATCCGCCAGGGCCGTTTGCAAGTCCTCTGGGGTAAAATGGAAATCTAAATTGCAAATTACATCTAATAACATAATACGCTCTTTTGTCAGCCTTCCGCTGGATAACGATAGGTAATTTTTGTAGTTTACCTTGCAGCAGCCAGTTTCTTGGCACTCTTTCCGCTTGCAGATATGTGCTACGTATTGCATATCATTAGCAATAACAGGCTCTGGTAATTAAGTCAACCAGATTTTTAGAAAAAAAGGGAAGAAGATGCATGCGCTCTTCGTCCTATGGTAAGGCTGGCTGGCAAGCACACTGGGAGGCTATTTGAATGAACTAAAGGAGCTAAGTGCCCGCGCGGCACGAGGAGACCGTGGCTCCTTTCAGAAGTACGTGGAGCGCACCAGCCCGCTGGTGTATCGGCTGGCATTTCGCTTGCTGCAAAGCGAAGCCGACGCCCAGGACGCGGTGCAGGAGACTTACCTTCGGGCCTGGCGCTCGCTGGCGACGCTCCGTGATCACCAGGCTTCCCTGTCTTGGCTCTGTGGCGTGTCCCGAAATGTGGCTATCGATATGATTCGCCAACGCGGCAAGAATTGTTCTGCCCGCTTGGATGTCGAAGGGGCGGAGGGTGCGTTTTCCTGGGCCGAACGTTTGGCCAGCGAGCAGGAAAACCCCGAGGAACTGCTGGCGGCGGCCGAAGCGCGCGCATTTTTGCGGGCCGTGATTGACGAATTGCCGAGCAAGCACCGGGTGGTGCTTTTGCTGCGCGAGGTCGATGGCCTGGGATATGAGGAGATCGCTGCTGCTCTCGGCTGTCCGCGTGGCACCGTGGAGTCCCGGTTACACCGGGCGCGGGCCAGGCTGGCAAAAAAAGTTCGTGCTTTGGCCAAAGGCCGGGCTGGGAGGAAGAAAACATGAAGCCAAGCGAAAAGAAGTATTGGGAAAAAGCGACCGGGATGCTGCGCGAGGAAGGTCCGGCCCCGGTGCCGGCAGACCTGGCCGAACGCGCTTATCACCAGGCCTTGGCGAGTAGCTTGGAGTCTGAGCCATCCTGGCTGGATACCCTGCTGCGCTACGCTTGCTGGGCGGCGCCTTGTCTGCTGGCGGCGGCGGTTCTTTTACTTTTGCTGCCCAGGCCCGCGCCGGTAAGCAAAGCAGAGGCCAGCAACCCGGTGAAAATCGCCTGGGAAATGGACGCCCAAGCCATCAGTGGCCGGTCCCTGGTCAGGGCTATCTTGGCTACTTCCGCAGAAGGTGAGGAGGTGCGCAAATGACGGAGCGCATTCAGAAGATGAAGGCCGCGGGGCTCATGATTGTCATTTTTGCGGCCGGTCTGATTGCCGGCCTGGCCATCTTTCGGCTTACGCTTCCGCCTCGGCATGGACCGGGCGGCCCTAAGGGCCCCCCTGGCCCGGAGCAGGTATTGGGATCCTTCCAGACCCGCCTTCAGCTCAGTGACGAACAACGCCAGCAGGTGAGGCTAGTACTCCAGGAAAGCCGGCAGGAAGCCGATAAGTTTTTAATCAAGGTCAGGCCAGACTTGGAAATTTCTTTCAAGCGGGCGCAAGCGAAAATCCGTGTGCTTCTCGACCCAACGCAGGCCAAGGCCTTTGACCAGATGATCGAGGAATTTGAGCGCGGTCCTCATCATCCGCCTCCCCATCCTCCCATCATTCCGCCCCCTGGCCATCACGAGATTGTCGATAAATGAAAAATCAATTTAAAATAATTCGTCATTCCCGAAAAGTTTCTGTCGGGAACCCATAAGTGTCTGTATTGCTTACGTTCCTGGGTCCCCGACAGAAACGACTCGGGGATGACTTTTTTAGTTTGGATGTCTAAAAATCGACAGTCTCATCACCAGCGAGGACCCAAATGAAAACAAACCCAAGCATTCTCAAGTGCGTGGCCCTTGTCGTCGGGCTATCGATGCTAGCCGCTTGCCATCCGCAACTGCCGGAAGCCTGGACCGAGGAAAGCCACGGCAAGGATGCCGAGGCGAATTACGCCCTGGTGTTCTCGCCGGATGAAGTAAAGAGCTTTTCCCTCGAGATCGATCCAACTGATTGGCAAGCGATGTTGGACGACATGACGGAGCTGTATGGTGAGTTCGGCGCCGGCGGGCAGCAGACCCAGCCGGGTCCTAGTGCCGAAATGATTGCCGCCTGCGTCGGCTTGAGCGCGGGCGATGCCTGTGATGCGCCCACTCCGATAGGAACTCGACCGGGCACCTGCCTGCAGTCCGAACTCGTGTTCTGCACGCCCATTGACATGATAACGGCCTGTCAGAATCTCGACCCAGGAGATAAGTGCACTCTGCCGGGTCCGGATGCTCCCTCCGGCAACTGTGCCGCGGCCGGGGCGGTGGTCTTTTGTGAGATCCCGATGCCGGCCGGGGGTCCGGGCGGCTTGGCGGGGATCGATCGCGATCCGATTTGGGTTCCCTGCCAAGTTCGCTTCCAAGCCCAGAGCTGGGAGCAGGTCGGCATCCGTTTCAAGGGCAATTCTACCCTGAGGATGGCCTGGCAAGGTGGCAGCTACAAGCTACCATTCAAGTTTGACTTCGATCAATTTGAAGAGCTTTATCCCTCCATAGAGGACCAAAGGTTTTATGGTTTCAAGCGCCTGGCTTTTGCCAACAATGCCCACGACAGTTCCTATCTGCGCGACAAGGTGGCCGGCGATCTGTTTCGAGAAGCCGGCGTGCCGGCGCCGCGCCGGGCCTTCTACCGGGTTTTCTTTGATGTGGGCGCGGGACCGATCTACTTCGGGCTCTATACCATGGCCGAAGTTCCCGACCGGCCGATGTTTCTGACTCAATTCGGCGCCGATGGCGGCAATCTGTACAAGCCGGATTTCGGCGCCGCCAATTGGCAAACGGGTCTGGTCGTTGATGAGAGCTCATTTCCCAAAAAGACCAACGAGAGCGAAGCCGACTGGAGCGACGTGGAAAATGCCATTGCTGCCCTACACGCAGATCGCGGAGACCCTGCCGCCTGGCGGGCCGGGGTGGAGCAAAGATTTGCGGTAGATAAATTCCTTCGCTGGCTGGCCATCAATACCGTCATCCAGGATTGGGACACCTATGGCAACGGGGCGCATAATTATTATCTGTATGGCGACCCGGAGGATCTCGGCCGCCTGCACTGGATTCCGTGGGATCACAACGAATCATTGAAACCCAGCGGAGGAATGCGGCCGCCCCTGCCGCTTGATATGGCCACCGTCGATGAGCGCTGGCCGCTGATTCGATTTCTTATCGACGACCCGGTTTATCAAGAAAGCTATTGGGCGCGCGTGCAGGACTTTAGCGAAACCGTGTTTAGCGCGGGACCCCTGCGCACCCGCTTACAAGCCGAGCATGATCTCATTGCGCCTTTTGTTACCGGACCCGAGGGCGAGCAGTCACCCTATACCATGCTGCCCAGCCCGGAAGCCTTCGAGCCCGCGCTTGATGAATTGTTCGATCATATCGACGGGCGCCATGACGCTGTCCGACAGGCCTTGGGATTGTAAACCATGCTGACGCGAGTTGTTCCCGCGCTTCTGGTGTTCGTGCTCTTCGTCGGTCTGCCCGCTAAAGTCGTGGCCGGAGATGTTCAGCTGTGGACCGAAGCGGGGCTGCGCTATCAAATCAACAAAGAGTTTCGGCTGAAGTTTGATCAGCACCTGCGTCTCGACCAGGATCTTTCGGCCACCGATTCGATCATGCCCGAACTGGCCGTCTCTTACCGGCCGGTCAAGTTCCTGCGCCTGGCGGCCGGATACCGCTTTATTGCCGAACCTCTCGACAGCGGGCAGGAAAGCTACCTCGAATCCTGGCACCGATTCTTTGTCGATGTCCGACTGCGCCATCGCCTCGGCCCGGTTACCCTCCGTTATCGCTTACGTCTCCAGGAGCAGTTCGGTTTCCCCTGGGCCAAAGGCGAGCAACTTACCGCCAAGCACACAATTCGCAACAAGATAGAGGTCGAGCTGAACGCAGGGGCCGGCATTAAGCCCTTCTTGGCTGGAGAAATATTCAACCGCATCGATGATGCCGACGGTCCCTTCCACAAATGGCGCGTAGGCGTGGGCCTGCAGTACACCCTCCATGACCACCGGCTGGCGCTTTCCTATCGGCGGGAAGAATTTCTCTTTGACGATCCCGACAACGAAACCAGGCACATCGTAGCCCTAGGCTATCACTACCGCTTCTGATCAGGCCCTCATTTGCTCCGCTTCCAATCGCGAATGCGCTTGGCCTCGTCGTAGAGTTGCCCCCACTCTTTTTCAGACTTGCGTCGCTGATGTTCGTGGTGGCGGAGTTGGTAGGCTTGGGCTTCTCGTTCTAGCTTCCGGTAATGCTCGAGGCGTTCGGCGGGAATCTGGCCGGTGGCAATGGCCTCTTTTACCGCGCAGCCGGGTTCGGAGTTATGGCCACAATCTTTAAAGCGACATTGTTCGGAGAGTTCCTCAATGTCGGCAAAGACGCTGCTGAGACCCTCTTCATCCAAGAGTTGAAGTTCGCGCATACCCGGAGTGTCTAGTAACAAGCCGCCGCCGGGAAGAAGCACCAACTGGCGATGGCTGGTGACGTGGCAGCCACGACCATCGCGCGCCCGTACCGCGCCGGTCGCCATCCGTTCTTCGCCCAGCAAGGCATTGACCAGGGTCGACTTGCCCGCGCCCGAGGAACCGACCAAGGCGGCGGTGAGCCCGGGCTGGAGGAGCGATTTAATCTCATCGAGGCCTTGGCGTTGTAGGGCAGAGCATACATACACCGTCACCCCGGGGCAGAGTCCCTCGACCTCGATGCTGCGCGCGACCGGATCTTCGCAGAGGTCGGCCTTGTTCAGAATCACTGCCGCTTGGGCGCCACTGGCCCAGATGCGGGCCAGATAGCGCTCGATACGACGGACATTGTAGTCCGCGTCCAATCCGCAGACCGCGAATACCAGATCGACATTGGCGGCCACCACCTGCGCCCGAGCCTCCCGGCCGGCAGCCCCACGGACGAAAACGGTACGGCGTTCAAATACAGCTTCGATGATGGTGTTGTGTCCAGGACCCGGCGCTGATTTGAGCTTGACCCAGTCGCCCACCCCGGGAAACGCTTCCTCTGCAAGCTCCCGAAGAAGCCGCCCGGAAAGCTGCGCGAAACCCGCGCCCGCATTCGACCATACCTGATAAGCACCGCGATGCTCGGCGGCGATCCTGGCCAGGATCCCGTCATTGGTGATTTTGTTGGCAAGTTGATTCTCGAAAAATGGGCCAAAGCCCAAAGTAGACAACTGATACATGCTGACGTCCTCCGTGATGCGCGGTACGCGCAACCAAGCCTACGCCATCCACGCCGTTTGCAGCGCGACTAGCTGAGCAGATGACTTGGGATCAATGGTTGAGCAACAGGTGACGGCACCAAGCAAGCGGTTCATTGGAACCCGGCGCTTAGGCCACGCCCTATTTCCTAAACACGATCCATATAGAGAACAGCTGTTGTCATAAAGCCTCTGACGGATATCCCGTCTGTCTAAAAGAAGATACTAACCTTTTTGCCGGAGTGAAGAAACAATTGGGTGTTCTTCAGCGCTTTGCCAGGGAAGATCGGGCCACCAGCGTTCCTTGGGCAAAGGCTGTGATGGTTCCACGCTTTGACCCGGCCGCGGGATGGCCAAGGGAACCGCGGCCTGTTTGGCTGCCAGCAGTAAGCGTTCTACCGGTTCGGTCCAGCTATGCAGGGCCAGGTCGAAGGTGCCCCAGTGCATGGGGATCATGAGCCCGCCCTGGACTTGCTGCCAGGCCTGTACCGCTTGCTCGGGGCCCAGATGAAGATCGGCCCACAACTCGTGGTAGGCACCGACTTCGATCAAACTGGCGTCAAATGGGCCCAGCTTGGCGCCGATTTCCGCGAAGCCTTCGAACATGGCCGTGTCCCCCGAGTAGTAGACGCGGTGCTTTGGTCCCTGGATGGCAAAACCGGCCCACAAGGTATCGTTTCGATCGGCCATCACCAGAGACCGACCCGAAAAGTGACGCGCCGGAGTGGCGGTGACGGTGAGATCGCCAAGCTGGGTAGATTCCCACCAGTCCAGTTCGTGGTTGAACCCCAGAGAATTTCCGTTCCCTTAGCCGAATATCGTTTGGTGTGCCTCTTCGGAAATTGCTAATACCGCCGGGTTTTTTATGCGCCGCTCTACGGAGATGGCGTAGAAACGTTGCCTTATTTCGTCAACCCGGCCGACGAGTTGAACCTTATGTTGTCGCTTGATCTCGTCCGCAATGACCGCGGTTGCCGGAAAGATGCCGGTGCCGGTCTGTCCGAATACCTGCAACAAGGCACTGTCCTCGAATTCTCCCACCACCTTCGGTCGGATTTCCTGGGCGCTGAACCATTGCTCCAGCGAGCGGCGTAGCATGGTGTTTTCAGTGGGCAGCAACATGGGCGCGTGGTCGAGCGACTTTGGGAAACCACGCCGGTGGGCAGCCGCTAGCTTCTTGGTGGCGAAGAAATACGTTCCACATTCTCCCAGTAAATGGCTGAAAGCCCGGATCGGGATGGAGGCGTCTACCGGAGCGTCGGAGATCACAAGGTCGAGCTGGTGTGCCGCCAGCGCGGCGATTAGGCGATCAGGTTTGTCTTCCCGACAGACCAAGCGCACCGGCTCAGGTAGGCGCAAGGCAGGCTCCAGCAGCCGAAGGGCCACGAGCTTGGGCACGACATCGGCGACGCCAACTTCTAATTTCAATGGTCTGCCCACCGGGCGTCCCTGCAGGGTGTCCTGCAGCTCCCGACCCAAAGAGAAGATCTCGTCGGCGTAGCGAAAGACCATGGTTCCGACTTCGGTCAAGGCCAGTCGCCGACCGGAGCGGGTAAATAATTGCTCGCCCAATGCCTCTTCGAGGGCTTTGATCTGCCCGCTGATGGTGGATTGCGCGAGGCGCAGTTTCTTGCCCGCGCCCGCAAGACCGCCTTCCCGGGCCACGAGCCAGAAGTACAAGAGGTGGTGGTAGTTAAGCCACTCCATAAGCCAAATTGTATGTACGGAATTTCCGAACTGTCAATGCCATATTTCCATATTGCCGAAGTGATAGCTTAGCTCTATATTTAGCTAAGGGGGCAGAATTGGCGTTTTGCCTAACAGGGAGAAAGAAGACAAATGATGCCCATCGAATCTCCCCCAAAGCGCCCCTATCGGAGGGCACCATGAAGCCTGTTCTTGGTCCGCGTAGCGCCCCGCCCGGATCGTCCAGCCGCGCTTGGTTGTTGGCCCTCAAGATTGCGCGCCCGGTGGAGAAGTTCCTTCACATCGAAGCGGCGAGTGGCATTCTGCTTCTACTCATGGCGGTCATCGCGCTGGTGTGGGCCAACTCGCCCTGGTCGGCTAGCTATGAGCATCTGCTGCACACGCCGATCACGATTTCATTCGGGGATCATGTCTTTTCCCACAGCGTCCATTTCTGGATTAACGACATCTTGATGGCCATCTTCTTTTTCGTGGTTGGCCTGGAGATCCGCCGCGAGCTGCACGAGGGTGAGCTCTCCGATATGAAACGGGCCATGCTACCGGTCGCGGCCGCCCTAGGCGGCATGGTCCTTCCGGCCATCCTATATATTTCAATCAACCAAGAGGCCCCCGCCAGCAATGGCTGGGGGGTGCCGATGGCGACGGATATCGCGTTTGCGGTGGGTGTGTTGGCTTTGCTCGGCAAGCGGGTTCCGGCTGCCTTGCGGGTTTTATTGCTGGCGGTGGCCATCATAGACGACATCGGCGCCATTCTGGTCATTGCATTCTTCTATTCGGCGGAGATCGCGCCCATGGGTTTGGCGGTTGCTGCTGTTGGGGTCACCGCGATCATCGTGATGCAAAAGATTGGTGTGCGCCATCCGCTTCTTTACCTCGTGCCTGGAGTCGTGGTGTGGAGTGGGATGCTGCAAACCGGTGTTCATCCAACGGTCGCGGGCGTGGTGCTGGGAATGCTGACGCCGGTCCGGCCTTGGTACGGTCTAAAAGGATTTTTGCAGGAGGCCGCCACCGCCATTAGGGAGATCAAGGAAAAGCAAGATCGACAGGTGGCGGTAAAGGAGCTATTGCCATCCTTCGGCCGATTCGACCGCGCCCGCCGAGAAGCCTTGGCTCCAGTGACTCGCCTGGAAGTAGCACTGCACCCCTGGGTCGCCTTTGGCATCATGCCCTTGTTCGCGCTGGCAAATGCCGGCGTGCGGATAGATAGCGTTAATCTTTCCGACATCGTGATCGGCAAGATTGCGCTGGGTACCAGCTTGGGCCTGGTTCTTGGCAAACCGATTGGGATCCTGTGCTTTGCCTGGATCGCTGCCCGACTTGGTCTAGCCGTGTTGCCGCGCGGTGTGGCTTGGTCCGGTCTTTTGGTGGTGGGCTGTGTGGCCGGAATAGGATTCACCATGGCCTTGTTTATCGCCGCTCTGGCTATCCCCGATCCGGGCATGCTGGTCGGGGCCAAATTGGCGGTTCTGGTCGCTTCGGCGATTTCAGGTTTGATAGGTCTAGCCCTCGGCTTCAAACTTCTGCCTCGAATAAAAGCGGACGGCGTTCACCAGACCACCCCGCATGAAGCCGAAAAGTCGACCGTTTTCTGACCCCTATTTCGCCCTCCGGCCGTGTACAAGCAGCTCAATAGAACAAAAGAAGCGATCGCTTCTAGTGCTTGACTCAAAAGAAGCGTTCGCTTATTATTGTCTGAGCTTTGAAGCGACCGCTTAAGATGAGGCGAAGATGCGGCGAAAGACCGGCGAGTACGAGAGAAACAGTCTAGCGGGCGAGGAGGTCGAGGCCTTCATCCCGTATCGTTTGCCGCCCAGTGAGCCGCCGCTCCAGCTCGATGGCGATCTGCGGGGCTTGCTCGCCCGCGCCGAGGAGAAGCTGCGTCTGCTCGACCTCGCCGGGGATCTGGTGCCTTCCGTGGAGTGGTTCGTCTACGCCTTTGTTCGGAAAGAGGCCGTGCTTTCCGCTCAGATCGAGGGCACCCAGGCCACCTTGATGGACTTGCTCGAAGTCGAGGCTTCCGGTGAGGCTCCCACCAATGCGGGTGTCGAGGAGGTCTGCGCTTACGTCGACGCGCTGAACTTCTCATGGAACGAACTCGGGCGGAAAACGGGCTTGCCGATCTCCATGCGTTTGCTTTCCCAAACCCACCGGCGGCTCCTGAGCGGTGCCCGCGGTGGGCAAAAGCAGCCCGGGGATGTGCGGCGCTCACAGAACTGGATCGGAGGCACTCGACCGGGGAATGCCACCTTCGTTCCGCCTCCTCCCCATCGACTCGGCGAGTTACTCAGCGACTTGGAGCGAGCGATCCATGAGGAGAGCACACTGCCGCCGCTGGTGCGGGTCGGACTCCTCCACGTCCAGTTCGAAACCCTGCATCCCTATCTCGACGGCAACGGGCGCCTCGGGCGCCTGCTGATCACCTTGCTGCTACGCCATTGGGGACTTCTGTCGAGGCCGCTGCTCTACTTGAGCCTGTTCTTGAAGACCAACCGGCAGGAGTACTACCGACGCCTGAGTTCTGTGCGTAGCGACGGGGACTGGGAGGGCTGGCTCGCTTTCTTTCTTGAGGGCGTCGCGGTCGTTGCCGACGAGGCCGTCAACACCGCCCGCAGGCTCCACTCGATTGTGGATGAGAGCCGTGATCGCTTGCTCGCACGTGATGACGCGACCGTGTTTAGCATCCGCCTCTTCGAAATCTTGCCCGAACATCCGATCCTTACCGTCAATCGGATCGTTGACCTGCTTAGTTGCTCGCGCCCTGCCGCAGCCAAGGCGCTGCGCGTGTTGGAGGCTGCCGGGATCCTGCGCGCGCTCGATGATCGCAAGAAGAATCGCACCCTCGTATTCGCGAACTATCTCGATCTGCTGCGCGAAGGTACCGAACTTTTGGCATGAGGTGCTTTGGTGGGGCAGGACATCACTCTTTGTCTAGCACTTCGCGCACCCGAGCGGCGAGGGTGGCGAGCGAGTAGGGCTTGGCGATGAACTGTACGCCTTCGTCGAGCACGCCGTGGTGGGCAATGACGTTCTGGGTGTAGCCGGAGGTGTAGATCACCTTGATCCCAGGGCGGATTTCGGCGAAGCGCTCGACCAGTTCACGACCGTTCATGTGGGGCATGACCACGTCGGTCAGCAGCAAATCGATGGGGCCATGGTGGCGCTCCGCCAAAACGATGGCGTCGCCGCCAGAACTGGTGGCCAGAACCTGGTAGCCTCGGCGCTCCAAAAGCCTTACCGCTAGGTTGCGCACCATCTCCTCGTCTTCGACCACCAGCACTGTTTCTTTGCCGCCAACGGGCTCGGGCGCAAGCTCTTGTTTGAGCGTCTCGGCCGCATCGAGCACGCGCGGGAAGTACACCTTGAACGAGGTGCCCTGTCCCGGTTCGGAATGGACCTCGATTCTGCCGTCGTTCTGCTCGACGATGCCGAAGACCGTGGCCAGGCCCAGGCCGGTACCCTGACCCAGCTGCTTGGTGGTGAAGAAGGGCTCGAAAATCTTTTCGCGGACCTCGGCGCTCATGCCACTGCCGGTATCGCTCACCGCCAGCATGACCTGAGCGTTGGGCATGGCCTGCGCCTGCTCGTCGCCGTAGTCTTGATCCAGCTTTACATCGGCGGTCTCGATGAGCAGCTCCCCCCCGTTGGGCATGGCGTCACGCGCGTTGACCGCCAGGTTGATCACAATTTGCTCGATCTGGCCGGGGTCGACCAGTACCCGCCCCAGCCGCTTCTGCGGCAGCGTCCGCAGGATGATATCCTCGCCGATCAGCCGCGTCAGCATCGAGTGCAGGTTCTTGATGGTGTGGCTCAAGTCGATCACCTTGGGATCGATGATCTGCTTGCGGGAGAAGGCCAGTAACTGGTGGGTCAGATCCGCGGCCCGATTGGCCGCCTTGGCGATTTCATCCATCGACTCGCGGAAGGGAGCATCGCTAGCCAGATCATCGAGAACCAACTCGGCGTGGCCGCTGATGGCACAAAGTACATTGTTGAAATCGTGCGCCACCCCGCCAGCCAAGCGGCCAATGGCCTCCATCTTCTGCGCCTGGTGGAGCTGCGCTTGCACTTTCCTCTGCTCGGTGATGTCTCGTATGATCGTCAACACCCCCCGTACTTCATTCTCCTCAAGAACCGGCTCTTTCCGGGTCTCGGTCACCAGCCGTCGGCCGGCCAGTTCGATTTCATCTTCGGTGGTGAGCGGCTGGCCGGTCTCGAGAACCTGACGGTACTGCGCGAAGACCTCGCTGGGCAGGAAAGGGAAGGCCTGCTCGAGTTGGCGGTCTTTGACCTCCGCCGAGATCCCGAGATCCTTACACCATTGCTCGAAGCGCTTGTTGAACAAAATGATTTTCAGATCGCGATCGACGAGGTGCACCGCGTCAGCGAGTGAATCAATCGTGGTTCGGTGCAGGGCATTGCTTCTGGCCAAGGCCTCCGCGACCCGTTTGCGCTCGGTGATGTCCCGCACCGTGGCCTGCAGTATGGACTTTCCGCCCAGCTCAATCCTGGTGAGCAATACGGTGGCCGGGAAGCTTTTTCCATCCAATCGTTTGTGCATCCATTCAAAGAAATGCGAACCCTCCCGCATGGCCGTTTCGATTATTTCCTTGGCCTTGTCCGCAGACGGCTGTCCGTCAGGCTGCAAGGCGGGAGAGTACTCCCAAGGAGGTCGTGAAACAAAGTCGGCTTCGTCCATGGTTATAAACATCTGAATGGTGGAAGGATTACCGGAGGTGAAATTCCAGGAGGGTGGTGCCAAAGTCATAATGGCGTCCCGTGAGCTCTCATATAGAACCCGGTACTTCGTCTCGTTCTCCCGCAGCGCCTCCTTTGCCTGCTGGCCCTCGACGGTCTGGCCTATTCTATTCTGCTGGTCTTTCATCCAATAAGCTCCCAATGTTTTCAGAACACTCCGTGTTCGTGCAGGATTCGGCCGCCGATGATCAGCAGGACGATGCCGCCGATCAGGGCGGCGTAGCGGGCAATGCTTAGCCGGCGCCCTAGGTAGCCGCCGAGGTGAATGCCGAAGGCGGTGAAGGCACCGGCCACGATTCCGATCACCAGAGCCGGGACCCAGACCGACACTCGAAGCATGGCCAGGCTCAGGCCCACCGCCAGGGCATCGATGCTGGTTGCCAAAGAGAGCATCACTAGCGTCCAGCCCTTGGTCGGCTCGGTGTCTTTGACCTGCTCTTGGTCATCGCGGATGGCGCCCACTATCATGCGCCCGCCGATCACCAGTAACAGACCGAAAGCCAGCCAATGATCGAAGGCGGCGATGTACTTCTGCACCGTCAGCCCCGCTACCCAACCGAGGATGGGCATCAATGCCTGAAACAAGCCGAAGTGCCAAGCCAGCCGGAAGGTTTGCCGGCCAGATACCCGACGCAGGGTCACGCCGGCGGCCACGGAAACCGCAAAGGCATCCATGGCCAAGGCCACCGCGACCGCAATGATTTCGATCAGAGTCACGAGTGAGAGCTACTCCTTCCCAATCTTGGCCGCCAACTTTATCTTTTAATCCCACACGCTGTAAACCAAATCTCCAGACAGCCCAAATAGTTAAAGTTGCTTCCATTACTGACAAATTTGTCAGACTTTATCTTTTTGATGAAAGTTCCTTTTGGGTAAACAATTGAAATGGCGCCGGTTGTAATCGAGGCATGGATATTGCTAGGCTTGCTCTAAGAAAGGGGAGGTGACATGGCGGCTAAGAATCATAAGCAGGATGGGGTCACCATCGTTGGTGGCCGGCCCATGCATCGGGCCATTGATGCTTCACAATTACCCAAAGGTGTCGAACAAGTTCTTACCCTGGCGGCCCTGGATCATACATTTCGCCAAAAAGTAGCCAAAGATCCCGTGAGCGCTGCTCGGGAAAAGGGCATTCAACTTGACGAAATAGAAGCGAAGCTGCTGCAGTCCATCAAGCCAGTACAGCTGGCCCAGATGTCTGAACAGCTGGTGATTCCCAAGAAGCCGGACCGGCGTCAGTT
>JAUVBB010000588.1 GCA_030591445.1 Deltaproteobacteria bacterium | reverse complement strand
CCTCGGGCGCCTTGTGGGGTATCCTGGGCGCGGGCGCCGCTTTGGCTTATCGTCCCGGCGGCTTGATCCCCCCACCGGTCTTGGTGCGACTCAAGCACGCGGCCATGGTCAACCTGGGCTTGAACCTAATGGTGTCCTTTCTGCCCCAGGTCGACATCTATGCCCACTTAGGCGGAGGCCTGGTCGGCGCGCTACTCCTTGGCACCGGGCTACTGACCCGTGGTCTGGGCAAATCCACTGACCGCGCCCGACTCATCCGCCCGGCCGCGGCCTTGCTCTCCCTAGTCTTGCTGGCTTGCCCGGTTTGGGACATAGGGCAAGGCCAGGCCTGGCAACTGTCCGGCCCGCTTAAATGGCAACGGGTAGCCCTGGCAGAAACCGGCATTTCATTGGAACTACCCTCTCTGATCGCAACCCAACCCAGGCAAATCGAGCGCACGCTCATCGGCGGCCAAGAAATCGTTTTTGGTCAACTCGAAAAAGACGGCATGATTATCGACATTGTCCTGTCGCCCGCAGGAGACTTTCTCGATGATCCCAAACGCTTGGCTGAAGAATTCAAGACCATCAAACAACTCAGAAGCGCCATGACCCCGGAGGGAGCCAAACGCGTTGGCGAGCTCCAGGAAATTGAACTGGGCGGGCAGCGCGCGCTCAAAGAACAGTTCCGCTTTGCCAATGGCATCGAACTGTGGCGCATCCTTCAATTGCGCACGAGCTACACTATCAATATCGAGATGATTCTCTGGCCCAAACTGCCCCCGCACCTGCGTCCAGACCTGGATCGCCTATTCGCTTCTCAACAAGAAGGTCCGCGGTAAATTTATTTCACTTCAATGGCGTACAAGTTCCCGCTTTTTTCGATGCTGTAGAGTTTCTTGTTCGTGCCAAAAAGGAAACGGGTAGATCCAAACTCCGCCTTGCCCAGTTGGACCCATTTGCCGTTGCCGGTGTTGGTGCGATAAAGAACGCCACTCGACTCCACCGTATAGAGCTGATTGGCCAAAGTCGTGCCCCGAATGGTAGCCTTCCAAGCGCCGGATTTACCAACCTGCTTCCACTTGCCGTTGCCGGGGTTGATTTTGTAGAGACTTCCGTCTTTTTCAATACTGAAAAGAGAATCACCGCCGGCGAACAAGAAGCGCGTTTTGCCAAATTCTGCTTTGCCCTGCTGCTTCCATTTTCCGGTCGCCGGATCGGTCTGGTACAGGGAACCAGAAGTCTCTACGGTATAAATCTTGTCCTTTAGCACCGTACCGGCCATGGTTGCTTTCCAGGCCCCGGCCTTGCCCACTTGCTTCCAAGTACCATTGGCGGGGTTGACCTTATAAAGGTTGCCGCTTTTTTCGATAGTGAACAAGGAACCCTGGGCCGCAAAGATAAAACGCGTGGAAGCAAATTCGGGTTTTCCAATTTGCTTCCACTTACCATTGCCCGGATTGGTTTCATACAAAGTACCCGAAGATTCCACCGTGTAGATCTTGTTGTTCAGCACCGTGCCCACCATGGTGGCTTTCCAAGCGCCGGCCTTGCCCACTTGCTTCCAGGCGCCCGGCGCCGCCATCAGATTGCCGGCTGCAAAGATGCTCACCAGCGCGACAGCTGACAAAGTGCTTTTCTTGAGCCAATTCATTAGAGTGCCTCCGTTTTTTCGCCAAAAGGATTTACTGAACTGAAGCCGTTTTTTCGGTATAACAAGTTGCGCAAACGGGCAGGAATTTCTCTTCGGTGCCCAAATCGATAACCGGTCCAGCCAAACTAGGTTTGCCGTCGGCCAGCTTCATATTGAAGACCGCTTTCTTGTGACAGTAGTTGCAGGTGGTTTTGATTTCCTCGATGGAATCGGCCACTTCCAGTAAACGACGCGATCCCTCGAATTGTTGGGTGCGAAAATCGGTGCGCAAACCGTAGCAGATGACCGGGATGCCGAGTTCCATGGTTACCTTACGAAGTTGATCCACCAAGGCAGCAGACAGAAACTGGGCTTCATCCACCAGAATACAATCCACGCCATCAAAAACCGTCATCTCAAGCAGGGTCTCGGGCCCGACCAGCAAATCGGCCTTCTTCTCTACCCCGGCCCGAGAGCGAACCAGGTCGCGGCCAAAACGAACGTCGATCGTCGGCTTGATAAGAAACGCCCGTTTGTTCTGCTGCATATAATTGTGGGCCACCGCCAATAAATTGAGCGTCTTGGCGCTGCCGACGGTTCCGTAGCGAAAATAGAGTTTGGCCATGGGCGCCAAGCTATCCCATTCAACCGGCACTCGTCCAGCCCAAGATTCCAGCAGGCGATGGCTTGCCAACAAGGACGGTTACGGAGTAGTGTTTCCAAATGACTTTGCTTCTTTGTTTCGCTTTGAATTTAGTCCCTCTCCTATCGAGTAGCACCCTGTCGAGTCAGTCAGAGCTCTTTACGGAAATCGACGCCCTTTATCAGCAGGGCGCTATCGATGCCCAGACTCGTCATCTCTATCGGATAGCGAGTTTCAAACAAACCCGTCTCTTGCCAAGGGATCTGCGCAGGCTTTTGCCCCCCCATGGCGCGACCGGCGCTATCAACGCTTCGTCGATCTTTTCCGATGCCTGGCAGTGGATCGTCACTAACCAGGCTTACGACGGCGAGCTCCACCAACTCTTGCAACCACCACCCTACCAGAACTTCGTTATCGAATCGTCGCTCTGGCCCATCCGGGTCCACTATGCCTCCAGCAGCGAGGAAGCCATGGCCCAGGAGATTCTCGCCACTGCCGAGACTTCCTGGGCAGTGGAGATAGAACAGTTTGGCTTCTACGCGCCCCCCATCGAGCCGGGCAAGGAGAAGTATGACTATTTCATTGAGTCGGGTGGTGGTGCTGGGGGCTACACCGTGCCTTACGCCGAGAACCCACTGACCGATTGGACTGATTGTTATAGCTACATCGTGATCGATGCCTCCACCCCAGAATCAATAGTTGGCGGCGTGGTCGCCCACGAGTTCAATCACGCCGCCCAAACCGCCATGGATTGTCTTGAAATTCGCACCTTCTTTGAAAACAGCGCCACCTACATCATG
>JAUVBB010000251.1 GCA_030591445.1 Deltaproteobacteria bacterium | reverse complement strand
GATCATGCCTACAAAGGCGCCCTGAAGTCCTATCTGAAGCGAAAATCAAAGAAAGTAACAGAAGTAGACGACGGCAAGATAAAACTCAGTTTTAGCAAGGAAAAACCAGCAGTCTATACCCAGCCGCGCAGCCCTTTTCCCTTCAAAAAGGATCGTTGGGAAGCACTGGCCCGTTCGGCCTCGGCGCTTTTTGAAAAACATCCGCATGTTTTCGACTCATCAGTCAGCATAGACGCCAAGAAGATGGTTCGTATTTTTGCCAACAGCGAAGGCAGCCGTATCATCAGTGAATCTATCCTCTACAGCATCTCCTTGTATGGAGTTGCCCGGGCCGAAGACGGCATGCTGCTCAAAGCCCAGCAAACCATATATGCCCGCACCGAATCCAAGCTACCCAAGCGCGAGAAGATCTTTCAGTTGGTTGAACAACTGGCCCAGAACCTCGAAGCGCTACGCCTGGCGCCCGTACTCGATCCTTATACCGGTCCCGCGATTCTGGACGGTGACGCCACCGGTGTTCTGTTTCACGAAGTTGTCGGTCACCGCCTGGAGGGCGAAAGGCAGCTAGACGAACAAGAAGGCAAGACTTTCAAGGGTCAAATCGGCAAGCGGATCATTCCCGAATTTCTTTCCGTCTACGATGATCCGACCAAAAAGACATTTAAGGGCCTGGAACTAAACGGATTCTATCGCTACGACGACGAAGGTGTACGGGCCCAAAGAGTGGTACTGGTGGAACATGGCCAGCTAAAGACCTTCCTGACCAGCCGCACACCGGTGGAAGAAATCCAACTATCTAACGGCCACGGCCGCGCGGCTCCGGGTGAAAAACCACGGGCCCGTATGGGTACCACGATCGTCGAGTCTTCCGCTAAAGTGTCCCCCGATCAGCTCAAGGCCAAGCTCTTAGCTGAGATCAAACGACAAGGGAAGCCCTATGGTCTGATCATCAAGAACATCGTGGGCGGCTCCACCCATACTTCCTCCTGGGGCTACCAAGCCTACAAAGGCATTCCCGAATTGGTCTACCGGGTGTTTCCCGACGGCCGCGAGGAATTGGTGCGTGGCGTGGAAATTGTCGGTACTCCCATCGCCTCTATCAACAAAATCATTGCCACCTCCGACCGAACCAAGGTCTTCAACGGCTACTGCGGGGCCGAGAGTGGCTATGTGCCTGTCTCCGCGGTGGCACCCGACGTGCTAATGACCGAAATTGAGCTACAGCGAAGCATGAAACGTTCGGAAAAAGGCCCCATCCTTCCCTCGCCTTGGGCAGAACCAACGAAGTAGTGCATTTCTTCTTACCCAGACCCCTGACAGAAATGTCAGAGTTGAGCAAATTTATCCACCAATCACCCAAATCGGCTTTCTGCCAATAACCTGAGTCTTCAATAGCTTAGACAGCCAGATTCTATCCCAACTCGCTTGGCATTCTAGTTGCAGCCTCCTTGGCAAGAACCTGCGACGAACCCGATGGCGAACAACGGGAGTGCCCATGGCCAGAAAACCGAAATATGGACCAGATAAATTATATCTGATTGTGGCAAAACTGCGGGCTACCGCAAAACAATCCTCTACGGATAAGAAAAAATACAACTTTCGCGACCCCACTGCCCTGCGAGCATTGCGCATCCATCGGCACCTAAGGGCCTTGGAGAACGATATTCTCGATAACGCACCAAGAAATAACATCACCCTGGCGCTCGAAGATTCCGGCCAAATCGTCCTTTGCATCCGCAATGAGGAAGTACACTGTCACCGGGTGGCCTATCTAAGCCGGGAAGAGTTCCGCCTTATTCGAAAAAACCGCAAGGTTGCCAACGTATTGCGTAAATGCGATGCCTGGCAGGATGTCGCTTAGAGTGTTTATTACCCGCCTCAAAGAGTTCACTTCAGCAATTGTGGGCACTGGAAAAGTTGGACTTTTTACTCCCGTGTCCGTTGAAAACTAGTTTTGAGACGGACACTATTTAGCGCCCGCTAGGCCGACGCCGGCTGCGGGGCAATTTTTTTCTATTCCGCTTCTTTTTTCGATTCGAACGCCGAGACTTTTTCTGTTCGATTTTCAGTTCCGCATCGATCTGTGCCAGCAGCTGACTGGCTTGCTCATTTTGCGAGTTGTTTTTCACGGCATTAGCCAGCAAAGACCGTGCACGAATTTTGTTGCCGTGCGACAGCTCTACCCGGGCCAGCAACAACAGAGCCTTGGATTTCAGCAAGCCCGATGGAGACTTACGAATTCTTTGCCATCGCTTGCGCAGATAGTCTGCCGCCTGATCGACCTTGCCGGCTTGGTGGAGTAACTGGGCGTAGCTCAGCTCCAGTGGCAGTTGTTCCGGCCAGCGTTCCAGCAATTCGGTCAGCATCTCTTCAAGCGGCAGATCTGGTTTTCCCGTGGTCAGGATAGTTTGGACCAGATGATCACCAGTACGGGCATCACGAATTTCTTTTTGCCAGGCTGCCGCCAACAAGGGGCCGGCTTTGTCCAAATGACCTTCCGCGTAGTACAAACTGCCTAGTGCGGCCTGGGCGGCTGGCAACTCTTGCGGCCACGACTTTAGCGCCAGCAAATGGCGGGCTGCGGGCAGGTGCCCGGCGCCAAAAAGACGATCGAAAAAGTCTAACAAAAATGGCGACTGACCGTTTACTTCCGCCACCGCTTTGTCGAGCCAACTCAGGGCCAAGGACGAGTTTTTTTCTCTCAGGGCGCGAAGGGCCAAGGAAAAATTCTCTGCTGCCTCCGCCACCGGACTCTTAAGCGTGTCTTTGCCCTTGGCCAGATCAGGAAAAGGATCACTCGTCAGTAAGGAGTGATTGATGCGAGCCACTCGAGTCCAGGGAGAATAGGGGCTTTCGTCGGCAAGCACTTCCAAGACGAGGTGGGCACCGTTTACGTTCCCGCGCCCGCCCTGAAAATCGGCCTCGGCGGCCAAGTGATAAGCAATCGAAGGACCCAGATCAGCACTACGTTTAAAAGCCTGCTCGGCGGCGCTATCCGCCCCAGCGCGAACCAGGGCCATCGCCAAAAGGTAGGCCGCCTCGGGATCGCGGTTATCTGGGCTATCCAAACGCTTAAGTTTGGGCACCCAAGCTACCCGCTCGGTGTCAGAGAGCAGAAGCGCCAGACCTACCTGACCGTCGTAACCCAAGTCCTTGCCCAACTGCACAGCCGACTGCTTGACCCGATGGACACGCTCAGCGTCAGCATCATGGAATCGGTACAAGCTGGCCTCTGCGCGCAGACTGAGTTGCTCGTCGGCTGTCGACCAGCTAGCGCTGTCGCGGTGGGCGCAGAACTCGGGCAGGAAAGCCGCGACCCGTTCCAGATCGCCGATGGCAAGGAACGCGTGCACTTCTTGGGCCATGCGTACCTGCTGCTTGGCTTGGCGCCGTTGCAGGCCCTCCCTGATGACCCAGGCAATGGCGGCACCCAGAACCAGAATCAGAGCCAAGACAACGATACGACGCGTAACTTTGCCGGACCGAGGGCCGGATCTCTCTGATGAAAGCAATTCGCCCGGATCCTCCCAGGCCCCGAACATGCTGCCGCCAAATAAAGATTCGACCTGTTTGTCTACCAGGGCGCTCTGCCCTTCGTGATCATGGTCGCTGACTTGCTCTGCCGTTGCTTGCAATAGATGTAACCGCGCTTCGCCATCGGCATCATCGCCGGCGTCTTCCTCCCAGCCCAACTCGGACGACTCTTCTTGGGTCGGCACCGAAACACCGTCTTGGAATTGATTCTGGATTTGGCGCAACAAGTT
Source organism: Deltaproteobacteria bacterium (assembly GCA_030591445.1). GTDB lineage: Bacteria > Myxococcota > B64-G9 > B64-G9 > B64-G9 > JAUVBB01. The sequence goes on along the minus strand of JAUVBB010000251.1, from coordinate 6,723 downwards.
TCGATTGTCCACGTTGGGCAACAAGCGAAAAGCAAAGGCCGCGGTATCCAGAGCTCGCTGTCCATCACCGAGCGCGGAGTAAACCCGGGCAAGAATTCGATAGACCTGCGGATGATTGGGAGAACTATCGGCAGCAGCCCGGGCAAAGGTCAAAGATTCGCTAGCCCGTTCGGTGTTTAGCAAAGACAATGCCAGCGCTATGTTCCATTTGGCCCCGGTCGCACCGGTGTCTAGTGCCTGGCGACAAGGAGCCTCCACCTCTCGGTAGCGACCGTATTCCAGCAAGGACTTGACCTGGGCCCAAGTTTCCTGGCTGCCGTCCGGCTGGGCGCCTTTTTTATCCCTTTGCTTCGCCATCGTCAGTTCGCCTTGTACATGAGCGCGAAAACAATATGTAGCCCTGATAATAGGATCATAACCACGGTCAAAACCAAATGAATTCGGTTCCAGGTGGATAGAAATTTTTTGGCCAGTTCTAAATAGCGCAAAGATCTGACATTTCGCGCCCGATCGGCCAAGAGCCGAACCGTCTCGCGGCGCCGAGCACGACTTTTAATGTGCCGAAGTCCAAACCAGCGCATCCAGCGAAAACGAACCCGCGAGCTGATATCCAGCCAAAACATCCGCCAGGGCCCGGTTAGAAAGCGGCTCGATCCAGTCTGTTGGGCAGGCGCCAAGGAATCGAAAAGATGCCCTAGACCGGTGCCCTCGCCCAGATCCGATCGCAGACGCCCCAATTCTCCCTCCAGGGTGCGCTTTTCGAACTCGGCCAGACCGATGCCAGAGTGCACCCAGCCGAACAAGTACTTGCCGAAGAGGCCGGACAAAACCACCAACCAAGTGGCCCAAAGAGAGAGCGCCACCCAGCGATCAAGTTTGAAAAGAGAATGATAGGTCACAAAGGCAGCCCCGGCCAAACCAAACCAGGCATGAAAGAGCAACCAGGCGCGCTTGGACAAGCGCGGAAACCAGCCCAAGTGCGAACGCAAGGGATACAGCAAGGTCAACAACATCATCACCGTACCCACATAGCCCAACCAATGACCCAAGCCGCGACCGGAAGCAAAAAATATTTCCCCCTCCCTGCCCAGCTCTTGCTGCCAGAATGCCTGGAGACTGAAATCGGGCAGCGTTCGGCGCAAAAAACACTCCATGCCCACTACCACCAGCAACAAAAGCAGCGATAGCTGAATCCAAGGTCGGTCCAGTTTCCGGGCCCGGTGGAGACGATGCTCCTCGATGCCTAAGAGGAAAGGCACCTCAGAATAATTGCCCCGGTCTGCCCCCTGCTCGCCATCGACGTCAATGAAGATTTCTGCCGGCGCCACCTCGGTCAAGGCGCCGGTGGGACAGGCCGCCAAACAGGCGCGATCGGCATAACCGTGGCAATTGTCGCAGCGAACGGCCACCCGCTTTTTGCCGCGGCCGGCAGCGAATTCGGCCATTTGCTCAGTGCCTGGTTCCAATACCAGAATTCCGGCATCGCGCAGAAATTTGGTCGGTGGCTCGGCGCCCAACATGGCGAAAATCACGTCGTTGTCCAGCTGACATTCCTCGTCGGCACAGCTTAGGCACAAATGGTCTTTTTCGATGTTCTTGACCGTGGACTTGAAAAAAACGCGCACCTGTCCCCGCGATTCGAATTCGGCCAGCCGCTGGCGATTCAGGGGCTTGGCCCGGCCAAAACTATCCCGGCGGTAACTCAAGCCGACTTCGGTGCCGTCGACCTCGGCCAAACTCATGGCGGCCTCCAGGGCCGAGTCACCTCCGCCAACCACCAACACTTTTTTACCGGCGTACAGATCGGGGTCGGTCAATAGATACTGCACCCGGGGCTCGCTCTCGCCCGCCACCCCGAGTTTACGCGGCGCACCTCGGGTGCCCACCGCAAAGATGACTTTGCTGGCCTGATGGCTGCCTTGGGCAGTATCGACCAGGAATCCGCCTTCGGCTCGCTGGGTTACTTTTTTAACCTCCACATTTTCACACACCTCGATGCCGGTCTCGTCCAGAATTTCACACCACTTGGCCACCAACTCCTCTTTGGTAGCATCGCGGAACCAGAGCCGGCCGACCTGCGGCAAATGCGCCGGTTCGGCCATCACCAGTTTTTTCTTAGGATAGTTCTGAATGGTAGAGGCAATGGATCCCTTGTCAAAAATACGGAAGCGCAGTTGCTGTTCCCGACAGGAAAGCGCCGCCGACAAACCTGCCGGCCCCGATCCAATGATAATGACATCCTCCTGGTTTTCGCCGGAGGAAGGCCGGCCCTGAGCCACGATATGATCCACCGCCTCCTTGCCGGCATTGATGGCAATCTTGATCAGGGCATCACCGGAAGCATCGCCAATCACGTAGAGCCCGCCCACGTTGGTGCTACCGCTACGATCACTTTGGGGCACGGCCACCGGAAAGTCCTCGGCGGTATAAGGAATCTCCGCCATGGTAATGGCGGCGCTGGGACAAGCCCGCGCACAAGCAGTACAACCGGCGCAGCGGCCTTCAATCCGTACCTGACCGGTTTGCTCATCTCGGATCAAGGCGCCAAAGGAACAGGCCTTGACGCAACGCGGATCGGTGCAATCCCGACAAGCGGCCGGAAAGGACAACCGGCCCAAGCGTGCCCCCATATGCGCAAAACGCGCCACCCCGTGTCTGGCTTCACAGGCATTTTGGCAGGCCAAACACTTGATGCAACGATCGAGTTGCACAACCCGCACCCGGGTGGCGTAGGAGAAACCATGCCGCAAAAAGAAATCCTGGATCAGTTTCCGCGACAACAACTTCTGGCCCAGAAAATGATGGCGCAAACTTTGGTTGCTGCGCTGTAATTCGGCCGCCCACTGCGGATGCGCGCGTAAGAGTCTGCCGATGGCAGCCTGGGGCAAGGCAAATAGTTTGGCCTCGGTTTGGGCCACACAGTCTATCTTTTGCCTGCTGGCATCACCCCGGTGATCCAGATAACCGTCAGAAAAAACATCACCGGCCAGGAATAAGGCAATGTTCTCCTGCTGCGGATCGCCATCGTCATCGGTCAGGCTGGTGGTTTGCTCCACCTTAATTTGCCCGGCGACCAGAAAATAATACCACTCTTTGCGAGCCCCATCAGGACGCCGCAAGGACTTGCCGGCCGATATCCGCACGCGCTGGCAAGATGCGCAAATCTCTTCAATGGCCTGATTGGGCAAAGCAGAAAAAGGCCCGAACAAACGCAAATCCCGATATAACTCTTTGGCGTCTTGTTCCGTCGGTATCAATCTTCGGAGCTTTTCTTCAACTCAACGGGAATTTGCTGAATGCTGGCCAGTTCGCCTGGATCCAGGAACGTGCTACCGCACAACTTGCACCAATTAACAAAGATATCGAAAGGCCCCTTGACCAGGTCCATATCATTTTCACACCGGAAACATTGCGCCCGGGCCGCATCCATGGCGTCGGGGGTAGGCGCAAACAGCAAACTATCGGCTATCGCCCCCTGCTCGAGTTTGAGTAGCGCCTCGAGTTTTCCCTGGTCGAGATAGAGACCGCGACAAACCGGACAGCGCAACACCGCCACCTCTTGGTAGGTCTCACTGATCATTTCTTCCAGACGACATTTGGGGCATTTCATCGGCCGGCTCCTCGCAGTTTTTTCCAGCATATCACAATGGTAGAGTCCCGAGATAGGGGGCAAGCCCTTATCTTTTCAAGGCAATGGCCAGTCCGTCGCGTAGCGGCACGATGGCGGTATCGAAACGTTGATCGTTTGCCAAGCGACGATTGAACTCAACCACTCCGGCCGTGGCCGCATCCGGCGGCGGAGTCTGTACAACTTTGCCGTACCAGAGGGCATTGTCGGTAACGAAAAGACCACCAGCGCCGAGAACCCGGGCCACCTTGTCGATGGTTTGCGGATAGTCCTCCTTGTCCACATCGGAAAACACCACATCGAAAGGTTCGCTCATTTGATCGATCAGCTCCAGGGCATTGCCCTGATGAAAACGAGCCTTATCCGCCAGGCCCGCGCGCCGCAGGTAATCGCGGGCCTGATCCAGGTTCTGGGCCGATGCATCGGTCAGGTGAACCTCGCCGCCTGCCGACAAGGCCTGCGCAAACCAGCAAGCCGAATAGCCAAAACCGGAACCAAGCTCCAGCACCCGGCGGGCCCGGGCCAGCCGGGTCAGAATAAATAACAAACGCCCGACCTTGGGTCCCACGATCGGAAAGTCTTCTTTGCCGGCGCGCTCTTCCATTTCGACCAATACCGGATTTCGCGCTGGCAGCAAGGAGTCCAAATATGTCTCCAGGGCGGGCTCAATCATGTTTCTCTCCCCAAGGCGGTGCATTAATCGGGTAAGTAGTTTCGGTCCAACAAATGACTAACCGCCACGTTCTTCAGGGCGGTCAAGGCACTGGATTTGAGACCGGGGTGGGCCTGCTCCATCTGGGCCAGCATCTCTTTCAAGGCCCGGCGCTGCTGGTTGTCTTTGGTGCCACAGGCCGGGCAACAACAGCACACGATGGGAAACTGTCGTTTGCCCGCCAAGCCGGCAATTTCCGCTTCACTTACATAGGCCAAGGGCCGAATCACGATATTGCGCCCGTCATCTGAATGCAGCTTGGGCGGCATGCTCTTGAGTTGGCCGGTAAAGAACAAGTTCAAGAGCAAGGTCTCGATCAAATCATCGGCATGGTGGCCCAGCGCGATTTTGTTACAACCCAGCTTGGGGGCAAGTTGGTACAAGGCCCCGCGGCGCAGGCGAGAACACAGCGGACACATGGATTCGTCCGGGCCCAGCTTGGCTTTAAGCAAACCGGCAATATCGGTGGCATGCCGGTGAAAGGCCATGCCGCGCGATTCGACAAAGTCGCGGACCGTCTGCCATTGATAACCTTCAAAACCTTGATCAATGTTGACTGACAACAAAGAAAAAGATACGGGCGCCTTGCGTCGAAAGCCTTCGAGCATTTCTAGCAAAGTATAGGAGTCTTTTCCTCCCGACAAGGCCACCAGGATCCGATCACCTTGCTCGATGAGCTGGAAGTCGGCAATCGCCTGGCCCATTTTGCGCTGAATCCGGCGCAGCAGCGTTCTCTCGCTCAGGTCGTCTCGAATTCCAGCCACCAAGTGATCGGGGCAGGCACCAGTTATCGGCTTCAGCATGGGCTCCTCATCGGCTGCGAAATCCGACCGCGATTGTGATTCAAGCGCGACCTGAATGCAAATGGCGGTAATTAGCTGATAAAATTTTCCTATTGCGAACTTCCTTCTAGCCAGTTACATTCTCTAACCTGATGGCTTCACGGACTATGCCAATCACCGGCGCCGGAGCGTAATATGCAAGTAATTATAGAGCTTTACAAATCTACCATCGGGAAAAAGTTACTCGTGGCCATCACTGGCCTGATGCTTTTTCTTTTCGTTTTGGGTCATATGATCGGCAATCTGCAGCTCTTTGCCGGCCCGGAAAAACTCAACGCCTATGCTGCTTTTCTGCAAGGACTAGGTGGCGCGCTTTGGGCCATCCGCACCGTGCTGCTGCTGATCATCGGGATTCATATCTTGGCCAACGTGCAGCTGTTTTTCCAAAACCAGGGCAGCCGGCCGGTGGCCTATCGGGTCAAGCGCACGCTGGAAGTCACTTATTCGGCCCGCACCATGGTCTGGAGCGGGCCTATCATTGCCGCTTTCTTGGTCTACCACTTGTTGCACTTTACCGTAGGCTCCGTGCATCCGGCCTTCGTGCCCGGCGAGGTCTACCAGGTGGTGGTGTCCGGCTTCCAGGTCTGGTGGGTCAGTGCCATCTATATCGTGGCCAACCTATTGCTGGGTTTCCACTTGAAACATGGGCTCTGGTCCTGGTTCCAAACCCTGGGAATGAGCCATCCCAAATACAACGCTTGCCGCACCGGTTTCGCCTTTGGTCTGTCCGGTTTGATCATTGTCGGCAACTTGTCCATGCCGGTAGCCGTGTTGGCCGGCTGGGTAGCCTAGGAGACAAGCATGAAACTGGATGCCAAAATTCCCGCCGGCCCGCTAACGGCCAAGTGGGAGTCGCATAAAAACGAAATCAAACTGGTCAACCCGGCCAACAAACGCAAGTTCTCGGTGATCGTGGTCGGCACCGGTCTGGCCGGCGGTTCGGCCGCGGCTTCCCTGGCCGAAATGGGCTACCGGGTTGATGCTTTCTGCTACCAGGACAGCTCCCGCCGGGCTCACTCCATTGCCGCCCAGGGCGGAATCAATGCCGCCAAGAACTACCAGAACGACGGCGACAGCGTCTGGCGTTTGTTTTACGACACCATCAAGGGCGGCGATTTCCGCGCGCGCGAAGCCAACGTCTACCGGCTAGCCGAGCTCAGCTCTGCCATTATCGATCAGTGCGTGGCCCAGGGCGTTCCTTTCAACCGCGAGTACGGCGGCACCCTGGCCAACCGCTCCTTCGGCGGCGCCCAGGTCTCCCGTACCTTCTACTCCCGCGGTCAGACTGGCCAACAATTGTTGCTAGGCGCCTACTCCGCCCTGGCCAAACAGGTGGGACTGGGTACGGTCAAAATGCACCCGCGCACCGAGATGCTGGATCTGGTGCTGGTCGACGGCCGCGCCCGCGGCATCATCACCCGCGACATGGTAAGCGGCAAAGTATCTTCCCATCTGGCCGACGCGGTTTTGCTGGCCACCGGCGGTTACTCCAATGCCTTTTACCTGTCCACCAACGCCAAGGGCTGCAACGGCACCGCCAT
>JAUVBB010000499.1 GCA_030591445.1 Deltaproteobacteria bacterium | reverse complement strand
GCCTACGCCGAAATGCAACGCAGCCAAGCCAAAGCCGGCGAGTGGATCCAAACCGAATCAGGTAGCTGGACCCAAAAACCTTAGAATCCTAAGTAGCGATAGAGAATCCCGCCCACCGGCATGGGCGGCAGCAAGAAAGTGTCACCCTGGAAACCCTGGATGAAACTGGCAATTGTGCGGGCCAAACTACCCATTTTCAGCTTGACCTCCATCCCCAGTTGACCGTGGCGCATCTTGACCGATACCCGCCGCGGAGAGACATCGTTGTCGGCCAAAAAGCGACGCAGTTTCATGACTCCGGGATTGGCTTCGGCCGGATCGATGGCCATCAGCAGGGCCTGTAAGGTGGAACGACCAATCTGGGTCAAGTTCATCGAAGTCGAGACCGTTTGCGCGGCCCAATCAACCCCCACCCGCAGGTTACCGCTTACTTCGGCGGAACCTTTCACCGGCAAAGTTCCCAGCCCGCCAATGTCGACCCCGCTCATCTCGGCATCCAGACTAAGCCGCCGCGTCGGTGGCGGGGCAAAATCAGCCACGGCGGTGGCCAGAACGTCGCCGCCCAAAAATCCAAAGCGCAAGTTGCCCAAACTCAGGCGACCCCTGGCCAATTCCAATTTGGCCGAAAGCCGCTCCAGGACCATGTCCTGGTATTCGATGCGACGAACGGAAAAACTGCGCTGCGCCCCCTGCAGCGGGCGTAAAATCTGATCGTAGGCAGACGATCGCCCACTCGGCTGGTCAGCTTTGGCCTGTTTGTCGGCCTGCAATTTGAATTCCGGCTGCCATTTCAAATCCTGGCTGGCAGGAATGGTGCCTTGTATATCCTGAAGGTGAAAACCCTTTCCCCAAACATCCAGGCCGGCAAAAAGCAACTTACCCTCGGTGTGAACCACTCCCGGCCCGGTAGACTGTACGGAAAGAGACAGATCGGCGTCTCCTCGCAGGGAAACACCTCCCGGAAAAATGACCTTTTGTTCGTTACGGATGCTGATATCCAAATGGTTTTCAAAATGCAGGCCGGCGAAGCTGGCCCGGTCGGTGGGACGGGTCAAGCGCCCGGAAAAGCGGAGCTGGCAGCCCAGATCCGGCAGTTTCAGTTGCAGCTCGCGCAGGCGAAGCTCTTTTTTGCCTAGCAGTTTCGAATCAAGACTCATTTGAACGCGGGAGGAAAAACCAGGCAGGAGCCGACCACCATCCAGTTGGCCAATTTGGGCCTTGCCTTTGAGTAGCCAGTCTTCTCCAGCAGCCTTGGCATCCAGGCTCAGGCGCAGACCGCCGACCTGCAAACCAGACTCGGTCAGGCGCAGGGCTCCGACCATCAGCGATAGCTCTCCGGTCAAGTTGCGCCAGTCAGCCTCAGGCACTGTCCAACGGAGCTGCCCCGACAGTTGCTCCAGTGCCAGGCCCCGGTCGGAATCCTGCCAGGCAACATCACGCATCCGCAGCGTGCCGGAAAGCCCCGCTGCCCATCCCTGCTTTGGCGGCGGAAAGGGCCCGGCGGCATCGCTCTCGATCTCGACGAAGCCGGCCACGGCCGGCCAAGCCGCAGCCAAACCGGGCGGCAAGCGCGCGGCCACGGCGCTGAGCGAAAAGGGCAGCAGATGAATTCGCGCCTGCCAGCGCCCGGCCCGTCGGTCCAGCTGCCCGGCACCTTGCCATCGCAGCCAGTCGGAAATGAACCCCTCCAGCTGCTCAATTTTCACGCTTTTGGTAAGCCTAGCCACCTTGCCTTTAATGTTAAGACCGAAAGCATCAGGAAGCGTCAATCTCTTGGCCAAAGTCGAGCCCAGGGCCAGGCTCAAGTCCTTTCCTTTTAGCCGCAGCTTGAACGGCCAGGCGGAACTGGTTCGGCTTCGGGCCGAGCCAGAAAGACTGGCGGACAAAGATGCCAGCGTGGCATCCGCGCTGGCTATCTTCCCGCTGCCCAGCGAAGTTTGAAATTTCCATCGCCCGGGCAACCGAGTCAAACTCACCTGGTCGGCCTGACCAGTAAGCGAGATTCGGGGGCGGGCTACCGACAAACCGGCCAAGCCAACCCGATCAGCCTGAGCTTTGAGCTCCAGCTCAGCTTGGGCTGCCATCCAGCCCAGAACCGGATCATGGGCGATCTCCTGCAGCTTTCCATCCCAATGTATGTGCATTTTTCGAAGCTGGGCTTGACCGGCCCCGGCCGTCTTGGCCGCCACCGTGCCTTTGCTCGAAAGCAAGGACAGACGCCATGGAGTACCGTCGGGTGGAACCAGGGCCTCTGCCTCAAAACGTAGCGAGACCTGCTGGGCTTGGGCCCCCTGCGCCCGAAAACTATCTGCCCTGAGCACCCCCTGGGCCGCGGCCAGCCTTTGGCCCCGCCCTCCCAGGCTCAGGCCGAAACTGCCATTGGCCCCGACCAAGTTTGCTGCCGCCGATGCCAGATCCAGGTCTTCGATCACCACGGTGGCCGAAGCGCGGGGCATTTGCCCGGGTCGCATGGCATCGATGATCACCGACTCCAGGCGAATATCACCGCTAAGCCGTTCGACCGGTCGCCAAGCAGCCGGCAATTCGTGCCACAAGTCTAGGGGCAGGACCAAAGAAGCAATCTCGATTTTGCCCTTGCGCGCGCCGGGCCGTCCAGCAAGCAGGCCGGTAGCCGACCCAACTGCCTTGCCATCTAATTCGGCTTCGAGGTTCTCTAGCCCCAACACCCCTCGTCGACTATCGGCATTGATGGCAAAGCGGACTTTCAATCGGTGCCGCGGACCCAGACCCAGGTCAAGTTCACCATGACCGCGCAGATAACGCATTGCCTCCCAATCAAGGTCCAGCGTCCAACCGATCTCGCCCGCTATTTCACCCAAGGCCCCGACCGAAGGCAGCCTAAATTGGCTAGCCTGGGATCTTGCCAAGCTACTGCGAAGTTGAAGCTGGGTTTGCTCAGGCTTGGTCAGCAAACCATTCACGGCCACGGTAAGCCCGCCCAACTCGGCCTGGACGGCCGGGGTATCGATCACGATCTTGGCATCGCGGATCTGGACCTGGGCCAACTCGACCGCAAAGCCTCCGCCCCCTTCCTTCTTCTCTTCCTTCTTCTCGGTAGTCGTGGGCATGGCGGCCAGCAGGGCCGCAAGATTGTTGCGCCCGTCGACTTCTACCAGCCGCAAGGTGGGTTCCTCTATCAAGATCGATCGGACGGTCAGGTGCCGGTGGAGGATATCGGCCAGAGAATAACGCACCAACAGCCGTTTTATCCGCAAAGGCGGCCGCACAAAGCCCTCGGGGGCCAACAAGACTACATCGTTGAGGCTAAGCCCGTGAAAGAGTTCGAGTTGCATATCTCCGGCCTGCACTTTGAAGCCTAGATGCTCCTCGATTGTGGCTTCCAACATGCGCCGGACTCGATCATCAGGAAAGAAAATCACCACCGTCAGCCAAAGCAAAGCCAACAATGCCAAGACAATTCCCCCCACCCAGAGCAAAACCCGCGCCGTCTTTCTGAAAAACCGGCGCCGGGCCGATTGGCCTCCCTCGGCCGGTGCTTTGTCTTTTTCTGCGGGCATGGGCAGCCATTGTAACAGAGCACTGGCAAAGGGGGGAGTTTTCAGAATCCGTGCGCGCGGGTGAATTGACAGAGCCCATGGGCCGTCCTACACTTAATGCCCTTCTATAATGTTGGGCGCCGAGCAAAGGAGAGAAAAATGGCACAATTGGGACGAATCGCGCTACTGATTCCGCTGATGCTGACGCTGGCGACCCCGGCCATTCGAGCGGGCGAAGCACTGGTAATCAAGACCGCGGACGGCAAGTTCATCCCGGCGGTGGCCAAGGAATGGGCCCAGATGGGCAAGAGTTTCCGCTTCCTGCTCCAAACCGGTACCGATGCCGCTACCGTGGCCGACCAACTCAAGGACAGCCTGGCCCCCATCTCGGTCGAAGCCGCCGACGCGCTCACCCTGGTTTTTCGGGGAGAAAATCTGACCCAGACGGCCCTCTTGGAAAAACTTGCGGGCATCGAGCTAGGCAAAGTCCAGGCCAAACAAGACGCCCTGGCCGCGCTGGCCGCCCTAGGCGACGAAGGCGGTCCCTCCATGAACGACTTCTCTAGCGCAGTCTCCATTCGCGCCAGCAAGAAAATCGACCTTCCCGAATCAGCCACGGCCGCCCCGCAATCCGATCGGGTCATCGGCCGAGTCATCGAAGTTCTGCGCACCCAGCCCATGCCCACCCTGGTCATCAAGCTCCACTCCGGTCCCACCGCCGGCGCCCATAAGAAACTCTTCCCCAAAAACAGCACCATCGTTGTTCGCGGCTACTACCGCGTCCACGCCGAAAGCGGTCGCTTAGATAAAACCGATCCCAAGACCCAGCTCAACTTCAAAACCTGGGACATGAAGCCCGGCACCTGGATTTCGGGCAAGGCCCTAATCAGCATCGGCAACCTCTGGGTCTTCGAAATCATTGAAGCTACTCAGGCTCCCGCAAAATAGACGAAGTATAGGTAAAGCGGCAGTCCCCCCCCTAAATGGTCCGAAACTGTCGATTTTTAGACATTCAAACTAAAAAAGTCATCCCCGAGTCGTTTTTGTCGGGGACCCAGGTTTCTCTAACATACTGTATTCGCGGGTCATTCAAGAGATCCCCGTACCAAATGGCCTAATGATTTATCACAACTCTGTTGCATTACTTTGCGACGTTTGGTTTATTATCTTCATGAAAACAAATGCGAAAATCAATCGTCTGGTAATTGAGAAGGAGTTTG
>JAUVBB010000452.1 GCA_030591445.1 Deltaproteobacteria bacterium | reverse complement strand
GCGCTGTGCATCAGCTCGAACAAGACCATTTCCAAACTGGTCAGCCTGCCGCCGGCTTGTTCGATTCGGCGCAGGCCTAGCTTGCGGTTGTGCTTGGTGCGGGAGGAGACGCAATCGATGACCACTTCGACCTCTTTGCCCATGGCCAGCAGATCCAAACTGGTCTGGTAGACACAAACGTTGGTCTCGATGCCTACCAGCAAGAACTTCTTACAAGCGGTGGCTTCAATGGCCTCTTTGAGGGGAGCGTGGGCACACAGACTAAAAGTCTTTTTGGCCATCGGCTCTTGGTCGGCAAGCAGTTTACTGATTTCCGGAATCGTTTTGCCCATCCCCTGCGGATATTGCTCGGCCCAGACAATCGGCAAACCCAAAGCCTGCGCCCCTTGAATCATCCGCGGCAAGTTGTGGAGCAATTCTTCCCGATCCCGCATCTGGCCAAAAAGTTTATCCTGCACATCAATAACCAACAAAGCGGTATCTTTTTCGTGCAACATGTTCTGCCTCCTCTCAAGCATCTTCTGTCTCTACGTCGGTATCGGCGGTAAGCTGAGCGCGCAGTTTCTCGCGGGTGCGTTTCAGACGGCCTTTGACTGCGTTTTCGGTCAGCTGGAAGCGAAGGGCCAATTCTTGCAAGGAGTGTTCTTGGCCTTCGTGGAGCAGAAAAAGGCTGCGGTTGGGTTCGGGGATTTTTTCCATTAGCTGGCCGAGTATAAGTAGGCGCTCGGAGAGGAAACTTTGCTTCTCTGCCTCCATCCAGCCATCTTGGTTCTGGTCGCCGGGTGATTGCTCTTCGAAAGGTTGATTGTAGGCGGGGCTGTTCTTGCGGCCGCGGCGTAAGCGGGAGCAGGCGGAGACCACCAGGCTGCGGAGCCAGGCCTGTAGCGGCGAATCACCCCGAAATTGGGGCAGTTTCTCCAAAACAAGGCGAAAGGCCTCCTGAAAGGCATCTTGGGCTAGAACCGGATTTTTGCAGCGATTTCTAGCGGTTTGCATCATGTCCAAGGCAAAACAAGAGGCGATCCGCTCGCTGACGTCGGCAATATTCACCCCATCACGAAGCAAGTCCTTGAAATTTGGGCATTCTTTTGAGTCGTTCTTCTTATCCGCCATGCCGGTGCCTCCAATCGGACTCACTGTAGCAAAAAAATTGCTCGGCGGCGACACCTGAAGGTGACTTGATGGCTCTACCTTTATAGAGCACGAAATCAAACCGAGGAGGAGATGCCATGAACAAGCCTATCCATGTAAACGACAGTAATTTTGACAAAGAAGTTGCCGAAGCAGGCCAACCGGTACTGGTAGATTTTTGGGCCCCTTGGTGCGGACCTTGCAAAATGCTCACGCCCATTATCGACCAACTGGCCGAGGAATACCAAGGCCGGGTCAAAATTGCCAAGCTCAACGTGGACGACAATCAAGGGGTAGCCGGCGCTTTGGGCATCCGTTCCATCCCGGCCGTGATCCTCTTCGATGGCAAGGACATTGTCGACAATATCATTGGTGCTCGCCCCAAGGCCGATTTCGATAAGATGCTGAATCGTTATCTGAAAAAGCACGACAAGAAACAAGCCAAAGCCGAAAAGAAGGCGCAGCGCGCTGAAGCAACCGCCTGATCCACTGTCTCGACTAGTTTCGAGAACGGGAATCGTAGAGAATCTGCCCCCACAAATACATCTGCCCTGGCTCGATCACCCGGGGAATGCGCTCGGAGCTGCGATGATGCTGCCGGTAAATGAAAAGGGCCAATTCATGGTTTCTCCTATGCTCATGGTCAAGACAAAGACTGTTGGGCTATCCACCATAAACAAACCCAGCCTCCAGCCAAAGCTATCACGGCCACCGCCAGAGCCAATAGGGCAATGCGAAAAGAGCGGGCCCGTTGATTGCCGGCCGCACGATGGCTTGCCCGAAGCAGGTTCCAGGCCACCGCCAGCCAAATCAAGACCGATAGCAACCCTACCCACCACAGACCCATCTGGATCACATCACGACGGCGTTGTTGCACGGCCTGCTGACCCTGAACCTGACCGTCAACCAAGACCGGCAATTCGCCGTCTGGCGCCGCCACCCGCGACAAGAGGGCGCGAAAGGCGTTGCGGCCATCGGTGTCGGTCAGCGCACCCATCTCGGCCCAGAAGTTCTGGTCGGCGGGCAGCCGTCGCAGCCAAGCCAGGGCCGCGGAGTTCGCCGCCTTGCCCGACGGGCCCACCCACAGCACCACTTCGCTCATGGCCAATCCCTGACCAAATGGATTGTCCCGAAAGCGAAGAACCAAGGGGCCGGTGCTTTGATCTGGCACGGTCAGTGCCATCGATGCCCGCCCTTTTTTCATCTGGACTTGATCGCTGATGCGCCAGCCTTCCTGACTCCAAGCATCCAGATAGAGGATGGCAGCAGCGCTTAGCGAGCGCAGATCCACGTTCAACTGCTGGCCGGCTTTGACCCACAAGTGTTGCGGCGCAACTTCGATCTGGGTCGGCGTGCGCGCCAACTTTGCCTGCCCTTCCAGACTGCCCAGCAGGCCGTGAAACGAAAACTGCAGCCGGCTCTGGGTCTCATCGCAGCTCTGCTCGACAAAGCCCGCGGCATCGCTGGGTCGATAAGGTCCTTGGCCCAGGCGCAGTTTGCCCACGGCCGGCCGGCCATCGGCGGCCAGGATTCGTACCAGCATCCGGTTGGCAAAAGAGCTGCTGAATTTTCGCCCGCCGGGAAAAAAAACCACCCGTTGCGGCGCCCCGACAGCCGCCATGCCCTTGATCTCGGCACTGAAACCGGTCGGACTCTGGCGAATCAAGACCGGCGCCTGGGTCAGGGTTTTACGGGGAGAGGTGAGCCGCAAGCGGGTCTGTCCGCTGGCATCGAGCGTCACCTCTGCATGCAATCGGCTGTCTCCGAGCGAGGTTCGGGCTTTGAGTTCCAGTCGGGCCGGGCCGGGGGGCCACCGGGGCATCTGCCCATTGACATCGACCACTGGACGGCCGGGCGCCAAACTGGCCAATAACTGCTGTTGGCCCGAGGGACGGGTCAGCGAAAGCTCCAGTTGGGACACCATGAGTGCCTGCCCACGCCGTGGGTCCCAAGCCAACACCCGAAAGGCGGCCGGCGCCCCGGCCCGCAAATTCTTCTCACCCAACAGGCTAAGCGCGGGACCCGCCGCCAAAGTGCGGCCCCGCAAAGTGATGGCATAGCCGGCAAACAACAGCAGGCCCAAGCCGGCCAAGAGAAACACCGGTTTGGTTTTGGCGACGGCAGGCTTTTTCATTTTAGCGTCCGGTCAAAACCTTTTGGGACGCCCGGAGGGAGCCATGCGATAGAGAAAACCAGTAAAAACCCCCAGTCCGCCGGCATTGTATTCGGTGCCGGCAAACTCGGCTAGCGCGTGGTTGTAACGCAATTCGACCGTCAGTGCCCAATGGGTATCGAGACTCCAATCAAGGCCCAAGATTATGCCGGTGCTCAGTGGTACCGCCTCCAGGTAGTTCACCGTCGAGCCATAGCTGGTGTCCAACAAATCTTCGCCCCACAAAGCCACAAACCACACGCCTACCGTCCCGCCCAGATTCAGTGTCAGGTGCTCGCCAATGTTCGGGCTGTATAGAAGCGAAAGCGACAAGTGGGAGGCCATCAGGCCGGCACCCTGGAAACTCTCCCGGTTCGAGCCACTTACTTCAGTCAGGCCCAAACCGAGGTCGATGCGGGTGGTGAAATTTTTACTGGCCCGATAACCGGTACGAAACTCGGCCATGGGAAAGGGCGCCAGATAGTTCAACTGGCCGGTAAAGTGCTGCCCCACCACCGCTCCCATCCAGGCATTGAGACCGCGACGGTCATAGGGTTCTTCGGCCTCGGCAAGGCAAGACCAGAGAGTAAGCAGAAGCAACAAAGCCAGACCATGGCGAATGCGGTTCGAGTGCATGTGTTTATAGCTCCAGGATCATGACATCGGGCCCCATGCCTTCCAGCAGGCAGTCTTTAGGGGTACCGAATGACAGGGAGTAAACAAAACCCTGGGGCTGGTAGGCATCGGGCAAGGGGCCGGATCCATCGCCATTGTTGATATCGAAGCCTTCGTCGTCCCAGGCTTTATAGACGGCATCGTTCCAGGCCGCCGCTTGGTCGAATTGCTGCCACCATTGATCAATCTCATCGGTAGCCGGAGTAGCGGCCGGCAGCAAGTTGGCAAAGATGCGCCGGCGTTGGGCACGCACCCAGTCCGCATCCAAGACCGCGGCATTGAGTTCGCCTTCATAGAGAATGCCCCGGTTGTTCTTGTTACAGGAGCCAATGCTCAGGAATTTATCATCGACGATCAGCATCTTGGCGTGGAGGTAAATATCCTCAAAGCGCCCGCCAGTTTCATCCGGGCCGATGGAATATTCGGTATCGAAGGCACGCAAGCGGTAGCTACGGTAACGGGCAGAGCCAAATTCGTCGAGTATCTGGTGATGGGTAATGTGGGTCCACTCGCAAGCCGGA
Organism: Deltaproteobacteria bacterium; assembly: GCA_030591445.1. Classification (GTDB taxonomy): domain Bacteria; phylum Myxococcota; class B64-G9; order B64-G9; family B64-G9; genus JAUVBB01. The sequence goes on along the minus strand of JAUVBB010000452.1, from coordinate 1,253 downwards.
TCGGTAAGCTCGGATACGGCCCGGGTCACCAGCAGCAGGCGCAGTTCCGGCACGGCGCGCATGCGCGCGACAATGGCATCGACCACCAAGGGAATTCGCCAATACTGGTCTTCGACAAAAATATAGTGTTCGGCCGCCGAGACCGCGTTGACAAAAGTTTCGGCAATGGCATGCTCGGAAAGCGGTGCGGGCATGGTAGCGGTCACCTGCAATTGCACGCCATCGGAATGCGGCGCTAGCTCACGCCCAACCTCAAAGTCAGAAGCGTTTTGGGAATAATCGACTTGCTCCGAGCGCGCCAGCAACCAGCGCTGGTGGAAAACATCGGCGGCATCCTGCGCTGCGGGACCATCGAAGCGAATCATATAATCGCGGCGGGGACCGGTGTCACTCTGTCTCTCCTTGGCCATTACCGCCTCGCGTTGGGCCACCGAGGCCGAGAAACTCATGCGCCGGTGCTCGAAGACCCGGTGCTCGGCCGAATCCCAATCGTTGGCGCCCATGTTCATGCCCCCAATGAAGGCGATTTTTCCGTCCATCACCATAAACTTTTGGTGCCAAGTAGCGTGCTGAACGGCCACGTTTATAAGCGGCCAATCGGTCATATCCACCCAATAGGGCTTAATGTTCGAATGGATCGCCGGCTCGGGATCGAAATCGGCGGCCGCCGTCTCGGGGAATTGGCTGCGTACCCGATCGCCAAACTGAAAAGGAGTCAGTTCCACCAGAAACTCGCCGCTGGAAGGATTGCCCTGACCCATGAATTCGAAATCGTCGTCGGCGTTCTCGGCATAAGCCAGCAAGGGCGGATCGGTGCTCAAAAAATCCAGCAAGGAGTTGTCGCCCCAGAACTCTCCCACCAGCGCCCGAATATAGGCCGTCGAACCCTGCAGGGCACCCATGACCGTAAACACCGAACGTTCTTCCTCGGTCAGATAGGCATGGGTATCAAAGTCGCGCACCAGTTCCATCTCTGACATCCAACTCCAGACCCCGATCAGAATGCTTTCTTCGGCTGCCTGCAAATCCTGGTATACCCGCGACCAAGCCTCTTCGCCGGCAATGAGCAACTCGGCCCGATTGCCCCGGCGCGCCGGCCGACCCTGGGCAGAAAACCACTGATGGCGTAAACCAGCAAACACCGAATAAACCCGGGTCTCGACCCCGTCTATCTGGCGCAGTTCATGGCTGAGCGACAGCCCATGATCCGGCACATTGACTTCGGTCAACAAGCTGACCGCGTCGGCATCCGT
>JAUVBB010000244.1 GCA_030591445.1 Deltaproteobacteria bacterium | reverse complement strand
GCCGCCCCCGCCCCCAAGCAACCCCAGAAAAAAGGCAAATTCGTAATCAAGAGCGTCAAAGCCAAGAACGTACTAGCCGTTTACGGCATCGGTGACTACAGCACCAAATCCGGCGAGATGGTCAAACTGCTGATGAAAGAGGTCAAGAAACGCAAGCTCAAAGCCCGGGGCGCCATGAGCCAGGTAAGCTACATGAAACCCGGCGAAGTCCCCGTAGAACAACTAGTCTCGGAAATGCAGATCCCGATCAAGGCCAAAAAGGGCAAAAAGAAGACCCGGTAAGGGCAGGCCCCTGTGCCTTGCCCTTTGGGAGACCCTGGAGCCCATAAGCTTCGCTTTCTCTATAGTGAGTCCTATTGGCTTCATCCTTGCTAGCGCCTATATATTAAACCCCGTCAAAACAAGATCTTATCTGACCGCTTGATCGGTACACTTCTTGCTGTCTAATGGCTAATTGATGAATTTTCAGGAGGTTGAAAATGATTCGTTTTGCCCTACAGATAGCAATCTTTTGCTTTAGCTCGATCTTGTTACTGGCCGCACCCGCCTGGGCCCAAACCGCGCCCACGGCCAAAAACGCCAGTTTGACCATCACCGAAGGGACACCGAAGGTCAATATACGAATGGCGCAATACGTGACCGATCCGGAAGAGTTGCCTTACAACATGACCTACACTTTACTGACCAAGCCCGACCACGGCACCGTGCAGTATTACAACATCGGCTATTTCGATATCCCGCTGAACCAGCCAGTAAACTATAACTGGTACTACCTGCCCGAGGACGGTTTTGTGGGCACCGTGTCTTTTACCTGGCTGTGCAACGACGGCACCGTCGATTCCAATATTGCCACCCACACCATCGTGGTGGTGGCCAACACCTTGCCGACAGCCTCGGAGAGCAAGATAATTACGGTCAAGGACGAATCCATAAAAACCTGGGCGCCCTTTTATGATCCCGATCCCATCCAGACGATCTCAATCAGCCTGGAATCCAATCCCAGCCACGGCGATGTGACCATTTCGGGGTACTTTTTCACCTATACTCCCGACGCCGGCTATACCGGCCCAGATCAGTTCAGCTGGAAAGCCAATGACAACTTTGGCAATTCCAATGTCGCCGGCTGTAAGATTCTGGTGCGCGCCACCAATGATCGGGCCGGCATGCTGGTTTTGCTAATCGTAAACGATCTGCTGCTACCCGAAATCGAGAGCGAAGTGCAGCGCCTGGGCCAAGACCTGCTCAATGATGGCTATACTTCCAAGCTCAAAACCTGGAACACGACCGACGACGGGGGCTCGGAAGATCTCTGGAACTATATCAACAGCGAATACGTAGACCCCAATCAGATCGTGTCCGGCGCCATTCTGATCGGCAGCATGCCTACGGTGAGAAACGCCACCACCAATGAATATACCGACTTGGTTTATTGGAACATGACGAGTTACCGCAACATCAGCTTCATGCGCCACATCTGGGTCAGCCGCTTCTGGGCAACGCGATCGACGATGTTCGACGGCCAGGAAGTACTCCGGCTCAAACACGCCCTGCAGGCCAACCACGACTATCGTACCGGCGCCCAGCGGCTACCGCACATGGTCAATTACATCATGCACGCCTATCCCGATTCCGAGCCCTCGTATTATCCCAATGACGGCGCCAACGCCCTGGAAGTCTGGCCCGAGGTAGAAAAATCGGACATCCTCGAAGCCTGGTTGAACGGCGGAGAACTGCTAGACGAGACCATGCACGGCAGCGCCTTTGGTTCCTATGTCTATAACAAATTGACCAACCGGCCCTGCAAGACCCGGGTTAACTTGATCACCAGCTGTGGCAGCGGCTCGGTAAACGGGCCGGCCAACAACCTGATCTACTCCCGCGGCGGCGGCGCGGTTTTGTCCATCGGGGCCAGCGCCACTACTTATACCGGCGCCTTTACCATGCTGCAGAACTATGGCGATGACCCTAAGTTTCGGGCGCGTTTGGCCGACGGCGATACCTGGGGCGATGGGCTGGTCAGTTACTACCCCTTTGGCGACAACGTGCGCGCCTATTTCTTTGGCGACTTGTCCATGCCGGCCATGGCCGCTCCGGCCAACCAGATTCCTCAAATCGATACTTTCGAAGCCGATGTGCTCGAAGGCGTCGCCCCACTCACGGTCAATTTCTCGGCCACGGTAAGCGACCCCGACGGCAGCGTGGAGTCGATGGACTGGTTCTGCGAAAACGAATACCTTCACATGCTCAAACTCAACACCGGCCCCACCTACACCAACAACCAGAGAAGCCAAGCGCATACCTATGAAAAGCCCTATCGCTATCTGGCCGAAGTCCAGTCCCTGGACAATTTCAAGGCTTACTCCCGGCCCGCGCAACTGATCGTCCTGGTGGCCCCCACCCCCGGCCAGAGTATGCGGGTCAATTGCGGCACCGCTAACTATGTGGCCAAATCTTTTGACCCTACCCAGGAGTTCACCGACAGCGCCGGCCAAGTGTGGATGCATGAGCAAGCCTACGTTAGTGGCACCTGGGGCCTCGATGGCAGATCCGGGCAAGTCTTGGTCACCAGAGACGTGGTCGGCAGCGAAGATGATTTTCTGTATCAAAACACGCGCCAGTGCCGCGGCGAGGATAGCTACGGCTACCGGATTCCGGTTGAAAACGGAGTCTACACGCTACGCGTGGGCTTTGCCGACATGAAATCCCTTGAGGCCGGTATGCGCCTGACCAACATTAGCGTCGAAGGCCAGCCTTGGTTGACCGGCCTGGATGTCTTTGCCGAAGCCGGCGAAAAGACCGCCCTTATCAAACAAAGGCAAATCGAAGTGACCGACGGCGAGTTCAACATGGGCCTGAGTCGCGATCTGGCCAGTATTGAGAACTATGGCGGCTTACTCAGCTGGTTTGAAATCATTCCCGATGATGCCATCAACCAACGGCCGGTCGCCCAAGCTAGCGCCGACCCCAGCACCGGCACCGCGCCGCTGCTGGTCAACTTCAACGCCAGTGCCTCTTCTGATTCCGACGGCAGCATCGTCACCTATGCCTGGGACTTTGGCGACGGCGGCACCGGCACGGGCGTAAGTGTTCAACATACTTATGCCAGCGACGGCAGCTTCACCGCGGTGCTGAGCGTCACCGACGACCTGGGCGCTTCGGCCACCGACACGGTTCAAATCACGGTGTCGGCCGCGGCCAATCAATCACCGCAGGCAGTCGCGGTAGCCAGCCCGCTATCGGGTGAGGCGCCCTTGGAAGTCAGCTTCGACGCCAGCGCTTCTACCGACGCCGACGGCAGCATTGTCAGCTACCACTGGGATTTCGGCGATGGCCAAAGCGAATCGAGCATGGTGGCCAGCCACACGTATAGCCAGCCCGGTCAGTACCAAGTCGTCCTGACCGTTACCGACGACGGCGCGGCCACCGGCATCGCGCGCATCACCATCAGCGTGGACCAGCCGCCCAACCAAAGCCCGCGTGCAGTGGCCAGCGCTGATCCGCTAGCAGGTGACGCGCCCCTGGAAGTGAACTTCGACGGCACGGCTTCTTCCGACCCCGACGGCAGCATTGTCAGCTACGCCTGGGACTTTGGCGACAGCAACAGCGACACCGGTTCGACCGTAAGCCATACCTATACCCAGCCGGGTGTCTACACCGCCGTGCTCACCGTTACCGATGATGGCGGCGCCGAAGCCACCGACCGGGTCACCATCAATGTAAGCCAAGCCGCCAATGAAAAACCCATCGCGGTGGCCGATGCCAACCCCCGAGAAGGCTATCTGCCCCTGGATGTCAGCTTCGACGCCAGCGCTTCTAGCGACGCCGACGGCAGCATTGCAAGCTACCACTGGGATTTCGGCGATGGCCAAAGCGCAAACGGCGCCACCGCCAGCCATACTTATACCGATCTGGGCAGCTTTACCGTCCTGCTCACGGTCACCGACGACCAGGGCGAACGCGCCACCGCCACCTTGGTCATCCGCACCCTCGAAGTGCCCAATGAAAAGCCCATCGCCCTGGCCACCGCCGACCCCGTAAGCGGCATGGTGTCTTTGGTGGTCGAATTTTCCGGGCAGGGATCTACCGACTCCGACGGCAACATCATTTCCTATGCCTGGGACTTTGGCGACGGACAAAGCTCCGACCAAATGGATGCCAGCCACACCTACAGCTCGGCCGGACGCTTCTTGGCCATCCTGACCGTCTTGGATGACGACGGCGCCAGTGCCAGCGACAGTATCGAAATCGTGGTCGAAGAACCCGACAACTCGCTACCCACCGCCCAGATTGACGCAGATCCCATCAACGGCACCGCGCCCCTACTGGTGGCCTTCGACGGCAGCGCTTCTTCTGATTCCGACGGCAGCATCGTAAGCTGGGACTGGGATTTCGGCGATGGGATGACCGGCAGCGGCGACACCATCGAACATACCTTTGCGACTGCCGGCGAGTACACGGTGATTTTGACCGTGCGCGACGACAAGGGCGCCAGCGCTAGCACCAGCGTGCTTATTACCGTAACCGTGCCGGAAAACAGCGCGCCCACGGCCCTTATCCAAGCCGATCCATTGGAAGGCTACGCGCCTTTGGCGGTAAATTTTGACGGCTCCGAATCCGCCGATGCCGATGGCTCCATTGTGGCTTATCTCTGGAACTTCGGCACCGGCGAGAACGCCAGCGGAGTCGAAGCCCAGCACAGCTTCACCGAAGCCGGCGACCACACCGTGAGTCTGACGGTCACCGATGACATGGGCGAAAGCACCGCTAGCACCCTTACGATCAAGGTACTTGAACTGGTCAATGCCGAGCCGGTCGCGGTAGCCACCGCCACCCCCACCCAAGGTGAAGCTCCCTTATTGGTCTCATTTTCGGCCGAGGGTTCTGCTGACAGCGATGGCAGCCTGGTGGGCTATGTCTGGACCTTTGGCGATGGCCAATCGGCCGAAGGCATCACCACCGAGCACACTTACCTGACCGCCGGCCGCTTTTTGGCCGAGCTGACGGTCATGGACGACAAAGGCCTAACCGCCACGGCCACGGTCGAGATCGTAGTCAGCGAAGCCGGCAATATGCCGCCCACGGCAGTTGCCCAGGCCGAGCCCATCAGCGGCGTGGCTCCTTTGGATGTAGTATTCGAAGCCGGCAGTTCCAGCGACGCCGACGGCAGCCTGGTCTCCTGGGCCTGGTCTTTCGGCGACGGCCAAAGCGACCAGGGCGTATCTCTGGGTCATACCTACCTGGAACCCGGCATCTACACCGTAGAACTCATCGTCACCGACGATGACGGCGCCATCGCCATGGACCGGCTGGATATCACCGTGCTCGAAGACTCGGGCAACGACGATCCCGGCGACGACCCCGTTGACGATGATCCCATTGATGACGACCCCCAAGACTCGACCCCCGGCGGGAAAATGGTCGGCGGGGTAGCCTGTGCCTCTACCGGCACCGGCAAGGTCAACTTGAGCCTGGCCTTGGTCTTTGCCAGCTTGCTGCTAATGCTGCTCAGAAAAGCGAGAAACAGTATGACGATGAAAGCAACTTTTTCCGCCTCCCTTTGCGCCTTGCTGCTGCTGGCCGGCTGCGAAGGTACCATCAAAGAACCCCACCCCTCCGATTTGTTCGACGGCGCCCAATCAGCCCTGGCGGCGGTAAACTGGCTGCAAGACGCCTCCCGGCCCATAGCCGAACGCCGAATGCGCATCACCGCCCTGGCCAAAATCGATGTCCCCGAAGCCGGCCAATGGCTGATGCAAATGGGCAACCAGCGCTTTTACCTCAACTGGGCCGCGGTAGAAGAACTAGGCCGCACCCGCCATGACCCCCTGACCGTCAGCAGCTATTTGACCGCCAAGCTCAAGCACGCCGATTTTCGCATTGCCGCCGCTGCCGCCAAGGCCTTGGCCAATTTCTCCAAACAAGCGGCACTGACCTCTCTACACAGCGCCCTGACCTCCAATCGCCTGCGCTTAGACGGCCACGGCAATCTGGTCTGTCTACAAATCGTCCAATCCTTGGGCGAATTGGCCTCCGCCCATTCCATCCCCGCCCTGGCCCGGGAACTAGCCCGGGCCCAGGAGCTAGGCTGGGACCTGGAATACGGCTCGACCATCGTCTCCGCTTTGGAAAAAATCGGCGGCCCCGCCTCGGCCCAAACCATCGAGACCTATGCCCGCCTCTTGGAAAGCCAACGACCTGACGACCCCCTGGCCGGCGCCGAATTCGACCAAAGAATCCAAGCCGCCCGTGCGAGCGCCGCCAAGATTCAATAGTCAGGCAATCAAGCCCAGCAGAAAAAGCGGACGGTGGAGCCCGTCGAAGGAATCAGCGTGGGAGAAAATCAGACGCTCTTTGGCGCTATAGCCTTTGAACTGGGTGCGACCCTTGCCCTTGCCACCAATCTCGATCACTAGCTCGTGGTCTTTCCTTTGCACCAAAAAGTCAGGAGTCTTGGCGCCTCGCTTGGTCTTCAAGTAGTGAAAGGCCAAGCCGGCGGCTGACATCATCTCGGCAAAAAAATCTTCCCGCAGCCCGCCGATGGCCTGGGCATAGTTCTTGAACAACAGACGATAGGGCGGAGCCATCAGCACCTTGGGTTCCCGCAGCACGTTGGCTCCCTTGGGAAACACCGGCCGCAGAATGAAGGCATCGCGCAGAATGCGGATATAGGATTCGGCCTTGTACTTGGTAATCCCAAGATTGCGTGACAGGCTGGAGTAGTTGATACCGTCGACTTCCGCCTGCCCGATAAAGCGAACCATCTTGCCGACAATTTCCAGCTCGTCCATCCTCAGGCGGGCTACCCTGGGGATATCGCTACTCAGCACTGTGTCCAGGATGTTCGAAAGCAGCGGCAAGGGATCCGGTTCCTCCAGGGCAAAGGGCAGCATCCCCCCGCGCAGATAGTCATCAAAGCTGGCCGAGCAATTGAGTTGGGCGCGGCTCCAGCGCCGCTCGATGATATCGGCCAGACTGAGCACCGGCAGGGACCAGTCTTTCTTGAAATAGACATACTCACGCAAGGAAAAGGGCAGCAGGGTCAAAAGCCGCACCCGGCGTGATAAATCGTGGGGAGCATCCTGCATGGCCAGGGCCACCGAACTGGTAAAAAACACTCGGACCGGCAGAAAATCATAGGTCTTCTTTAGCACTTTTTCGATGCCGCGATAGTAATGCACCTCGTCGAGCAGAAAAAGCTCGACGCCCAAATCCTGGTGCAGACTCTTTATGGTCTCGAAGAGATCGCTATCGTCAAAACTATCCAGAGACAGATAGATCGAGTTTTCGGTCGATCCAGCCACTTGCTTGAGCAAAACCGTCTTGCCCACCCCTCGCGGCCCCAACAACCCCACAAAGTGCCTGCCCCGGTGCTCACTTAATACTTGGTAAAGACTCCGCTTCTTGGGATATTTGGCCCCATCCTGGCAAGCCAATTCGTGCAACTCAAGCAACTGAGAAATCTGAACCATGCCAGCCTCCAAAACGACATCTTGTCCAATAATTTGACAATATGTATATCATCTTGTCAAATTATTGGTCTAAATGTAGGCATCTTGGTAAAAAATCAACCCATTGAAGATAGAATACTTGATAAAAGTCAAGCCATTCAGATTGTTCCTTTCACAAACACCAATGTGGATTGAGCAAAGAGAAAAGTTGGAGTAGGCTGCGGTAGCTGGTTGCAAAACCTAAAAAAGGGAGGATTCTCATGCACGTTTTGGTGCTGTATTATTCGCGGGGTGGGGCCACCAAGACCCTGGCCCAGCATATCGCCGAGGGGGTCAAATCGGTCAGCGGTGTCGATGTCCTGCTCAAATCCACTGCCGAGGTCAGCAAGGAAGACTTCTTGAATTCGGCCGGCGTCATTGCCGGTTCCCCGGTATATTTCGGCATCATGGCCAGCGATCTCAAACGGGTGATCGACGAATTCGTGGGCATTAGAAAACAGATGGAGAACAAAGTGGGCGCCGCCTTCGCCACTTCCGGCGATGCCTCCGGCGGCAAGGAAACCACCATCATTTCCATTGTGCAGGCCTTTTTGATCTACGGCATGATCATCGTCGGCGATCCCATGTCGGCCACCGGCCACTACGGCACTTCCTGCGTCGGCCGCCCCGATGACCGCTGCGCCGAAAACGCCTTCAAGCACGGCGCCCGGGTGGCTACGGTCTGTCTCAAGCTCAAGCAAGACTGATCCGCCAGGGCGGGAGGAGAAGTCATTGGGCAGAAACATGCCACTCAATCCGGGCGTAGTCCACGAGCTGGTGGCCACCGCGGCCCAGGGACTGCTCTTCCCGCTGGGAGTCAAGCCTCGGGACATCACCACGGTCGGGCCCGGGCACAACCGGCCCCTGATCTTGATTCATGGCTACGGTCACAACCGATCGGCACTGCTGCCGCTAGAGACCTATCTGCGCTTGCTGGGCTTCAACCGCGTTTTTCCCTTCAGCTACTCCGCCCAAGAAGGCATCGAAGCGGTCGCTAAAAAACTGGCTCTCTTTGTCCGCAAAGTACAAAAAGCCTGCGCAAGTGAAAACAACACCGTGGACCTGGAAGCCCACTCCCTGGGCGGCCTGGCCGCTCGCGTCTACCTGCAAGATTTGGGCGGCGCCCGCGTGGTCGACCAATGCCTCACGCTCGCCACCCCCCATCTGGGCAGCACTAACTCCAGCTGGGCTCCCCCCGCGGTCGGCGAACAAATGCTCCCCGAATCCGCCTTCATCAAACAGCTCAACCGCCCCGGCTCCCGCGCCCCCGGCGTTCGCTTTTGCTCCCTCTGGGCCGATCAAGATCTCATGATCCAGCCCCATGAAAACGCCATCTACAACCAGGGCGACGACTACTGCCTGCCCGCCACTGGCCACCTGGGCATCCTCACCCATCCCCAAAGCCTCCAACACATCGCCCAAAAACTTAGCGCCAACCAAGAAATCCCCCCCACCCCCCTCGCCAGAACCGCCACCCTAGCCCGCCGCACCTGGCGCCTGGGCCACTCCCTCTGGAATCGCAAAAAGAACAAACAGGAGAATTAAGCATGCCCGAACACAATTGCGAAAATTGCAGCTTCCGCGCCAAATACGACCAGAAACCCAAATCCCTCCTAGGCCGCCTATGGCACTGGCACGCCATCTGGTGCCCCGGCTGGAAAAAATACATAACTTCCCTGCCCGATGAAGAACGTCAACAGCTGGCTAAAAAATACAATTTCAAGAAATAGAGAGGTCCCTGTATTGATCCCTTCAGTCAACCACCACGACAGCCCATCCAATTGCATACGAGAACTCCATCTGTACACCCGAATAAGCGCGTGAATTGCACAGCTTGCGAAATTCGTCCAAGTCATCGTCTCCAGCCAATTCTGAACTTACGTAGATCAAGGCGCTCGCGCCCTTCTCGAATGCTCTTTGCCGCATGAGCCGGAAGAAATCGCTTCGGGGCTTCTCCGAAAACTGATCGTTTTTATGACAAGTACCGTCCTTGTACCTGATCTCTACCGTTCCAAGAATACGATGTCCAAAACCGTCTTCTACCTTGAGTTCATTTTCCTTCAGGGAGAAACCGTCAGGAGAATTTCCATAGAAAATCTTCACATCTTCGGCCTTGTCTACTGCAAAAACGATCTTTTCGGCCGAGCGGATCTCTCCTACTTCCTTGAACTTGGCTTGCATCTTGAGTGGCTTCAGTGCGAAGCCGCAACCTATTGGAATGAATGAGATCAACACCAACCAGGTAACTGGCAACCTTTTCATGAACACTCCTATACGGTTTGCCCCCGCCAACTGTCCAAACAACGCAAAGAGTTGTTTGGTCGAACAAAAACACAAAACTTTCATTATGCCGTCCCCGGTTAAACCAAACGGTTATAAACGGTTAGCGGATGAAATCAACAAATCCCCATTCATCCCAAGGTTCAACCTCATCGCCCTCAAAAGCCCTGAATCCATAAAATTTCTCATCAAGTTCCTCCATGAAGTTATCGTCATCACACTGTTCGTCTGTACAATCGGCGGTGGGCGACACACAGTATTTGGTAAAAACCTCTTTTGAAACCTGTAGTAATTCGGATGCAGCCTTCAGGTCACCTTTCAGGAATGGCTCTCTATGGGGATAGCCTTCCCTGCCGGCAATGTGATTGCCCTTATGAAAGACGTTGAAATCCCAACTCCACTCTAACAGAAAGACTGACACACCGATGCAGTCCATCTCAGCGGTCAAAGCCTGGCACCACTCTGTTGCATATCCGTAGTTTTCGTCCTCTATCACGAAGCATGCCCACTCGCCATATTCTTTACTTCCAAACCTTGTTATGAATGCATCCTGAGGAGCCACCTTCGCCATTATTTTTTGGATGGTGCTCGCGAAATCGACTGGGGGTGGTTTGACCGCAAACATCCCTATTTTGTTACTCATGAAATCCTCCATTTCTTTGTAACAGTCACTTCCTATCAACCCCCCAATTCTTTTGAAAGTGAAAACTAAAATTTATGGGAGCAAGGACCAGAGAGGACCAGAGAGGGACGTTGTTTCAAAAATCTAAATTCGCTAAAACAAAATAATTTTCAAAATTTAGCAAGTAGAATTTTTCAACAAAGTACCGGTATTTATGCTACGCGGG
>JAUVBB010000121.1 GCA_030591445.1 Deltaproteobacteria bacterium | reverse complement strand
TATCGGTGTCGGCGAAGCCACAGCCGCAAGTGCCGGGCTCGGTCTTATTGGGGTCGTTGGGGCAGCTGTCATCGCAATCCAAGGAGCCGTCTGAATCAGTATCGGTGTCGGCGAAGCCACAGCCGCAAGTGCCGGGTTCGATTTTATTGGGGTCGTCGGGGCAGCTGTCGTTGCAGTCGAGGGTGCCGTCTGAATCCGTGTCGGTATCGGTTTCTGCGATACCACAGCCGCAATTACCGGTTTCGGTCTTATTGGGGTCGTCGGGGCAGTTGTCATCGCAATTCAAGGTGCCGTCTGAATCCGTATCGGTGTCGGCAATGCCACATCCGCAAGTGCCGGGTTCAGTTTTATTGATGTCGTCGGGGCAGTTGTCGTTGCAGTCGAGGGTGCCGTCTGAATCTGTGTCGGTATTGGTTTCTGCGATACCACAGCCGCAATTACCGGCTTCGGTTTTGTTGGGATCGTTGGGGCATTCGTCATGGATGTTTTCGAGTAGTGAGCAGATTTGTTGGTGACACACTAGGCCGGGTAGGCATTCACCATTTTCGAGGCATGGTTGGTTTTCGTCGCCTACGTCGTCTAAAAAGACGTTGCAAGCAGAGATGGAGAGGCATGCTGCTAACATCAAGGTATATAGAGGTCTCATTTTACCACCTTCCGCCTAGCGAAAACACTATGCCATCCGCAGTTGGAATTGCTGCCAGCTTGGGAATCCGACTTTCCTGCCATTGTTGGTCGCCGGGAGACATTGCCCACAGAACTGCTCCGCTTACCAGCAAGGCCCCCCCGACTCCGAAACTGCCATACATCACGCCCGCCCACGTTTGGCTGCTATCGCGGGCATCCACATCGCCGGCTTTGTAATCAGAAGCAGCGGCCATGCCTTGGGACATGGCAATTCCACCTAAGGCGGCCAGACCCACGCCGGACCAAAACGCGATGTGACCCCACTTTTTGTAAGGGTTCATGGGATAGTCCCGCAAAAGAGAAATTGAAATCTCCGTCTTCTGTCCACCTACTACTTGCACGCTACGAGTCACATCGGCATAGCCCGGTTTTGAAGTCCTGACCAGATAGGGGCCGGATCTCATTTCGGTATTCAGGGGAGTTTCGCCTTGGGTTTTATTCCAAACTAGCTTGGATTTGGATTTGCTGCCCCCGCTGGTTGCTTTGGCCCAAGATATCATTGCGCCCGGTGGCTGGGTTTTGATTACCATTTCTCCGGGGGGCAATTCCTTCAAGACCAATGAAATCTTGGTCTCTTGGGTGGCTTTCAGACTTACCTCTCTGTTTACCGACGCGTAACCGTATTTATTAATCTCAACTTGATAATCTCCGGACTCAACTTGCCGGGAAAAGGGCGTTTTTCCGCGAATGACGTTTTCCCCCCCTTTTATCAAAACCTTTGCTCCCCGGGGTTGCGAGTCCAGAATGAGTACACCGGGTCGCAGATCCTTCATGACAAAAATCTGTTTCGTTACCTTGCCCGGGTTTACACTTAGCACCTGATCTCTGGTCTCAAAACCGTTAAGCGAAGATTCCACTCGGTATTCACCCGCTTTGTATTCCAATTCAATGGGAGTTTTTCCGATAGCAACACCATTGACTTTTATTTGCGCCTTGCGCGGTTCTGAGTCGACAATGAGTTTCCCAGGGAGCAGCTCTACCAGTTTCGCATAAGCTTTTTTACTGTAGGCTTTGTCTTTGCCGAACTCCGCGATGAACTTTTGCAAAAGCTGTGCCCGGGTTGACGCGGGAATTTGGGGATTTTCGACCATTTTGGAAAGTGTGTCCCAGGTTTTCTTCTCTCTCTCTTGCTTTTCGACCAGTTTCTGCGTGCGCCTGAGTTCTTTTTCGAAATCCGACATAACCTTGGCGCTTTGCTTGTTGGCGGCCTTCTGTGGTGCGCACAGCTTGAGGGCCAGCTTTTCCACCGACTCCAAAAGCGAATCCTCGTCGCACTTTCCCCGGGCGGTTGCTGCCTGCTCGGCTGCGGATTTTCTCAAGTCATACAGAGTTGCGGTCAACTGGCAGCGGTTGCCAATCTTCATGATGCGAGAGGATAACGACTTTTGAGCTGCCAACTCCCGGCCGATCTCTATTTGGCAGTTTTGTTCAAAGCATTCCTGGTAACTGGTGTTTTTCTGATTTCTCAAACGGTGACGAATTTGGGCCTGAGGGATTACCTGATATCCGCCTTCGGTGAGTTTTGCCGCCAGAAAGTTAGTCAAATTCGTAAGCAGCTTCTTTTTGATACCAGATTCATGTCCCTCAATCTCAAAAACCGCCACGATTGGGCGTTCTGCTGCATGCGTTTGCCAAAAAGCGGATAGAGATAACAAAGCCAAGAAGATCGAAACCATTTGTCTTTTCAACACGTCTCTCCCCTTCATAAGAACAATAATTGTTTCATCCAGATATTGTTTTGACTACCCCACACGTTTTTAGCACTAGTCGAACTCTTCTCATAGAACATTTTCTCGATTAACAACCGATTTAATACACGATTTATAGATTGATTTATTTCATTTCGGCCGCATCAGCGGCGCCCGGAGTGTTAGCAAGGTGCGATGAAGTTGGAATTTTCGTCTGAAGAAAGCAGGCGGGTCGATAAAGATTGGCGCTAGATGTCCAGGTCAAACAGATCGCGGAGGGCTTGGTAGTCGATGGCGGGGACTTCGATGGGGTCGGCCACCATGCAGGATTGGGCGTTGCCGTCTTCGATTTGGCTAACTTCGTCCAGGCGCAAATGGAAGTAGGTTTGTTGGAGATCGATGCCCCAGCATTCGGTTAGCTGGGCGCTGGCGGTGCCTAGATCGCCGCCTTCAACTTGGGCATCGGAGCGGCCGGTGCCGTTTTTGAGCCAGCCGGTGACAATGTGCAGTGACTCAGGAGCGGGTCCCTGGCTGGTTTCGATGTCGGCCTGGGTGTCAAACTCGAGGACGGTGTAGTCTTCGCGGGTGTGGCCGTAGAAATAGGTGGTGTCAGTGACCTTATCTTGGTTCTGATCGGCCCAAATACCCTCACCCACGGCGGCGACTACGCGATAGTCGGCGCCTCGGATATAGGCATAGGTGACTTGGCCGACGTTATCTTCATTGGGATCCAATTGGCGGAGGGCGTCGCAGTCGACTTCGACTAGCCCATGACGCAGGATTTCTCCGGCTTGGCCATCGAAGGGCTTGGCGCCGCCGTAAAGGAATGGGACCCAATCTCCTTCTCCCCCACCCAGCGGCCGGCCAGCGGCAAAGAAGGCGAAAACCCGACGACCATCGGTGGGGTCGAGACCGCGCCAGACTTGCAGGATGAATTCGAGGTTTTTACCCTCATCGTCTCGAAAGGGTCCCCAGGCGGCTCGGGCGTTATAGGCAAAGGCATCTTTTCCTTCGCCCAGGATTCCGTCTTCCTCTACGGCGACAGTGGGCGCGAAGCGGGTGATGAACCACACGGTCCGAAAGATTTGCTGGGCCTGGTGGTTGATTTGGTGGGCGACGTAGAAGCTAAGGTCATGCAAGTCAGCCCGTTCGCCTACCAGGGCTTGGCTCATGGCTTTGATGCCGGAACTTTGGCTATCAAGTCCGTTGGTTTCAATGATCAAGGTGTCCTCGGCAGGAAAGGCTTCTAAAAAAGCCTTGCCCGAGGAGATGTCATCTTCGAGACCACATCCGGCCATGGGTAAGAGGGTTGAGAAACATAGGGTCATTAGCATCGTTCCGAATTTTTTCATTTCCTTCCTCCTTATCGGGTTCATTTCTTTTGACCCCGCGGAGGCGGAAAAGCGAAAAACTATTTGAAAGGTTTATTCGCTCTCGGGCAGAGCACAGTCGCTGGGCAGGCCTTCGGTGGGGGCTAGGTTGTGAGAGTCTTGGTAGTAGACGCGTTTCTTTTCTGGGTTCCAGCATTCGTGCAGTTCGATGACCAGGGCGCCCAGATCGCCGCCACTGATGGTGCTGTCGGCGCGGCCGGCGCCGGTATGGTCCCAGCGGGTTTTGATGACGATATGCTCTTGGGCCAGTTGGTTCGGGTTTTCGCCATTGTCCAAATCGCCCCAGGTGTCAAAATCGAAGCTGCCGGACAGATCGCCGCGCTCCAGATACTGGTAGTCGGCTTGCATGGGTCGGCTGTTCGGGTCTTTGTCTATCATGCCCCTGGTGAGGAAATTTTCGAAATGAATCTGGAGGCTGGTCTTGCCCTGCGGGTTTTGCTCGTCGGGAGCGGTATCGAAACCGATGCTGGCCTGGCCGGAGGCGCCGGAGGCCTCAAAGCGGTCACAGGTGGCGGCATCGGCGGTCAGGTTGCCAGTACCGCGACGGACGCTGCCATCGGTGGGAACGACGTTGCCATACAAACATCCGGCCCAGCCTTCATCGTAGGCGGGGGTATTGCGCGCTGCCGCGGCGGTGGTTTGTAGCGAGAAATCAAATTGGCCCAGGGTGCGATCCCGACTCATGATAAAACGAAAATCGGTATGGGGCGACTCCTCGGAGGGCCAGGGTCCCCATTGACGGGAGCCGCTATTTCGGGCCGTGGGTGGAAAGCCGGTGATGGTGTCGACCAGATCCAGAAAGCCGAGTACGTTGAGGTTGACATCGAGCGAGACCAGCAAGGATACGATGTACCAGGAGGCGGTCTCCCCCAACACGGCATCAGTGCGCTGTTCAAGTCCGGAAGATTCATGAGCGAGTTCAATGTTGCGGGCCTGTAGCTCAGCGACACGCACTTCCAGCGCGGCCCGGGCGGGTACCGCATACAAGTACTCTAGATCTTCTTTCAAAAGCTCATTGGAGTAGTCTCCACAAGCTGTTGCAGCCAGCAAAGCGCCAAGAACCAACCAGCGAAGTGATTTCATGAACCTGCTCCTTCCTTGGCTCCTTAGGAGCGATAAGAAAATCCCAAATAGATTCCGCCATAGCCCATGGAGGCATTGGAACCTATGTTGTAGTAAAGATAATGAACCCGGCTCTCGAGAAAAAAATCGAAATCTCCCAGGTGATAGGCACAGCCGGCCGTGATCCCAGGGCTGAGGGTGCCAAAGCTCTGGGTGGGCCAAAGCTCCAAGGGTGGGCCCAAACTCCGGACCGCCAGCAAAAAACTCAGGCGCGGGCCGGCAAATAAATCGAAATTTCCTAACTGGTAATGAAAATGCAGGCCTGAGCCGAATTCGGCGCGAAAAAACGCAGCTTCGACCCGTTGATCGAAACCGTTGTCTAATCTTACGGTGGTTGTGTTGCTGCCGCCGCCGAGCAATACGTCGAAGGTCAAAGAAACCCAATCGGAGACCACGCCGAAGAACTCAATTTGAAGACCGGCCTGGGCGACGGTGTAGAAGAGTTCTTCCCGCGTCGGTTTATCAAAAAAGGCCTGAGAGCCGAAGCGCAGCGAATAACCGATGTAGCGGGTTTTTTTTCGGATGGCGACCAGCCCTTTGGTGATGTCATTTTCATAAGCCACCGAAAGCAAGTCCTGGTCGCGTAGCTCCAAGTTCTGCCCGTCTACCAGCACGAACTCACCGAGCAGCAGGTCGGTGCTTCGTCTTTTCTTGATGGCGTATATTCCTGATTCAACGGCAATAGTGCTGTTTTTACCTGATTTTTTACTAAGCTCGGCTACGATGACTTGCTTTTGCTGATCGTAAATCAGGTATTCTCCCTCCAGGTCAGCCGGGAAGGAGATTCGGCAAGAAGGAGTGCTTAAACGGGTCAAGATGATATTACCCCGACCGGCCATTTGGTAACCGTAGGTGGGGTGTTGAGTGCCTCCCCTACTGCCGGTGGTTCGAGCAACCACCTGGTGATAGGTGTAATCGTAGACTTCCCGCAGGGAGACCAAGCCGTCCTGGGAATGGTCCGCCGCCCCACGTAGCCCGGACACCAGGTAATGGGTGAAAAAGGATCCGCCGATTTCGTCTGATTCTTGCGAACCTTCGGTGGCCGAACTGGAAGTGACGATGATTTGGCCCTGGGTGTTTTCGACTTTCACTATCGAGGGTGCCAGGCTTCCGCCCTTCATACGCGTGAACTCGCCGGCCTGGCAGGCATCGACAAAGGCCACCCGCAGGTCAGCCGGCGATTGGCCTAGCCAGCGTTTGATCTCGTCCATGGCCAGGCTTTCGTCGCCGAGTAGCAGTTGCCCGTCTTTAGCGTGTCCTGAATAGTAAAACAGAAGCAAGACCGTCTGACCGGCTGTCTTGGCTTTCTGAACGTCATTGTGCATAGCCTGCATGGCTTGGCGGAGATCATCGCTGTCGGGGCCAAGCAAGACCTGCGTTCGCGGGTCGGCCAGCGCGCCCAGTTCATGAAAGACGTCACGAACTCTTTCGGCATCCCGATGAGCGTAACGCAAACTGGCGAAATCCGGGCCACCTTCGTTTGAAGCAACCAGCAAGGCAAAAGGCGTGAACTCTCCCGGCGGCAATGCTCCTTGGGCGGGCGCGCCCAAGGTCCACAGCAGTCCGAGAGTCAGCAGGGTGGTCATTTTGCTTCCTTCGTAATCAGAACGCTCGCTTGCCGGCAATCAAGGTCCAACTCTTGTGCTTCGAGTAACTGTTGGGGATCACCGGATAGGCTCCGCACTCTCGCTAATAGTTCATCGGGTGCCATGGCCTCGGCACAGATCAGCACAAAGACCCTTTCTCGACCCAGGGTATCGTCCAGGATGACGCTGCCTGGAACCGGTCTAGCAGCGCCGCCCGGATAGGATTCATGTGCCGCTCCCGGTCGCGGGAAATAGACGCTCAGCACGCCGGCTTCGTCGATGCCCAACAAATGCAGATAGCCACCTGCCGGCGCAGTCAGGTGAAACTGGATGCGATCGCCCGGGTGCCTCAGCTGGGAAGGATCCGTGATTTTTGCTTCACTGCCCTCCATCACAAAAAGTCCAAGCTCAATGCCACTTCCCTTCATGCGGGTATCAGGGTCCTCGGGAAGGTGCTGGATCGAAAAAAGCATAAGGGCCACAATCATGGCCGCGGCTGCTAGCAGACCAGCCGGACGCCAAGCAAGTTGCCACCAAGCGAGGTGTTTTGTTTGCGTTGATTCTGCTAGCTCTTTGACCTGGGCAAGGAAGTTTTCCTTGTTGTGACTAGTGTGAAAAGATTCAAGCTCTACTTTTATTCTTACGAGTAAGTCTTTGCATTCACTGCAAGAAGATACATGTTTCTCGGTGGTGCCCCGTTCCTTGTCATCCAAGTCCCCGGCCAGGAGTCGACTGAGCAAATGTCGGCTGGGGTGCTCCTCATTTCTGAGCTGGATGGTCAAAATCGGCACCTTTCGATAAGATTTTTTGGGCTTTGGCTATGAATTTCTTTAGCCGCTTGCGAACAGTTGGGACGCTCAGGCCCATTGCCTCTGCCACTTCTTGTTGGTTCATCTCGTCGACAAAATAGTAAATGGCCAACTCCTGCGCCTTGCGATCGAAGGCGGGCAGAAGCTCTCGGATCATGGCCGCGTTTTCTACCTGCTCGGCCGTGGTATGGGTAATTAGGTTCGGATCCTGACCTCTGCGTTCTTGCCGAAGCCGCCGGCGCCGGGAAGAACGAATCAGATTGAGACAGTGATTGGTACAGATGCGATAAAGCCAAGTACTGGGCTCGCTTTCGCCCCGAAAGGAATCGGCCGCTCGCATGGCGCGGACAAACACCTCTTGCAAGGCGTCCTCGGCATCGGCCGGATTGCCCAACAAGGCCAGACAACGCCGGTACAACAAATGGGCGTATCGATCGTATAGATCTTCGATGCGAATGCTGATCATCCTTTTTTAGCAACTTTACCAAGATTATACGTCTCCCGTTGGCGAAAGCCAATTACACTTCCACTTATCTCAGACACCGCAACTGAGAGAAAACTGAAAAGATTTTTTATTATTTTCGTCTTCGCTGAGCAGGCTCAGTAGGTCAATATGGTGGAGACCGGGTCGGGATCGAGTTGTTTACGGCCTTCTAGGAAGGCTAGTTCTACAACAAAGGCGAAGCCGGCGACGATGCCTTGTTGTTTGCGGACAAGTTTGGCGGTGGCGGCGGCGGTGCCGCCGGTGGCCAGGAGATCGTCGACGATGAGGATGCGCTGGCCTGGCTCAATGGCGTCGGTGTGCATTTCTAAGGTATTCGAGCCATATTCCAGGTCGTAGGAGACTTGATCGGTCTCGTAGGGCAGTTTGCCGGGTTTGCGGGCGACGATCAGGCCTAGGTTCATTTGAAGGGCCAGGGCGCCGCCAAAGAGAAAACCGCGACTTTCGATGCCTAGGATTAGATCGGGTTTGGTGGGTTGGGCTTGCTCGGCGAGTACGGCTATCGAATGGCGAAAAGCGCCAGGATCGCGCAGTATGGGGGTGATATCCTTGAAGATGATGCCGGGCTTGGGAAAATCGGGAATATCGCGGATAAATTTATCGAGGTCCATCGGGGCAATCTCCTTTTTGCTGCATTAGGGCGATTTGGGCAAAAAATATAGGGGGTTTCTTGGTTTGGTGCGCTTGCGAATTTCGAAATGCAAGTGGGGACCGGTGGCGCGGCCGGTCTTGCCGACGCGGGCGATAAGCTGGCCCTGCTTCACTTTGATCCCCTCTTTAACCAGGTTTTCCTGGTTGTGGGCATATACCGTGATCATGTCATCGGCATGCCGGATGATGACCAACTTGCCGTAGCCTTGTTGCTGGTTGCCGACATGCAAGACGGTGCCGTCAGCTGCCGCCTTGATCTCGGTTCCCTCGGGAGCGCCGATATCGATACCATCATGCCGGCGGCCACGCCGGATGCCGAACTTGGATGTGACCACGCCCTTGCTAACCGGCCAAATGAATTGTCCGCTCCACTTGCGAATCTCTGCTTGAGCGACGGCCCCGGGTTTTGCAGGAGTGGGACTGTGCGCTTTGCTTACGTCGGGAATGAACAGGTTTTGACCGGCTTGAATCGCATTGGCGTCTTCAATACCGTTTAGTTCGGCCACTTCTTGCAGGTTGGCTCCATAGGTTCGACAGATTGAAGTGAGACTCTCACCGCGCTGCACCTGATGAAAAACGCCGACTGCTTCTGCGTCCGGAACCGGCTTGAGCCAGGATGGATGGCTTGACTGACCGCAAGCCTGGATGCCAAGCAAGCAGACTACGGTCGTGATGAAGCGTAAGTAACGAAATTTTTTCCCGTTATTTTCTTTCATTTATTTGCGGTCTTTTCCCCAGAAATACAAACCGGCTGAACAGACGAGGCCCAGGACAAAGGAAGCGATGGACCAAGCGAATTCGGGGCCGAAGGTCTGCGGCCAGATATTGGTACCGGTGATGATTTTGGCGCCTTCCGCAACCTCTTTGAATGGCCAAAGCACCCAGAGCGAGCCCAGAATCAAGCCAATGAGAAACGCAATGGTGACCGAATGGAAGCGCCGCAGCAGGAAGTTGAGCAGGCGCACAAAGGCGAGCAGGCCCAAGACACAACCGGCGCCAAAAACGGCAAGCTGGGTGAAATCCATGGTGTTGATGGCCAGCAGGACCGTGCGATATTCGCCCATCACCATCAAGATAAATGAACCGGAAACTCCGGGAAGGATCATGGCGGAAATGGCGATGGCGCCGGCGGCGAACAAACTGATGAGCCCGGTGCCTTCTCCGGTGGCCGGCTCAAAAAACATGACCAGCCCGACCAGGGCAGCGATGGCCGACAAGCAGGACAGTAGTTCCCAGAAGCCCCTGCGATCGAGCAAGGCAAGTGGTACCAGCACCGAGGGTAGTATCAACCCAACGAAAAAGGAAAAAGTGGGCTCACGATGTTGGTCTAGCAAGAAAGCAATCAGATGGGAGCTTGCCAAAATGGCCACGCCGGCCCCGAACATGAGCACCATCAACCATAGCGCGTCGGTTCGGCGGAACTCTTGACCGAACTGTGCTTTGGCATCCGGGTCGGTGGGACGAATCAAGACGCGAAACAAGATTTTTCCGCTACGGGCTCCAAAAGCGCCTACCGAGGCCAGCAGGCGTTCGTAAATACCTAATACCAAAGCGAAAGTTCCTCCGCTTACGCCTGGAATGATATTGGCGATTCCGACCAACATGCCTTGGATGAATGTTCGAACTTGATTCATTTATCCTGTTCTTTCTCGGCCCGTGGCTAGCATTCCCAGCCGTGCCTGCCGATTAAATCGACAAAGCGACAGGCGGTGTCCTTGCGGATGGAATAGGAGTCGATGCCCGTTTTTGTGTGTATTTCTATGACTTGACTGCTGCGGCTACCCACCGGGATGACCAAGCGTCCGCCGATGTCGAGTTGAGCTAGCAAAGGCTTTGGGGTGGCCGGAGCACCGGCTGTGACCATGATTCCTTGATAGGGCCCGGAGTCGGGCCAGCCCAAAGTGCCGTCGCCTACGTGAACCACTACATTGTCCGCCGGCAGGCTCTTGAGCCGTGCGCGCGCTTTTTCGGCCAAAGACAAGATGCGTTCAATGGAGACAACTTGGCGGGCCAGTACGGCCAGCACGGCC
Organism: Deltaproteobacteria bacterium; assembly: GCA_030591445.1. GTDB lineage: Bacteria > Myxococcota > B64-G9 > B64-G9 > B64-G9 > JAUVBB01. The sequence goes on along the minus strand of JAUVBB010000121.1, from coordinate 5,815 downwards.
GCCTGGTAGCCGGAACCCGTGCCAATCTCCAATATTTTCTCCGAACCGGTCAAGCCCAGCGCTTCGGTCATGGAGGCAACCATAAAGGGCTGCGAGATGGTCTGACCCTCGCCGATGGGAAGCGGATGATCCCCGTAGGCCGCGGCCTGCTGGATTTCAGACAGAAAAAGATGTCGAGGGACTTGCTCCAAGGCCGCCAACACGCGTTGATCGCGAACTCCGCGGGCGGCGATTTGCCGTGAGACCATTTCTCGGCGAGCCTGGTCGAAATTCAAACTTGCTCCTCGAAGAAGCCGTTGTCCCAATGGGCGGGCGGAGTCCAGTTGCCCTGCCAATTGCGGTCCAAAGTCAGCAGCGACAGCGAAATGCACTCGTCTTTCAAAGCGCCGCGATCAGTGTTCGGAGGTGGTTCGCCTTCTTCGGGGCGTTCGGCGATCCAGTAAAATTTCTTGCCCCTGGGATCTTTGTCCACCACCACCCTCCCCCGGCCCAGCCGATTGCCCTGGCGGGTCCAGCGTATTTTATGTGCTGGTTTGGTGGGCAGGTTGACGTTCAGGTAGCTTCCTTCCGGGAGGCGAGGCTCGGCCCAGAGCTTCTTCACCAGATATTGCGAGAAGTCTCCGGCATGATCCAGCGAGTTGCCGTTGGCACGGGAATGGGTGGACACGGCCACGCTAAGATGGGCGCCTTGCAAGGCAGCCTCGGCGGCGGCGCCCACCGTGCCGGAATAATCCAGATCTTCACCTACGTTGAAGCCGCGGTTGATGCCGGAGACCACGATTTTTGGTGACGGATCCATCAAAGAACGAAAGGCCAGCAGCACGCAATCGACCGGTGTTCCGTCTACCGCAAAGCGGCGTGGACCCACCTTGGTAACGCGAAGCGGCCGGTTGAGGGTTACTGCTCGGCCGCAAGCACTGCGCTCCACATCCGGAGCCACTGTCCACACTTCGCCCAGGTCTGCCAGGGATTTCTCCAGGGCATGCAGCCCGGGAGCGTGGATTCCATCGTCGTTGGTAAGCAAGATAACAGGCATGGCTCAATAATTATCGACCCCTGGCCACGATGTCAACTCAGAGAAGTTAAGCGATTGTTTTCTTATAGGCTTTCGGGCACACTCGGCCCGATTCAGGAAAGAGGTTTGTCAGTGGTACAAGCAAGAAGAGTTAAGGCGATTCAGAATCGATTGCTGGATTGGTTCGCTGTCGCCGGTCGCGATCTACCTTGGCGGCGTCGCCCGAGCCCCTATCGAACATGGGTCTCGGAGATCATGGCCCAACAGACCCGCATTCGTGCGGTGGAACCCTATTTCAACCGCTTTATGCGTAAATTTCCCAGCCTGTCGGCGCTGGCCCGGGCTTCAGTGGACGAAGTCTTGGCCGAGTGGTCGGGTCTAGGTTACTACAGCCGGGCCCGTAATTTGCACCAGGCCGCCGGTCGGGTGGTCCATCACTACGGCGGCAAGTTGCCCAAGGACCCGACAGAACTGGAAAAGCTCCCGGGTATCGGCCCCTATACCGCGGGTGCCATTGCCTCTATAGCCTTTTCCTGTCCGGTGCCGGTCGTCGATGGCAATGTGGTCAGAGTCTTGAGCCGGCTGTTCGATTTGGATCAAGCCGCCGGCAAGGATCTAACGCAGCTGGCCGCTAAGCTGGTTCCTGCCCAAAACGCGGGAGTTTACAATGAATCCCTGATGGAATTGGGCGCCCTGGTCTGTACGCCCAGTTCTCCCGCCTGTCCTGCTTGTCCCCTCAAGCGTCTCTGTTGGGCAAAAAGGGCCGGCACTATCCACTTGCGACCGGCACGTACCAAGAAGAAGGCGCCCAAAATCGTTCGCCTGCTTGCGGCCGTACTCCGGCGGCCCGATGGAAAGATTTTGCTAATCCGCCAAGCCTACCAAGGTCTCTTCGGCGGCATGTGGTTGCCGCCCTCGGTGTCGCTTCCCCCCAAGGCAGGCCTCGGCAAGAAAGAAGCATTGCGCCGGGAGCTGGCCAGCCTGCTTGGACGGCCGGTGACAATTGCCCAGAGTAGAGGCCGAATCGAACATGTACTGACGCATCTGCTGCTAAAGGTGGAGTCCTACGACTGCTCCTTGGGTGGATCCGGCCGCATACCGAAGAAAAACTCCTGGCGCTGGATCGCCAATCAGCAAGATCTGCAAAATCTAGGAGTGCCGGCCCTTACCCGCAAGATTCTGGCGAATCATCTCAGCGATCATTCTTGCTGAGCCAGGCATCGATAACTGTCACCACCGCCTTCATCCCATCAGAGCGGGCATGTGTGTCCCGCATCGCCTTGATTTGCTCACGAATCTCTTTACGGCAAGAGGAGCGCGAGGCAAGCGGCGCGGACGCGGGCGGGAAACGGCAGAAACTCTTGAAGCGCAAGACCAATGTCTCAAACAAAACATCAGCATCGAAGGCCGGAGAGCACGAGCTTTGCCGGCAAATCTCCGCGGCCGAGACAAAAAGGACGGAGGCTTGGGAGAAACGACCTTGTTTCCTCTTAACCTTTGCCAAAGTAAATTTGGTTTGGGCCACAGTGCTGTGAATTTCTCCGAAGGCTTTTATCCTGATCGCCAGCGCCTCCTGACAGCTTTTTTGGGCAGCTTTCAGACGGCCCATATTTAGCTGCAGGCCACAGATTCTGTTCAGGCCGACAGCCACAAGAGGATGCTCAGCTCCGAGTGCTTTTTGCCAGATTTCCTGGGCCCTGAAATAGTGATTCAGTGCCTCGACTTTGTTGCCGGATTGGGCCAAGGCGATGCCTAGATTGTGGATGCTGGTGCCCACTTCCGGATGCTCGGGGCCCAAAGACTTCTTCCGAATAACCAGAGTGCGCTCGAAGTTCTTTTTTGCAGCCTCGGTCTCATTGCTCTCGAGTTGCTGAGAGGCGATGTTGTTCAAAGCGATGGCCACATTGGGGTGATCGGCGCCTAATGATTTCTCCCAGATGGCTACGGCCTTCCGGTAGTGGGACAAGGCCTCATCTTTTTTCCCGGCTGCGTCTAACACCAGACCCAGGTTGTTGTGGCCCACTGCTATCTTGGGATGATCGGGGTCCAGGGCATTGTTCCAGATATTCAAGGCGCGCCGGTAAAACTCAGTCGCTTGCTTGGAGTCGCCTAGGGAATCGTAAGTATTGCCCAGATCGTTGCACAAGCTGCCGACAGCTGGGTGGTTGGCGCCCATGGAATTTTCCGCCGACTTAAGGGCTTTTCTTAGGTATTCGATGGCTTGCTGATATTTTCCGGTGGCGTAGAATGTCCTGCCCAATTCGCTTAGACTGTTCATGACGGAGACATGCTTGCTGCCAACGATCTTTTTTCGCATGGCCAGGGCCAATTCATGGTGCTTTCTGGCCCGGGCATAGTCGGCTTTGGCGTAGTACAGGTTGCCTGCCGTATGATGCCATCTGGCTAGCATCAGTTTCTCTCCACCCAGACGGCGCAGAGTCGCATCGGCTTCTTGAAGCCAGTTTTTTCCGCTTTCATGTCGGGCTAGGTGTTGGCCCTCGATGCCTGCCAAACTTAACGAGATTTCGGCTTTGAGGCGGTCATGCCCCGATGCTTCGGCTATGATCCAGGCGCCGAAGTCTGATTTGCTTGCTTGTTCGTAATTACCTCGGAGTTCATACATATTGGCGAGAGAGGAAAGCGCCTCGGCTTCTACGGGGGGATAGTGAATCTTGCGTGCGGAATCAAGCGCTTGAGTGGCTAGCTTGCTTCCTTCTTGGAAGCGGGCGGTTTTGGCTAAGGCATCTACTTTGGTCAATTGAGCGCGGATAGATTCTACTTTTTTTCTAGTGGTTTCATCATTAGGGGGCGGGAGTTGGGCGGAGAGGGCTTCGGTATCGGCGCAACGAGACAAGGGAGTTAGCGAGGAGACGGCCGGGACGGCTTTTTGCAGGACTTTTTCGTCGGCCTGAATGAAGACCGAGACCAGGGAGCGCACTTCTTGCAGCCGTTCGGCCAGGCAGATCATGCGTAGATCCATGATCTGCTCGGATTGGCTGCTCTCGATGCGGGTGGCTTGGCAAGAAGCGGTGTGCATATTTACCCACTGGTCGGTGTAGCGGCTAAGCGCGGCTTGCACCAGATCGTAGGTGGTTTGGGCATAGGACTTTTTGGTGGCCAGGAAGGACTTACGCAGCTGATCGCGGGAGTTGGCATCCCAGATACCGTCTAGTTGGGCGCGCGAACCTTCACACAAATCCAAACGGACAAAATGCATGACCAGGAAGCTGGTGAGCAGACCTAGCGCTAAAAAAATGGCCATTGCTATGGCTATCCAGTTTTTTTTATGTCGGCTACTCTTTAAGCTGCGCTTGAGCAGATCTTGCTCGGCGCGGCCTAGTTGCAAGGACTCAGCGTGTTGCTGAATGATGGCGATTCGACTGGGTGCCACCAGCAGGCCGAATCGCTCATAGTTCAGCATTTCTTGGCGCAGGAGCTCGTGGGCGCGTTTGAGATCCCGATCGCTGTCGTCTATCCAGCCGCCAATCTGTTCGATGAGAAACTCGTGGCTTAACTCATAGCTTTCGCTGTCTTCCCCCACCAGTTTTCTCAGCAGGCGTGAGCCCAACAAAAGATCAAGCATGGATTGTATGGATTTTTTTGATTGCCGGGTTTCGATGACAATCTCATCGGCAGTGCTGACGCCTTTGGTCCCAACCGAAGTCACCAAAGCTTTGAGCACTTGTCGGGCCAGCTCTTGTCCGGCCGGCGGGCGGGCTTCGATAAAACGTTCGAGGTAGTGGCCCAATATTCCGCGGGCACCGCCCAGTCGGTCATAATGGTCCAGGGTGAACTCCCGTTCTCCCTCCTCAAGTTCGTCATAGAGACGATCGCAGATAATTTGCAATTGGGGCGGTTCCGATCCCAAAGAACCGAGATCGGCCAAGATGCGAGTGACCAGTTCATCCTGAAAGTGTAGACCGGCCAAGCGAGCCGGTTCCCGAATGGCATCTTCCATGGCCTCGGGGCCAAGCTCGTTTAGTGCCACTTCGTGGTGGAAGACATCGGGAATTTTGGTTTTGAACTCGGATATGTGATGGAGAAAATCGTGACGGATCGATAAAAGGAATCGCACGTTGAGCTGGCTGTCCTTCAGTACCTGCGCGATCTGAACCAAAAAGGCCTTACGAACCGCTTTGGGGAAATGGATGAAAAATTCCTCGAACTGGTCGAAGATGATGACGATTGGTTTGGCCAGACTCGCAACCGCCTGGGCCAAGAAATCACGGAGCTTAGCAGAGAACACTCCCGGTGTGCTCGCAGGGCTTGATGTGGCTAAGGCCTCTTGCTGCAACACTTGAGTGATGGCCTCGCGTAAATCTCGATCTGGTTCTCTGATGCACCGAAGAGTGACCACCGCGAAGCCTTCCCGCCGAAGACTGGGGATGACGCCCGCGTTCAATAGCGAGGTCTTTCCGGTACCGGAAGGCGCATGCAGTAGCACCAAGCGATGAGAGACGACTTGGCTAAAGAGCTTGATGGTTTCATCTCGGCGGCCGAAAAATATCTCTTCGTCGGCTTCGCTGAAAAAGCTCAAAAACTTGTAGGGTCGAATTCGATGCACACCACTTACGAGATTGACCAGGCCGTCTGCCTCGCGTTTCTTCTCTTCTCTTTGCTGTTGTTTAGCCTGGCGCAAACTGGCGATGAGCTGATTGCAGAAATCCCCCTCCTCCGCTTGGTAGAGGTTTAGACCTTTTCTTCGCCAGGTTCCTCGTGTTCCGGCCGCGAGTTGGGCCGACACACCGGTGGCGCGAAAAGGACCGGGGGCGGTAAAACTGGTGAGGGCCAGAACCAGAC